>JBOHZR010000396.1:0-3509 GCA_050738595.1 Steroidobacteraceae bacterium | reverse complement strand
GTCTGCGACTGCGGAAACAGCGGCGCGACTGCGACAAAATCTCTAATGAACGGTGACTCGCGGAGTTGCGGGTGTTTAAACCGCGAGATTTCGACCAAGCATGGGCACGCGCATGGCTCAAACCGCGAGAGCCCGACGTATGCCTCGTGGGCTTCGATGATCGCGCGGTGCTTCGACGTCCATCAGGTCAGCTACAAAAACTACGGCGCTCGTGGCATCACCGTCTGTGCGCGATGGCGAGACTTCCGCAACTTCCTCGCCGACATGGGCGAGCGTCCGCGGGGAACGACGCTCGATCGCTTTCCGAACAACGATGGGCACTACGAACCAGGAAATTGCCGCTGGGCGACGCCGCGGCAGCAGGCCCAGAACAGGCGGGACACACTGCGCGTTGAGGCGGAGAGTCGCTCCCTTTCCCTCAAGGCGTTCGCCGCAGAGCGCGGCGTCTCATATCGCTCTCTGTGGAGAGCCATAAAATCCGGCTACACGGCCGCTGATGCTGCGCTGCTACTCGCGAGCGCTCCAATGGTGCGAGTGCGTCGCGCTAAGGTGTTATCCCTGCGGCGTATGAGATAGAAACGGCGTGACCCTCTATCCACGGAACATGCGAGCACAGCGCGCGATAGGCATCCTCGGAGTTCTCGAGGTCCCAAGACTCTGCGATGAGCACGCGCTTCTGGCCGACTCCTATGCACCCGAGGAGCTGCCGGACGTAATTGGCAACATGCAGCAGACAGCACGTCCGACCGATCGTGATGCCCTTTGGCAGTTCCATGTGGTAGACCCCAAGCGCCGGATTCACGAGCGCGAAGCTGCGCGGATGCTCCTTGCTGTCATGTAGAGCAAGCTCGTACGTTCCTGCGGGCACGCAAGAATGACCGGGCATGCCCCCCGGTCCTGCCGGGTCAGGGACCCACGGAAGTTCGAGCGTTTGCACGGCGAAGCCGAAGACCCCTTCGATCGAGAGCTGCCCAAGCGCTGCATCGCGCACGGCGTAGTCGCGCACGATCGCGAGCTTCATCAGCTCGGCACCTTCTGTACCTGCAGCTCGTAGAGGCTATCGATGCGCTCGTGCACACCGCGGAATCCCAGATCGAGCTTCTGATCGAGCTGCGCATCGCGCGCGCTCCTCTCGCGTTTGAGCTCGGCGAGTTCGTAGCGAAAGCGCCGCTCGGATTCCTTGAGGGCATCCTCCAGGTCGCGCTCGACGTCCTCGAGCTCCTCCTTGCTCACCTTGCCCTCGATCCGCTGCTCAAGGCCATCGAACTGGCTCAAGATGCGTCGGCCGAGAAACCCGACGATCGCCAGGAGCGCCGTCGAGATGACCCCGACAATCACCGCCGCGATGGGCATCCAGGGGCTGACATGTTCGAGCATTTTTGCTTTGACCCCCGTGGCGGCGCTCATGAGAGAAGGACCGAATAGCTCTCGCCATTGCCCAGGTTGAATGGCTGCGACCATCCCCATACCGCACGGCCGTTGAGGTAGCTAAACGTCGCGGCGGAGCTCAGATAGGTCGCCCCGTTGATGGTGAGCGCACTGAAGTAGGACAGCGGCGGCTGAGATGAGAAGCCGCTGATCTGGATGCTTCCGAGTGGAGGGCTATTGTTCTCCGACCCATCGATGAGCTGCACGATGGTGTGCCCGTCGGCAAGTGTCCCCCCGCCTGTCAGGGAACCGATGAGACTCACCTGATAGCCGACCGCAAAACTGGGCGGGGATTGGGTAGAGTCCTCCCCGGCGATGAGGGTGCCGCTGTAGAGCAGTTGATAGATGAGCCGCGGCACTCCGCTGCCATCGCGCACGAAAGCGCGCCGGAGCTGCCGGGCGGTGCCACCCGAATCTCGCACGGCAAAGCGCCTGATCTGCCGCGCATTGCCTCCTGCGTCGCGCTCGAAGAATCGGGCCACGTGACAGCCGCTCTCAGTAGTAAAGAACGAGCGAGCCGGCAGCGCCGCTCCCCGGCGTGCCGCCCGGATCGGCCTGCAGCGTCACGGCTCCGGAGAGCATCGCCTGCTCGAGGAAATAGGCGAGGGAGGCCTTCCTCAGAAAGCCGTCCGTGTTATTGGTCACCATGACCTGGGAGATCGAGGGGTTCTCGTTCTGCCCGGAGGACTGGTTGAAATAGTTCGCCCAGAGATACGCCGATCCATCGCGCACCGCGACCGTGTTCGGCACCGCGGAGGTGGAGGGCGCGTAGCCCTGTAGCTCGCTCACGCTGAAGTCGGCGGGGTTCCAGACGTAGAACGTGTTGCCGTCGTTCGATCCCCACAGCCAGCTGGGCTGACCGCTCTGCCCGGACCAGTTGAAGGTGGCATATCCCCCGTTCGATGCGATCTTGTTCGCCTCGGCGACCGCTCCGCTGATCTGCCCTGCCCCGATCGACAGGGAGGCTTGCCACTGCGTCACGGCGCCCGCGGGCACCTGTCCGTTGGCGATGCTGCCGGAGAGATTCGCGAACGTGACGGCGGCCCAGCTCTGATCGCCCCGGGCGAACGTGCTCGAGTTTGCGGTTCCCGCCCCGATGCGCGCGCTCGCAATGAGGCCGCTTCCGATG
The DNA here is from genome assembly GCA_050738595.1 of Steroidobacteraceae bacterium. Classification (GTDB taxonomy): domain Bacteria; phylum Pseudomonadota; class Gammaproteobacteria; order Steroidobacterales; family Steroidobacteraceae; genus JASHUC01. The sequence goes on along the minus strand of JBOHZR010000396.1, from coordinate 952 downwards.
AGGGAAGCGCCGATGGAGCCTGTGATCTGGGAGCCGGCGATCGACAGGGAGGCCTGCCATTGTGTTACCGCGCTGGCGGGGACTTGCCCGTTCGCAATGCTGCCGGAGAGGCTCGAGAAGGGCACCTGCGAGAAGGCCTGATTCCCCGCGAGGAATGTCGTGCTGCTCGCCGTGCCGGTGCCGAGGCGCGCACTCGCCACGAGACCGCTCGTGAGTACGGCGGCGCTCTGAGCGCTCGTCCCGCTGATCGTCAAGCCCGCGAAACTGGCGCTCGTGCCGGTGAGCGCCCCGGTCAGCGTCCCGCCTGAGAGCTGCAAATAGCGCTCATCGGCCAGCGGCTCGGTGAGAAAGGCCCCCGTGATGAAAGGCGCCCCCGGGTAGACCGAGATATCCCCGCTTACGATGGCGCTTTCACCGTGTGCGACCGTGACGATATAGAGCGGGACGTACCCGGAGTCGACCGCCGGGGTCGTTTGCGTGCCCGTCGGGGCCGGCACGCCCGCCTTCGCCTGCAGGGAGACGATTCCGGCGCGGCGCGTCGCCTGCGCGCTGGCATCCCCTCCGGGCCCGGAGTAGGGGCTGCCGGGATTGGAGGCGTTGTAGTAGGAGAGGACCACCTCATCGGCGTCCTCATCCTCGTAGATCGCCTCGATCAGATAGTTGATCGAGTAGCCTGCCGTCGCGGGCGCCGGACAGGAAAGGTCAGTCGCTGCAAGGTTGATGCCTTGCTTGACGATGTCATCGGTCGTGTCGGCGGCGAGGGAGGAATACGCGCTCTCATCGACCGGCTCGAGAGCGTAGATGCGCCCCGGGCCGACCGCGACGTCGAGGGAGCCTGGAGAAGTCGGCGTGCACGGCAGGCCGCCGACGACGGTCGCCGTCCCGAAGATATCGAGCGTGAGCAATCCGAGCCCGATGAGCACGTTGCGATTCGTGTTGAGCAGGTCCTCCT
>JBOHZR010000395.1:0-12861 GCA_050738595.1 Steroidobacteraceae bacterium | reverse complement strand
CTATCCCATCGATTGTCGTTACAAGTAACGATCGGCAGGCACCATAGACGTTACCAGTATGGATGTCAAGCGTTACGCGTAACTCACCTGCAGGGAGCGGCCTCGGAATCCTCCGGGTATGCCGGATGCTGAAGGTGCGGCGTGGCCGCCGCTGCACCTCCTGCGGAGCAACCCTCATGACGACGCTGGAACGGCTGGAGAAGATCCTCGACGAGCGCTACCGCGTGCCGCGCGATCGCATCACGCTCGATGAGCCGATCGAGGCGCTCGGTCTCGACTCGCTCGGCATGACGGAGCTGTTGTTCTTCATCGAGGAGGAGTTCGAGATCTCTCTCCCGTACGAGCCGGTTGCGATGCGCACCGTCGGCGATGCCGTCCGCTACGTCGATGAAGTCCTCGCGGCACGCCCGCCCGGTGCGTCGCGGTCCGCAGCTCCCGCCGTCCCTGCCGAGGAAATGCCTCTGCAAGCCTCACGCGAGCGGCCCGCATGAGACGGGTTGCCGTCACCGGGATCGGCGTCCTCTCGCCTCTCGGCAACACGGCAGAGGAAGCATTCGAGACTGCGACCGCCGGCCGATCGGCCATCCGCCGGCTCGAGGCGCCGTGGGCCAAGGGACTGTCCGCGCCCATCGCGGCGAGCGTGAAGTTCGAGGGAGAGGCGCATTTCGAGCCGCCGCGGCTTCGCATGCTCGACCGGGTGAGCCAGTTCGCGGTCGTCGCGGCGCGTCAGGCGATGTCCCTGGCGCACGCCGGGGACGCGGGATTCGCGCCCGATCGCATGGGCGTTTTTCTCGGCACCGGCATGGGGGCGGCGCGCACGACCGACGATGGCTATCGCGCGTGCTACGGCGGCGGCTCCGAGCGCCTCAACCCCTTCGCGGTCCTCATGGGCATGAACAACGCCGCGGCCGCTTGGGTCGGGGCGGAATTCGGCGTGACGGGACCGAACCTCACGTACTCGACGGCCTGCTCCTCGGCGGCCGTCGCGATTGGGGAGGCGTGGAGCCGAGTCGCAAGGGGCGAGCTCGATCTCGCGATCGCAGGGGGGGCCGAAGCACCCCTCGCCTATGGCTCACTGAAGGCCTGGGAAGCGCTGCACACGCTCGCGCGCGAGGACCCTGCCGATGTCTCCGCGTCGTGCAAGCCCTTCGCCGGCAATCGCTGCGGCATGGTGCTCGCCGAGGGCGCTGCGCTCATCGTGCTCGAGGACTTCGAGCGCGCGGCCGCGCGCGGTGCGCCCATCCGCGGGGAGCTCGCGGGCTTCGGTCTGTCGACGGATCTGGCGCACATCACGCGCCCGAGCGTCGCGGGGCAGGTCGCGGCGATTGACGCGGCGCTGCGCTCCGCGGGCATGGCACCCGGGCAGATCGATCACATCAACGCGCACGGGACGGGCACTCTCGCGAATGATGGCGTGGAGAGCGCGGCGATCAAGGAAGTGTTCGGCGAACGTGCGTATCGCATCCCGGTGAGCGCGACCAAATCGATGCACGGTCACCTGCTCGGCGCGACCGGCGCGCTCGAGCTCGCTCTGGCGCTCGTCACGCTCGAGCGCGGCGTGCTGCTGCCGACGATGCATTTGAAAGTGCCCGCGCCCGACTGCGACCTCGACTACGTGGCGAATGCGGCGCGCCCCGGCGTGAAGCTCGAGAGCGTGATGTCGAACTCGTTCGCGTTCGGCGGGACGAACGCCGTGCTCATCGCGCGCGCCGCCCGCGCCGCCCGCGCCTGAGGGAGCTGGCGCGAGACCTGCAGTAGCCGACACCCCGGCGTAGTATTGAGGGCGCGCCGCATCATGCGGCGTCCGATCGGGGGTCTGCGGATGAGTCCGGGTCCTTTCAGCGACAAGTCTTTCGGCGCGAAGCTGCCGCGCCACCCGCGTCCTCGCCGGGCGCACTTGCTGTTGTGGCTGGCCGTTGCGCTCGCCGTCGTGCTCTACGGCTTCTCGAGCACGGTGTCCTATTACGTCGAGGCGCTGTGGTTCACCTCCCTCGGCTACGCTCGGGTGTTCTGGACACGGATCGATCTCGAGTTCGCCGTGTTCGGCGCGTTCGCCGTGGCCACCTTCGCGGCACTGTATGGGGCTTACCGGGCGCTCGCGCCCCCGCGGCTCGATGAGCTGGTCGAGGGTACGATCCTCGTCAATCGCCAGCGGCTCACGATTCCCATCGGGCCGCTGCTCAATCTCGCTGCATTGATCGCCGCTCTCGCGATCGCCGTCGAGGTCGGGGTGAGCATGGCCACGCAGTGGTCGAGCTTCGCTCTGTGGTGGTTCGGCCCGCAGGGGGGGCTGCCGCTCGATCCGATTTTCCAGCGGCCGCTCGGCTTCTATCTGTTCACGCTGCCGGTCTGGGAGCTCATCGTCGGCTGGCTGCTGATGCTCGCGATCATCGCCTGCATTCTGGCAGCTGCCTTCCTCGGACTGACGGCGGCGGCGCGCATGCTTCCCGTGCGCCGCTCCCTGGCGGATCAGACGACCGCGTGGCGGAGGCTGTCCGCGGCCCTCGCGATCCTGCTCCTCGTGCTCGCCGCCAAGGCGTATCTCGCTCGCTTCGAACGGCTCTTCGCCGAGGGCACCATCTTCTCCGGGGTCAGCTATACCGACGCGCACGTGATGCTCGGCGGCCTCATGGTGGTGTGCTTCGCGCTGCTCGCGGGCGCGATCTACGCGGCGATCTGCGTGGTCCGGCTTCCCGATCCGCGCTGGCTCGTCTCATCGATCGTCCCCGCGGTCGTGTGCTGGCTCGCCGTCGAGGCCATCGCTGCTTACGTGAGCGGCTTCATCGTGAAGCCGAACCAGCTCGAGCGCGAGCGCCCATTCATCGCACACAACATCCAGATGACCCGTGCCGCGTACGCTCTGGACCGCATCGAGCGGCACCCCTTTCCTGCCGACGCCGGGCTTAAGGCGGTCGAGGCGCCGGAGAATCAGACGACGCTCGAGAACATTCGCCTGTGGGACTGGCGGGCTCTGCAGGACACCCTGCGGCAGATCCAGGAGATTCGCACCTATTATGACTTTCCGGACATCGACATCGATCGCTATCGCTTGGGCGGCCGGGTCCGCCAGATGATGCTCGCGGCTCGCGAGCTCGACATCGAGAAGCTTCCGCCGAGCAGCCGCAACTGGATCAACGAGAAGCTCATCTATACACACGGCTATGGGGTCACCATGAACCCCGTCAATGGCTTCACGCCCGAGGGGCTGCCCGAGCTCGTTCTGGCGAACATGCCGGTCGAGAGCTCGATTCCCGGACTCGCCGTCACACGCCCGGAAATCTACTTCGGCGAGTCGACCGACACCGATGTGTACGTCGACACGCGCCAGAAGGAGTTCAACTATCCGCAGGGCGACACGAACAACCTCACGACGTACGCCGGCAGCGGCGGCATCCGCCTCGGAGGGCTGCTGCGGCGCGTGCTGATCGCCTACGACCGCGGCGACATCACGAAAATCCCGTTCAACGACGACGTGGGTCCGAACAGCCGGCTGCTCATGCGCCGCCAGATACGCTCGCGCGTGCGCGAGCTCGCGCCGTTCCTCACGCTCGATCCGGACCCCTACCTCGTGGTGAGCAGCTCAGGGCGGCTGTACTGGATCATCGACGCGTACACGACTTCCGATACCTACCCGTACTCGACGCGCTATGCGCTCGGCGACGGGGAGCTCAACTACATCCGCAACAGCGTGAAGGTCGTGATCGATGCCTACAACGGCACGACGACGTTCTACGTCTTCGACCCGGCCGATCCGATCATCAGGGCCTACCGCTCGGCCTTTCCCTCGCTCTTCAAGGATGCCGCTGCGATGCCCTCGGACCTGCGCGCCCACGTCCGTTATCCCGAGCTGCTGCTCAGCGTGCAGGGGTACGTGTACGGGCTCTACCACATGACCGATCCGGACGTGTTCTACAACCGCGAGGACCTGTGGACCATCGCGAGTGAGATCGGATCGGGAGATTCCGGCCAGCAGATCATGGACCCGAACTACGTGCTCATGACGCTCCCGGGGGAGAGCACGCCCGAATTCATTGCGATCCTGCCGTTCACGCCTGCGAACCGGAACAACCTGATCGGGTGGATCGCAGGCCGCAGCGACGGGGCGCACTACGGCGAAGCGGTTGCCTACGACTTCCCGAAGACCAAGCTCGTCGATGGGCCGCTGCAGATCGAAGCTCGAATCGATCAGAATGCACAGCTTTCCGGGCAGCTCTCGCTCTGGAACCAGCAGGGCTCGCACGTCCGCCGCGGCGATCTGATCGTCATCCCGATCGGGCAGGCGCTGCTGTACGCCGAGCCGATCTATCTGCAGGCCGCGCGCAGCCCGATGCCGGAGCTGCGCCTGGTCGTTCTCGCGCTGCAGGACCGGCTCGCCTATGGGCCAACTTTCGAGACCGCCATGGCAGCGCTGTTCGGCGGCGCGCCCTCGACGCTCAGCGTGCAGGCGCGAGCCGCGGGCGGGCCGCAGCAGACGGGCGCTCCCGCACCCGGCGCGGCCGCTTCGCTCCCCGGCTCGGGAGCTGCTCAGCCGGCTGCCGGCCCTTCGGCCCGCAAGACAGCGGCGCTGATCCATGATGCCGCGCAGGACCTCGAGGATTACCAGCGCCTCACGGCGGCGGGCAAGCTCGGCGCAGCCGGAGAGAAGCTCGATGCACTGAAGGCGAAGCTCGAGGACCTGCAGCGCGGCCACCGGTAGGCCTCGGGAGGAGATTCCGGCATGGGGATGCTGATCGAGGGGCGCTGGGACGAGCAGGCGACCGACACGCGCGGCCGCGGCGGCGCCTTCGACCGCACGGCCGCGACGTTCCGCGAAAGGATCACCTCCGCCGGCCGCTTCGGCTTTGCGGCCGAGGCGGGACGCTACCACCTGTATCTCGCGTTCGGCTGTCCGTGGTGCCATCGCGTGATGATCTTCCTGAAATTGAAGAAGCTCGAGCGCGTGATCTCCGTCTCCTACGTGAACCATGCCCTCGGGCCGGGCGGATGGTCGTTCCGCACGCCCGATCCGGTGACCGGCGCGCGCTTCCTTTACGAGGTCTATGTGCGCGCGGTACCGGCATTCACGGGACGCTGCACGGTGCCGGTGCTGTGGGACAAGAAGACCGGCGCAATCGTCAACAACGAATCCTCCGAGATCATCCGGATGCTGAACCGCGAGTTCGCCGCGTTCACGCAAGAGCGCACCGACTACTACCCGCAGGAGCTCGCGCCCGAGATCGATGCGGTCAACGAGCGTATCTACACCTCCGTCAACAACGGGGCATACCGCTGCGGATTTGCGACCGAGCAGAAACCGTACGAGCAGGCGCTGCGCGGCATGTTCGAGACACTCGACTGGATCGAGACGACGCTGTCGCGCGAGCCGCATCTGCTCGGAGATCGACAGACCGAGGCCGACTGGAGGCTCTTCCCGACGCTCGTGAGATTCGACTGCGCCTACTACCCGCTATTCAAATGCAATCTGCGCCACGTGTACGAGTACCCGGCGATCTGGCGCTACACGAAGCGCCTCTATGCCGAACCGGGCATCGCGGAGACCGTCGAGGTGCAGCTCTACAAGGAGAATTACTACTCGATTCGCAGCGTCAACCCGAGCGGGGTGGTTCCGCTCGGGCCGCTGCTCGATTTCCGCTGACGGGGCGGCCCGAGAGCCACCGACTACTCGCAGCTGCGGGAGGCGCTGCCTGCCACATAACGGAGCGGGAACAGGATACGGATCGTCGTCCCTTCCTCGCGCGCGGTCTGAAGTTCGATCGTCGCCCGAAGCACCTCGCAGAGGCGCTTGACGATCGAAAGGCCGATGCCTTCCCCTGACGGCAAGGCAGCCGTGCACGGATCGCAAGCCGATGGCAGTACGTTCCTGGCCGGCGCCGCGCCGGTCCTCCACTTGCTGGCGGCTGGCTGGCTGTCGTTCTCGTGGGCGCCTTGCGTGGCGCGCTTGAGCGCGTGCCGTAGCCGGCTCGCCGACTGCAGCGCGAAACCCGGGCCGGTGTCCTGGACGCAGAGCACCCAGTGCTTCCCCTCGGCGCCGGAGCCGACGGAGCACTTGACGACGATGCCGCCTCGCTCGGTTGCCTTCAAAGCATTCAACAGGAGATTTTGGGCGATTCGCTGCAGCTTCAGGACATCGCCTTCGACGGGAAGGGTGCCCGGTCCCTCGCACTTCAAGAAGAGCCCACGTTCCCCGGCAAGCGGCCGCAGCAGGTCACAGCACTCCCGGATCCGCTCGGCAGCATCGAACGCTTCGACGTTGAGCGGGTCTTGCCCGGCTTCCAGTCGCGCGAGCTCCACGAGGTCGGTGAGCAAGGCGCCCATGGATTGGATCCGCTGCTGCAGGAGATCGTAGAAACGACCGCGATCGACCGTGCTCGCCTCCGTTCGCGCAAGCAGCGCGGTCGCATTCGCAATGACGCCGACGCTTCCGCGCAAATCGTGGGCGGTCTCGCGCAGTAGCGCCGCGCGCTCGTTTTCGAGCACCTGCAGGGCGTTCAGGGACGTTTCAAGATCGCGCACGCGGCCGGCAGCCGCCGATTGCTGCAGCCTCACGTAGCGCGCCGCGCTCTCGCAGATGCCTTCCATCGAGAGTGTGCACAGGCTCTCGCGAGCGGTTGGGATCACGCCGCGTTCGAGCTGCGGATGCTCCTCGGCATAGCGGTCGAGCTCGCCCAGCACGATGCTCTGCAGGTGTCCCCATTCGCGCATCGTCTCGCGAATGTCGTAGCCTTGCTGCCAACGGTGCATGCCATGCTTTGCAGCGTCCCGACGCTGTTCGATGTCGACGTGCGCCGCTTCGAGCGCATGCTCGGCTCGCAGCCGGTGCTCGAAGTCTTGCAGGACCTTCGGAATGTGGTCGTCCAGTTGAGGCCCGGACAGGGTCGCACTCGTCGTGAGCTCGGGATCTCGGCGAACCGCTTCACGCCAGCGCTCGAGCAACGTGTCGCGGTGCTCACGCAGGTGATTCGAGAGCGCTTGGAGTTGCTTCCGGTCGGCGTCCTGCATGGAAATCCTTGCCCCCGGGGCAGTGCGATACGCCGCGCAATGACCGCACGACGCCGGTGGCAACACAAGGGTGAGCGCAAGCGAGGCGCTCTCAGCCCGAACGACTTGCGGAACTGCGGATTCTCTGCAGCAGCAGTATGTTGGCGCTCGCCGGTCCGGGGAGCCGCACGTGGTTGAACCACGCCAGGTTGAGCCTGCGGGTCCAGTGCCTCAACTGCCGGGTTGGAAGCTCCGCGTCACGCTCGATGAAGGCCCCGGGCATCCGAGCGCGGAGTGCGAGACCGTGGCTCGCGAACTTCGCAATGAGCCAGGGGACGCGAGCTTCGCGGCAAATGAGCGGGCCTGCATCCGTTTGCCGCCAGTACTCCGCCCCTGCCGGGGTCACTCGCAGCCGCGCAGGCTCCTTGCCGCGCAGGCGTCCCACGAGAGATCGGCCGCACAGGCGGCGGGCGATCCGCACGAGCAGAGCTTCGACCGACCACATGTTGTTCTCGCTGACGATCACGAAGCCGTTCGGCCTGACGACGCGGGCGAGCTCCGCGATGGCCGTCTCGAGCTCGGGGATGTGCATGAGCACGCCCCAGCAGAGCACGTACTCGAACGCGCCATCGGCGAAGGGGAGGCGAAGCAGGCTGCCGTGCTCGATGCGCACCCGATCGTCGAGGCCGCATCCGGCGACCTTCTTTCGAGCCTCGCCGAGGACGTACTGCGAGAAGTCGAGCGCGACGACGCGGTAGCCGCGCCTGGCGAGCCGAATCGTCTGCGTGGCATCACCACAGCCGGCATCGAGGAAAGTCGCCGTCCGGTGAGGGGCGAGCAGCGCGATGATGCGGTTGAACGCCGCCTCGTAAAGAGGGCTCTCCGCGTGGTAGTAATGATCGATCCATTGCCGGTGAACAGCGGGTTTACCGAGCGTTTGCCGGACCGTGTCCGATTCCAGCGCATTCATGGCGCTCACTCCCTACGGGACCGGGCGAGCGCGGATGCGCCCGCCCTCTCGAGCTCTCGCTTTGTGAGCCTGGCCGGCAGCAACAATCGGGCCACGGTATTCGGCGTAGGCATCAAGACACAGCGCATTCCCACGCTCGAAGCGTTCATGAAGGTCAAACCGGCCGACCAGCCGCTCGGATGGGGATAACTGCGGCCCGGGGTGAGGACTGCGGCCCTGGGCAACGATCCCGGCCGTGGAATTTGACCCGCTCGCCCCGTGGAGAGATGATGGATGGCTTCAGCGGCTCGTCGATAACAACAACTGGGGGGGGACTTATGAATAACGGACGAACGGGTCTAGAGGCGTGGTCACCGCAAGTGCGCAGCATACTGCGCATCGTGGCGGCGCTGCTGTTCCTGCAGCATGGCTCCGCGAAGCTTCTGCATGCTCCGGCTCAACCGATGTTCGCACACCTGCACCTGATGTCCTTGATGGGCGTCCAGGGAGTGATCGAGCTGGTCGGCGGCATCCTGCTGGCTATCGGACTGTTCAGCCGTCCGGTCGCTTTCATCCTGTCCGGCGATATGGCGGTCGCCTTCTTCTACATGCATTTCCCGAGAGGTTGGTTGCCGATTCTCAACGGCGGCGACCTCGCGGTGCTGTTCTGCTTCAGCTTTCTGTATCTGTGGGCGGCGGGCCCCGGTCCGTGGAGCGTGGATGCGCTGACGCGCGGGCGCAGTGCGTCCTCGGCGGCGGTGCGAGGCGCCGCAGGCTGAGCGGACGATCGCCGCGCCGTATCGGGTGACCGATCACCGCGTTCGGTCCGACGGGCCTTGCGGCTCGTCGAAGTGCCGTATCCCTCGGACCGGCACGACGTCGAGCGCCCGGGGCGGAACAATTCTCTAGCGCCTCCGTTCGATCATGCCGGCCGGTGCGCAATGTGCGTATGGCCTCGGCGGGCCGCTTGAGACATCGTGGCGGCCACGTGGCCTGCGACAATGGCATGAATGCATCTCTCCCGAGCGCGCTTGCGGGTCTATTGAACCGCGAGGCGTATCCGCATCCGGTCGACACCGTCGAGCTCATCGAAACACACATCTCCTGGGTGCTGCTCGCCGGAGAGCACGCGTACAAGATCAAGCGGCCGGTGCGCTATCCATTCGTCGATCTCACCTCGCTCGATCGCCGGCGATTCTTCTGCGAGGAGGAGCTGCGCCTCAACCACCGGTTCGCGCCAGAGCTGTACTGCGGGATGTGCAGAGTCGTCGCGGCGAACGGCAGCGTCCGTATGGAAGCCGACGATGGCGGTGATGCGAACGGGGCCAGCGAATTCGCCGTGCAGATGCGGCGATTCTCGCGCGCCGGCGAGCTCGACCGGCTGCTCGACGCAGAGCGCATCGAGGCGCACGAGCTCGAAGCGTTCGGTCGCGCGCTCGCGCAGATTCATGCCCGACTACCGGCCGCTTCGGCAGCAGCCAAGTGGGGTACACCGGCCGAGATTCACGCGCAGCTCATCCGCAATCTTCTCGACTGTGCAGACGCCTCAGCCGTTTTCGGCAAGGCGAAGGACGTGCTCGCGCTGCGGAACGCCTTCGAGGAGAGGCTCGCGGCCTCTGCGCTCTCGATGGGAGCACGGCGGGCGCACGAGAGAATTCGCGAGTGCCATGGCGATCTGCATTGCCGGAACCTGGTGCGCATCGGCGGCCGGCTCGTCGCATTCGACTGCCTGGAGTACGAACCGGCATTCCGCTGGATCGATGTGGCCGACGAGCTTGCTTTTCTGTGGAGCGATTTGCAGGCTCGCCGACGGCCTCTTCACGCCCAGGCATTGCGCGCCGGCTACCTCGCCGAGAGCGGGGATTATCACGCTTGCCGGGTGCTCAGCCTCTATGCGGCGCACCGAGCACTCGTGCGAGCGAAGGTCGCCGCCTTGTCGGCGGCGCCGGATGCGCAGTCGGCACAGGCCGACGCGCTGCGCCGGGAGCATGCACGGCTCCTCGAGGTTGCGACGGAGGCGCTCGCCGCGAAGACCCCCCGCTTGCTGCTCATGGCCGGCCTCTCGGGCTCCGGCAAGACGTGGCTCGCGCGTCAGCTCGCCGAGCGGCTCTCGGCCGTGCATATCCGTTCGGACGTCGAGCGCAAGCGGCGAGCGGGTCTGACTGAGAGTGCCGCGTCGCATGCGCGCGTCGGAGAAGGCCTGTATTGCAGCGAGGCGAGCACGGCGCTGTACGAGGAGCTCGCTTGCGATGCGGAGGATGTCTTCAGTGGGGGTATTTCGGTGATCATCGATGCCACGTTCCTGCGACGCGCCCAGCGCACTCGCTTCGTCGAGCTCGCGGCGAGCCACGGCGTGCCGCTTCGCTTGATCCAATGCGAGGCGTCCGAGCCGGTGCTCCGGGCGCGCATCGTGGAGCGGGACCGTGTGCGCCGCGATGCATCCGAAGCCGACCTCGAGGTGCTTCAGTGGCAGATCGCGCACAACGAGCCACTCGCGCCCGATGAGCAGATCGAAGCGATCCGTGTGGATACGGCCCGCAGCGACGCCCTGGAGCGGACATTGGGGGAGATGAGCGACCGCGTGGCTGTAGCACCGAATCGCGCGGCTGCCGCCGATGCGGCGCAACGAGCGCGACCACGGCACGGCGGACGGCGTTGAAAGGAGACGGCAGATGCAACGGCTTGCAGCGTCCACGCATGACTCGGCCGAGGGGCGCGAAGCTTCCGATCAACCTCTGACGGCGGAAATGCTCGCGCGCATGCACGCCTACTGGCGCGCGGCGAATTACCTTTCCGTTGGACAGATCTACCTCCTCGATAATCCGCTGCTGCGTACGCCGCTCACGCCGCTGCACATCAAGCCTCGACTGCTCGGCCACTGGGGCACCACGCCCGGACAGAACTTCATCTATCTCCACCTGAACCGGGTCATCCAGCAATACGACCTCGACATGATCTACATCTCCGGCCCGGGCCACGGCGGGCCGGCGCTGGTCGCGAACACCTATCTCGAGGGCACGTACAGCGAGCTCTATCCCGATGTGTCCCAGGACGAGCTCGGACTGAAGCGCCTCTTCAAGCAGTTCTCTTTTCCCGGCGGCATTCCGAGCCACGTCGCGCCCGAGACGCCGGGCTCGATCCATGAGGGCGGCGAGCTGGGCTACTCGCTCGCGCATGCCTATGGGGCCGTGTTCGACAACCCGGATCTCATCGTCGGCTGCGTGGTGGGGGATGGCGAAGCGGAAACAGGGCCGCTCGCAACCGGCTGGCAGGGCAACAAGTGGCTCAACCCGGCGACCGACGGCGCGGTGCTGCCGATCCTGCACTTGAACGGATACAAGATCGCCAATCCGACCGTCCTGGCGCGCATCGACCGCGAGGAGCTCGAGAACTATCTCACGGGCTGCGGCTACGAGCCGTACGTCGTAGCCGGTGAGGATCCCGCCACGATGCACCAGCTGATGGCGGCCACGCTCGATCGGGTCGTTGCGCAGATCCGCGCGATCCAATCCGAGTCGCGCGCGAGGGGCTTCGAGCGCCGCCCGCGCTGGCCGGCGATCGTGCTGCAGACTCCAAAGGGGTGGACCGGACCGAAGGTCGTCGATGGCCTGCAGGTGGAGGGCACCTTCCGCGCTCATCAGGTGCCGCTTGCGGAGGTTCGCGCAAATCCGCAGCACTTGCAGCAGCTCGAGCAGTGGATGCGCAGCTACCGGCCGCAGGAGCTGTTCGATGACCGCGGGCGATTGAGGCACGAGCTCGCGGAGCTCGCACCGAAGGGCAATCGCCGGATGGGTGCGAACCCGCGTGCGAACGGCGGCGCGCTGCTGCGCGATCTGCGTATGCCGGACTTTCGTGACTATGCGGTCACCGTCCGAGCGCCCGGCGCCGTCGATGCCGAGGATACGCGCGTCCTCGGTCGGTTTCTGCGCGACGTGATCAAGCTCAACCAGAGCCCGAGGACCTTCCGCCTCTTCGGCCCCGATGAGACAGACTCCAATCGCCTCTCGGCCGTGTTCGAAGCGAGCGCGAGGCAATGGACCGCGAAGAGCGTTCCAGGAGATGAGCACCTGGCGCCCACGGGCAGCATCATGGAAGTGCTCTCCGAGCATCAGTGCCAAGGCTGGCTCGAGGGCTATCTGCTCACGGGCCGGCACGGCCTCTTCAATACGTATGAGGCGTTCACGCACATCATCGACTCGATGTTCAATCAGCACGCCAAATGGCTCAAGGTCACGCGCCAGATCCCCTGGCGCCGCCCGATCGCCTCGCTCAACTATCTGCTGGCCTCCCACGTCTGGCGGCAGGACCACAACGGATTCACACACCAGGACCCGGGGTTCATCGACCACGTCGCCAACAAGAAGGCCGAGATCATCCGCATCTACCTGCCGCCCGATGCGAATTGCCTCCTGTCGGTCGCCGATCATTGTCTGCGGAGTCGCCACTACGTCAACGTCATCGTCGCGGGCAAGCATCCGGCGCCCCAGTGGCTCGACATGGCGGCCGCGATGCGCCACTGCACGGCGGGCATCGGCATCTGGGAGTGGGCGAGCAACGATGGCGGGAATGAGCCGGACCTCGTCATGGCCTGCGCGGGCGACGTTCCGACGCTCGAGATTCTGGCGGCGGTCATGCTCTTGCGCGGCTACTTTCCCGAGCTGCGGGTCCGTGTCATCAACGTGGTGGACCTCATGAAGCTGCAGCCGGCGAGCTAGCACCCGCACGGCCTGCCGGACTCCGAGTTCGATGCGCTGTTCACGCGGGACAAGCCGATCATCTTCGCCTTCCATGGCTATCCGTGGCTCGTTCACCGGCTCACTTACCGGCGCACCAATCATCACAATCTGCATGTGCGCGGCTACAAGGAGGAGGGCACGATCACGACGCCCTTCGACATGGCGGTGCTCAACGATCTCGATCGCTTCCATCTGGTG
>JBOHZR010000394.1:0-17776 GCA_050738595.1 Steroidobacteraceae bacterium | reverse complement strand
GTGGCGGGCGCGTTCAGCCCTTCGCCTTCGCGTCGATGTGGTCCACGATCTGCTGGACAGTTTTGATCTTCTCGGCCTCCTCGTCGGGGATCTCGATCTCGAACTCCTCCTCGAGCGCCATCACCAGTTCGACCGTGTCCAGCGAGTCCGCGCCGAGATCGTCGACGAAGGAGGCGTCGTTCGTGACCTGTTCTTGCTTGACGCCAAGCTGCTCGGCGACGATGGCCTTTACTTGCTGCTCAACCGTGCTCATTACGCGACTATCCTTTAATTAGATGGACCGCGTGCGCGCTGGAGGCGGCACGGGCGCGGTATTGTAGGGGAACACCCCACGAGAGGCCATACGACAGGCCATACGACGCGGACGGGAGTGGTTGTTTTAGTTGGGCGTTTCGGCATTCGTACCACATCCGTGGGCGGTCATCGCTCAAGCGCGCCCGGCGCGCCCAATGCGCGCTCCACCGCACTGTGGCGGCAATCCAACGCCGGTCAGCCGAGCTCGAGTGCCCGCGGCGAGCGCGGCGCCGCGTCATGGCATGTACATCCCGCCGTTCACATGGAGCGTCTCGCCGGTGATGTAGGCTGCCTGCGGGGACGCGAGGAACACGACGGCCGCCGCCACCTCCTCCGCGCGCCCGAGCCGCGCTAGGGGTATCTGCGCGCTGATCGCCGCGCGCTGCTCCTCGCTCATCGTGCGCGTCATGTCGGTGTCGATGAAGCCCGGCGCGACAGCATTCACCGTGATGCCGCGCGAGGCGATCTCCCGCGCAAGGGATTTGGTGAATCCGAGCATCCCGGCCTTCGCGGCCGAATAATTCGCCTGGCCCGGATTGCCGGTGAGCGCCACGACCGAGGTGATGTTGATGATCCGGCCGCGGCGCTCGCGCATCATCCGCCGCAGCACGGCCTTGGAGAGGCGGAACACCGCGGTGAGATTGGTCTCGAGCACACGCTGCCAGTCCTCGTCCTTCATGCGCAGCAGCAGCATGTCCCGCGTGATGGCGGCATTGTTCACGAGAATCGTCGGCATCTGCGAGGCCCGCTCGAGCTCGGCGAGGAGCGTGGCGATCGAGCTTTCGCTCGAAACATCGAGCGAGGCCCCGCGGCCGTTGTATCCATGCGACTGAAGCTCACGCTCGAAACCGCTCGCGCCTTCGGCGGTCGTCGAAGTGCCGATGACCCGTGCTCCCTCGCGGGCGAGCGCGAGCGCGACGGCCTTGCCGATGCCGCGGGACGCGCCGGTCACGAGTGCGATGTCGTTCTCCAGCATTTCTCTTATCCTCCTACTGCCGAGGCGCCCGAGGCGCCCGAGGCGGCGAGGGCAGCATCGATCGACGCAGCGTCCTCGATGGAGAGGCATTTGAGACCCGGCCGGCTCGCGATCCGACGGTTGAGACCGCTCAGCACGCGACCCGGACCGCACTCGATCAACTCGCCGATGCCGCGCTCCTCGAGCGCGCGCACCGTCTCGCGCCAGCGCACGGGACTTAACAGCTGCCGCACGAGCAGCCGGCGAATCTCCGCTGGATCAGCGTGCGCTTCGGCATCGACCGCGCTCACGTAGGTATAGCGCGGCCTCGTGATCGGAAGCCCCTCGAGCCGGGCCGCGAGCCGCTCGGCGGCGGGGCGCATGAGGCTGCTGTGCGCAGGCACGCTCACCGGAATCGGCACCACGCGCTTCGCGCCGAGGCGCTTCGCCGCCTCGAGCGCCCGCTCGACTGCGGCGCTCTCGCCGGCGACGACCACCTGGCCCGGGGCATTGAAGTTGACGGGCTCGACCACTGCCCCTTCGGCCGCAACCCGACAGGCCTGCGCGACCTGCGCGTCGTCGAGTCCCAGGATCGCCACCATGGCCCCCGCGCCCTCGGGCACCGCCTCCTGCATCAGCCGGCCGCGGATGCGCACCAAGTCCACTGCCGCGCGGAAATCGAGCGCCTGCGCTGCGACGAGCGCGGTGAACTCCCCCAGACTGTGACCGGAGACCGCGAGCGGTTCGCCGCCGCCCCGGCGGCGCCACAACCTGAAGATCGCGACGCCGGCCGTGAGCAGCGCCGGTTGGGCGTTCTCCGTCGCATTGAGCCGGTCCGCCGGTCCCGCTTGCGCGAGTGCCCACAGATCGAAGCCGAGCGCCTCGGAGGCCTCGGCGAACGTTGCACGCACGTCGGCATCGGCCTCGAGCGCTCGAAGCATCCCGACCGACTGCGAACCCTGTCCTGGAAAGACGAATGCAAACGACATGGCGGTGCGGCCGCGGTGCGCTCCCGCAGGGCTCGCGGCTCTCCCGATGAAACGGCGCGCGATTATACCGGCTCGGTCCGCACGCGACAGGCGAGCGCGGCGAGCGCCCCGCCGAGCGAGCCATACAGGTGCGCGTCGACGACGACCGGCCCCGGAACGAGCGGCAGCGCGCCGACGGACTGCTCGTAGGTCAGCTTCGCGATGAGCAGCGCGGCGAGCAGCCACCCGTCGCGCTCTCCACGTCTCAAGTGCGCGGCCGCGCCCGCCGCGAACGCTCCGTGCAGCACCCCCGAGGAACCCACGTACCAGATCAGGGTCGAATCACTGACCCACAGTCCGAGATCGATGCCGAGAGCGGCGCCGGCGAGAATGGTGAGCCACGCGCGTGGGGAGTAGTCCCGAGCGAACAGCATCCACAACAGGGCCAGAGCGAGCACGTCGAGCGCGGCATGCTGGAAGTTGAGATGGACGAGATGCGCCGTCGCGAGGCGCCACCACTCACCGGCAGCGAGAGCGTCGCGATCGTAGCGCAGCGCCTGCCGCACGGGCTCCCCGCCGAAGGCAGCGGCGAGCAGCAGCGCGCAGGTGAGCGCGAGCGCAACGCCGCAGCGTCCGTCGCAATTGAGCGACCGCAGCACGCGCGGCAGGTGCGCCAGGCGCCCCGCGGATGCGATGCTGTCGGCAGGTTCAGAGGGTCGCATTTGTTATGATCAGCAACCACCCGGCGTTCAGCCACTCCATCGGGTCAATCCTCATGTGCACCGTTCAGCTCTCCAGAAACCTCGCCGCGCGGACCCTAGAGGCTGCGCGGTCGGCGTCGACCCCGAGCCTGCGGCAGCGGAGCGCCAGTATGCGGCGCGGCGGTGCGGGCGGGTTCACCTTGATCGAGATCATGGTCGTCGTCGTCATCATCGGCCTGCTCGCGGCGGTCATTATTCCAAATGTGTTCTCGCGCGTCGAAGAAGCGCGGGTCGCGAAGACGCACGAGGACATCCAGGCGCTCACGACCGCCCTCACCATGTTCAAGCTCGACAACTACAGGTATCCGACGACCGATCAGGGTCTGTCGGCGCTCACCGAGCGGCCGGCCGATCCCTCGATCAAGAACTGGCGTGCCGGTGGCTACATCTCGCAGGGCTCGCTCAAGGACCCCTGGGGCAACGACTATCAATATGTCTTTCCCGGTACGCACGGCCATGATTTCGATCTGTTCTCCTACGGCCCGAACGGGCAGGAAGGCGGCGGCGACACGAATGCGGTGATCGGCAACTGGAATCTCGACAGCTCGAACGGCTCGGGCGGCGAGAACCCGACGACGGCCGCCAGCGGCGGTTGAGCGGCTGCGGCCCGCGCTTGGGTTCAGCTCCCGTGCCTCAGAGCCTGGCACGCCGCGCGCGCGGTTTCACGCTGATCGAGATCCTCGTCGTCGTCGTGATCATTGCGATCGTGGCGGTCGGCGCGATCCTATCGCTGTCGGTCCTCGGCCACGATGATCAGCTCGACACCGAGCGTGACCGCCTCGTCGATCTGCTCAACTATGCGCGCGATCAGGCGTCGCTCCAGACGCGCGAGCTCGGACTGTACTGCACGCTCGATGGCTACCGCTTCCTCGAATTCAATCCCCTCACGAACTTGTGGGAAGACGTGACGGCAGACGACGCACTGCGCCCGCGACAGCTGCCCGACGGCTTGCACATCGACTTGTCCATCGAGTCTCGCGCTGTGGTGCTCAAGACGAGCGCCGATGCTGAGAAGGCGCGCGTGACCGATGCACAGAGCTACAAGCCGCACGTGATGATCTTCTCGAACGGCGACCTCACCTCCTTCGCCCTGAGGCTCGAGCGCGACGGCACGGATCATCAGGCGTCGATCGCGCCCGACAGTCAGAACCGCATCGTCGCGCACGATGTGGACGCGAGTGCGGAGAGCGCGGGATGAGCGCTTGCCGCCGGCCGCGCGGCTTCACCCTCATCGAGGTGCTCGTGGCCCTCGCGATCGTCGCGATCGGCATGGCCGCGGTCCTCGAGGCGGTCGGCTCCTCGGCCGATACAGCCATGTACTTGCGTGAGAAGACGCTCGCGGAGTGGATCGCGTGCAATCAAGTCGCCTACGCCCGCCTTCAGGCACAGCCGCCCGCGAAAGGAAGCTCCGACGGTGAGCTCGACTACGCCGGGCGGCACTGGCGCTGGCACCAGGTGGTGAGTGACGGGGAGCTGGACCTGCCCGGTATCGAACAGATCGACGTGACCGTTCAGGAGGCCGACACGCCTCAGGGCAAGGATGCGCCGTGGATCGGCTCCGCAAGCGCCGCGATCGGCGATGCCATCGCCATGCCGCAGAGCACCTCGCTCTACCTCGAATATGCGCAGCAGCCCGGTCAGGGCGCCCAGAATGGCGGTAGCCCGGTTGCGCCGTTCGGCAGCGGCACCACCCCCATCGCCTCGCCCCCGTCGATGCCCTTCGGAGAGCACTAGTGCGCGTCGGATGCCGCCGCGCGCGACGCGGCTTCACCCTCATCGAGCTGCTGGTCGCGCTGTTCATCACCGCGATCATCTTCGCGATGGGCTACGGCACCATCAATCAGGCGCTGAAGGACCGGGAAACGCTCGAGGCGCGACAGAGCCGGCTCACGGCCGTGCAGAACGCCATGCGGGTGCTGGTGCAGGATTTCACGCAGCTCACGCCGCGGCCGGTGCGCGATATGCTCGGCCAGAGCTCCCTGCCCTGTCTGATGGGTAATCCAAACGGCATCTCCCTGACCGCCGGATCGATGGAGACGACCGGGCTCGGCACGGGCGCGGGGCTCGGGGCGAGTGGGGGGCTCGGCACGGGCGGGCTCGGCGCGAGTGGCGGCCTTGGCAGCTCGTTCGGCTCGAGCAGCTCCAGCAGTTCGAGCAGCTCGAGCAGCAGCGCGAGCAGCTCCGACAGTGCGACCGAGGACTCCAGTCAGGGGCTCGACCTGGTCGTCTTCACGCGCGCTGGCTGGGCGAACCCGGCCGGCATTCAGCGCCCGGCACTGGCGCGCGTCTCGTACCGGCTCGACGACGGGGTCCTGCGTCGCGTCGTGTGGCCCGAGCTCGACGTGGCTCAGGCGACGACGCCGACCGTGCGTGACCTGCTCGATCATGTGAAAGCGGTTCATTTCCGCTACATGACCGATGCCCGCCAGTGGGTCGATCAGTGGCCGCCCGTCACCACGGTGGTGAGCTCGGGGCTCAACGGCAACCAGCTGTTGCGTGCACGGCCCCTCGCCGTCGAAGTCACGCTCGATCTCGATGACTGGGGCACGATCGTGCGTGTCATCGAGGTGCCGACTTGAACGGAGCTCCCCCGATGGGGCAGCGGCGGATCGGGCGCCGCGGCCGGGGGCACGGCGGCTTGCGGCGCGAGCGCGGCATCGCGCTCCTCACGGCGATTCTGCTCGTCGCCCTCGGCACGATGATCGCAACCGCCATGGCCTACCGCACGGCCATGACCGCTCGCCGCGGGCAAGGGGACTTCGCGCTCGATCAGAGCATTCTCATCGGGGAGGCCGGTGAGGCGATTGCAGGGTATGCGCTGCGCGAGAGCCGCGCCAAGTACCCCAAGGCCGATGCGCCAGGGCAGCCCTGGACGAGGCACTACGGGCCGGTGCCGATCACCGATGGGGTCACGCTCGAGGCCTGGCTCGAGGACATGCAGGGACGGTTCAATCTCAACAATCTGGTCGATGCTTCCGGGACGAAGGACCCGAAGGCGATCCAGGCATTCGAGAAATTGCTTCAGAATCCCAAGATCGGTCTCGAACCCAAGTGGGCGGAGCTCCTCGCTGACTGGATCGATGCCGACACCCGCGTCGACTCGCCCGATGGCGCCGAGGACAGCACGTATCTCTCGCAGATACCCCCCTACCGCGCGGCGAACCGGCAGATCACGAGCGCGAGCGCGCTGCTCGCCCTGCCGGGATTCGGACCGGACCGTTATGCGCGAATTGCGCCCTTCGTCACGGCGCTGCCCCGCACGAGTACGATTAATCTCTGTACGGCGTCGAAATACGTGCTCGACGCGCTCCTGCCGCCGGGCGAATACCAGTACAGCCTGCTCGATGACCAAGCGCTCCGGGAACAGCGGTCGAACGCGCCGAACGGCTGCTTTCCCACGCCGCAGGACATCACCCAGACTTGGGCCGGTCAGCCGCAGGGAAGCAGCAGTTTCGCCACGCAGATGAGCGGCATGCAATCCGATTATTTCCGGCTCACGAGCGTCGTGAGCATTGGCAGTGCGCAGTTCTACTTGTACAGTCTTCTGCACCGGGAGCAGAACGGCAGCAAGGCGCGCGTCATCCAGCGCAGCTTCACCGCGGATTGAGGGTGGTTTGATCGCATGGCAGATTGGCTTCTCATCCGGCTCGCCCGCCAACCCGCAGCGCCCGCCTCCTGGCTCGTCGCGGACGCCGCCGGCCGCATCGTCGCCCGCGAGCAGCAAGGCGCCCTGTCCGAGGCGGCCGCGCTCGCCCCTTCGCGCCGCGTGTGTGCGCTCGTGCCCGCAGCCGACGTCGTGCTCACCGAAGCGGACGTGCCGATCAAGTCCGGTGTGAAGGCCCAGCAGGTCGTCCCTTTTGCGCTCGAGGAGCAGCTCGCGGACGATGTGGAGACGCTGCATTTCGCGCTGGGCCGGCGCGCCTCGGAGGGTGCGCGAATGCCCGTCGCCGTCGTCTCGCGTGCGCTGCTCGAGAGCTGGCTCGCGGAGCTCGAGGCCGCGGGACTGAAGCCGGAGGCCGTCTTCTCCGAGAGCGAGCTCGCGCCCGCCAACCCCGGGCAGGCCGTCGCGGTGCTCGAGGGCGATGATGCGATCGTTCGCGCGCCGGGCGCCCTGCCGGTCACGATGCCGATCGATGCGCTTCCGGAGGCCCTGCGGCTCGCGGGCCCCGGATCCGAGGAGGTGATCGCCGCCGAGCCCCCTGGCGGGCGCGGCCTCGTGCTCTATACGGGCGCCGCCGAATGGCATCAGCATGCGCGCGTCGTGGAGTCGCTGCGCGATCGCTTCGACGGCATCAAGGTGCAGCTGCTGACCGAGGGACCGCTGCCGCTGTACGCGCAGCGCCTCGCGAGCGCCGCCGCGGGCGGCGCGATCAATCTGCTGCAAGGCTCCTATGCCCCCGCGAGCTCGCTCGGAAGCGGCTGGCGCATATGGCGCGTCGCAGCGATTCTGCTGGTGGCCGTCGTTGCGCTGCATGCCATCGGCAGTGCCGCCGAGCTGATGTCGCTCACGCGGGCCGAGCGCAAGGTCAACGTGGCGATCGATCAAACCTTCCGTGCAGCCATGCCGGGCGAGCACAACGCAATCGACGCGCGGCGGCGGATGGCACAGCGGCTCGTCAAGCTGCGCGGCGGGGAGAGCTCCGGGCTGCTCGCAGCGCTCGATGCCCTCGCCGAGGTGCGAGTCAGCGCAGGCGATACGGCGATTCGAGCGCTGCAGTTCCGCGATGGGGCACTCGATCTGGTTCTCGCGGCGCCGAGCGCCGAATCGCTCGATCGCTTGAGCCAAGGACTGCGCGCACGCGGCTGGCAAGCAAACCTCATCTCCAGCAACACTTCGGGTTCCCGCTATGAAGGGCGCATCGAGATCAAACCTCGCGCTTGAGCGGCGGTGCCGCGCGGGAGCGGTGCTCCCGTGAGCGCGCTCACCGCTTGGTTTCAAAAGTTGAACGTGCGCGAGCGGCGCCTCGTCGCGGGCGCGGCGTTGATCGCCGTGCTCGTGCTGCTCTATGCGCTCGTCGCGCTCGATCGCAGCGTGGCCCGTGCCGAGACGCGCCTCGCGCAAAAGCAGCAGGACCTCGCCTGGATGCAGAGCGTCGCGCCGCAGCTCACCGCGGCCGGCCCGGCGCCCGCCGCGCCCACCTCGCAGCGATCCTTCATCGTCGTCGTCGACGAGTCGGCTCACGAGGTCGGCCTCGGCGGGTCGCTCACGAGCAGCGAGCCGGGCCCCCAAGGCGGACTCAACGTGAGGCTCGAGAAGGCCCCCTTCGATACGCTCGTGGGCTGGTTCGCGCGGCTTGCCCAGCAAAATCGAGTGCGCGTCGACTCGGCGACGATCGACGGTGCCGGGGCGCCGGGACTGGTCAACGCCACGGTCGTGCTGCGCTCATCGCCTTGATGCGCCCCTGATGCGCCGCGGAGTGAAGATCGCAGCCGCCGCGATCGCGGCGTTTGCGGTGGTTTTGATCGCCCGCTTTCCGGCGCGCTGGGCCGCCGGTGCTCTGCCGCGCGGCACGCGTTGCTCGACGATCTCGGGGACCCTCTGGAGCGGTGCATGCGCCGGACTTGCCGAGCGCGGCTCACCTCTCGGCGAGCTGACCTGGAATACCCATCCGCTGCGGCTCTTCACGGGCCGGCTATCCACCGACGTGGCGCTCTCTGGCGGCTCGGCGACGGCTCGCGCGCGTATCGACGTGGGTCTCGGCGGCACACTGACCGCACGCGGCCTGCGAGCGGCCTTCCCCCTCGACCGGACCCTGCTTTCGGGGCTCCCTGCGGGCATGCAGGGTAGCGTGCAGACGGACATCTCGTTCCTCGAGCTCGAGGGCTCGCGCATCACCGCGATCCGCGGCCGAATCGACCTGCACGGACTCACCGACGCTCGAGGAGAGCCGATGGGCGACTACCGGCTGACTTTTCCCGCGAAGGACTCGTCCGGCCCTTCGGGCCGTGCATCCGGTGTCCCGGTGGGGTACCTGAGCGATCTCGGCGGCGGCCCACTGTCGGTCGAGGGAACGGTCCGGCTGACCCCCGAGCCGGGCTATGTCGTCGATGTACAGGTCGCCGCGCGACCGGGTGCCCCGCCCGACCTGGTGAACGCGATGCGCTTCCTTGGAAACCCCGATGCGAGCGGCCGGCGACCCTTCTCGATCGCCGGAACGTTCTGACGCCGCGCGTCCCACGCCGCGGGCGGGCCCGGTGCCCGGTGCCCGGTGCCCGGAGTTGCATAGGCAATTATTAACGTGTATTATTTCTCTGGAAAGGAACTACCGTGTCTCTGCCCGCCGCTGCAACGGACTCCTCGACGGTGCTCTCCAAGGCCACCGTGCGGGCCTCCCGTGAGCTCGGCCTACGCCAGTCGGATCTCGCGAGAATTCTCGGCCTGAGCACCGCGACGGCGTCTCGTCTCGACTCGGGTGCATGGCGGCTCTCATCGGGCAGCAAGGCCTGGGAGCTCGCCGCGGCCTTCACACGCCTGTACCGCTCGCTCTCGGCGATCACCGGCGGCAAGTCCGAAGCCATGCGCACCTGGCTGCACTCTGAGAACGATGCGCTCAGTGCCATACCCGCGCGGCGGATTCTCACCGCCGAGGGTCTCTTTTCTGTCCTCAGCTACCTGGACGCCGCACGCGGTCAGCTCTGAGGCCACGCGGCTCGAGCTTTCGCTCTGGCGAGCGGTCGAGGCGCAGCACGTCGTCGCGACGCGCACGCTGGTCGACAGCCGCCTCGAGCAGGAAGTGCTCGAGAGCCTGCTCGAGGAGTCGAAACCGCCCGTTCCACGGGCCGCGGCCAAGCTCGATTATTTGCTCTACACGCCGTTTCGCTACCCGCCCGCTCATCACGGCTCGCGATTTCGCGGAGCGCTCGACGCGGGCGTCTGGTACGGCGCCGAGGCGCTACGCACGAGCTGCGCCGAGCTCGGGTACTGGCGCTGGCGATTCGTCACCGCGAGCCGGGGTCTCGAGCGCCTCGACGGCGTCCCGCACACGATTTTCCTGGCGCTCGCGAGCGGCGCCGGGATCGATCTGCGCACTGCACCTTTCCTCCGGGATCGTGCGCTCTGGACCGGCCCCGAGGATTACGGGGCCTGCCAGGCACTCGCGCGCACGGCGCGGGAAGCGCACATCGACATGGTGCGCTACGAGTCGGTGCGCGATCCCGAGCACGGTGCATGCGCGGCCGTGCTCAACGCGTGCGCATTTGCCGGGTCGGCGCCCCGGCAGCGGCAGAGCTGGTTCCTGAGCGTCGATCGCCGGCGCGCCAGTTGGGTCCGGTCGCCCGCGTCGCCCGCGCGCGCAGGCGCGCGCCGAGCGGAGGCGTACGAGTTCATGTTCGATTAGGGGTGACCCATGTACAGCCCTTCCATTCACACGCGTCACGGATGAAGGCTGCGCCATTGCTGCCCGGCGGGGTCATAAAGCCCAGCACGCACCGGCTCCGGCCCGAGCGCTCGCGCGAGCGGCACGACGCGCTCGACCCATCCGTGCTCGATCGCCTCGTCCGGCGCGAAGCGGATGAGCCAGCGCACGCCCGACTCATCGACGAACGTGCGATCGAGCATCACGCTGATCAGGCGCCTGCCGGACGGCCCGGAGAGCCGGCACGGGCTTTCGATACGCGAGTGGCGCGGCGAGAAGATCCACTGAAGCCGCGAATCGGCGAGAGCAGCCTCAAACATCTCACTAGCGCGCCGGGTCCCCTCCTCGAGCTCCTCGCCCTCGAGGCCGAGGCGGTTCAAGCGTTCGCGCAGGGCGCGCTCGAGCGCCGCGGTGCCGGATGCGGGCAGCCGGCCGATCCGCGCACAGCGGCGCAGCTGGTCACACACGATGCGCGCGGCGGCACGAGCGAGCCGCACGTCCTCGCCATCGAGCAGCGCCGACCCGGTCCCCTCTTGCAAATCGCGAGACCGGTCGTCGAGCTCGAGCGTCAGAGACTCGAAACGGGGCTGCTGCGCAATGGGCGGCATGCGCCAATCGGCGGCCAGGCGGACGAGGGATGAACGAGCGTCCGCGGCTGATCGAACCGCTTCGGCAGCGGCCGGTCGCGCGATGCGGGCCACCGCTTCCCGAAACGGGTTCGCGATGCCAGGCCACAGCGCCGCAAGCAGAGTGCCCTCTGAAGGCGCACCGGCGCGCGCGGTCGTCGCCGCGTCTGCGCCGCTCGAGGGCGGCTCGGCGAAGAGGTGCAGCTGCGAGCGGGCACGCGTCGCCGCGACATACAGGAGCCGGATGCGCTCGTTCGCGGCGCGCTGCGCCGCGAGCGCTTTCAAATATTCCGTAAGCCGATCCTCGCCGCGTCGCCAGGGCGGCGGAATCGCTGCCATGAGCAGATCGGTTCCCGCGGGCTCGCGCGGCAGCTCGAGCCAGCGCAGGAGCGGCTCGGCGCCCGCGCGCAGTTTGCGTCCGAGGCCCGGCACGATGACCGTGTCGAACTCGAGCCCCTTCGCCCGATGGATCGTCATGATCTGCACCGCCTCGGAGGCCGCCTCGAAGGCCGCCTCGAAAGTCCGCGCCCCCGCCGGCGCATAGAGCATCTCGAGCCGCTCCGCGAGCTCGAGCGGACCGCTCCACGCCGGTTCAGCCGACCACTTCGCGAGGCGGGCAAAAAACGCCTGCGCGCGCTCGATATCGGCCTCTTCGCGGCAGGCCGCGGGCCCACCGAGTGCGAGCCAGGTCGCCTCCACCCACGAGGCGAGATCGAGTCGATCGCGCCGCTCGAGCGCGTGCGCCAGCACGCCGCGCACGCGCTCCAGTCGGGCGCGCGCGTCGGCCGCCAGCAGGGCGACCCGCCGCTCATCGTGGATCGCTTCCCAGACGGTACGCTCGGGCGCGCCCTCGAGAAGCGCGCTGAGCTCGACGAGCCGCAATCCGCACCAGGGCGCACGCAGCACCGCGAGCCACGCGGTGCGATCGCCGAAGTGATCGAGCGCGCGAGCGAGCGCCTCGAGATCGCGCACGACCGGGAGCTCCCCGAGCGGCACGAGATCGACGCCCGCGACGGCGACCCCGGCGGCCTCGAGTGCCGCGACGATCGGGACAGCGTGCGACCGTGCTGCGACGAGAACGGCGATGCTCGCGGTCGGCTCCCGTGCCCGCAAGCGGCGGATCAGCTCGAGGACCGCCCGCGCTTCGGCTTGACGGTCGCAAAGCGCAGTGGGATGCAGATACACCGGTCCGCCCGGGCCGCAAGGCTCCGCGCTCCCATCGGACTCATCGTTGCCGCCGCTCTCGCAGGGACGGTACTGCACCGCGCTCGAGCGCGGATCATCGATCGCGGGGAAGCATCGCGGGAACACCTCGTTGAGCCATGCAACGAGTCCGGGCCGCGCGCGGAAATTGCGCGTGAGCGCGAGCCGTTCGAGGGAGAGCTTCCCGATCCCGTGCGTGGCAGCTCGCAGAAAGAGCCCCACTTCCGCCTCGCGGAACTGATAGATCGACTGCATCGGATCGCCGACTGCGAAGAGCGTCCGGCCGTCGCCCCGTTCCCAGCCGGCAGTGAGCGTCTCGAGCAGTCGCACCTGCTCGATCGAGGTGTCCTGGAACTCATCGACCAAAATGTGCCGGATGTCCGTGCCAACCTCGAGCGCGAGGTCGCTCGGTGCGCCCTCCTCCGCCAGCGCCTGGCGCGCGGCCGCCGCCACTTCGACGAAATCTACGCGTCGGCTCTCGGCGAAGACGACCGCGAGCTCACTCGCGGCGAGCTGCAGCAAACGCGCGAGCGATGTGAGTGCGCCAGAGTCCTCGGCGCTGAGCGCGGGGTCGGGAAGGCAGGCGAGCTCGCAGAGCCGCTCACGCGCCCCGATGCGGGCGAGGTCCCCGATCCAGTCGAGCGCGCGGGCTTTCAATGCCTTCAGAGCCTGATCATCCAAGGCAATTCCCGGGCTCTTCGACGGAGATCCCTCGCTCTTGGACGGAAACCCTTCGCGCTTCGTCAGCGAGCGCCGCCACTCGCCCTCGGCGGTGAGCGCGAGCTGTGCGAGCCCCTGCCAGTGGTGCAAGGACAGGCAGTCGAGGACCCTCGGCGGCTCGAGCCACGCGCGCCAGGGCTGATGCGCGGGGACGCTTGCCGAGCCGAGCTCGGACCGGCGGCGCGCGGCCTGCGCCGCGAGCTGCGCGCCCTCGGCGATCAACGCGGCCGGGATCGCGACGCTCGCCCGCCGGAGCCTCTCGGCAACGAGCGCCTGCAAACTCTCCTCGACGCGCGCGGGGAGCTCCGCCCCGCGCTCGCTGAGCGGAACGGCTGGACCCGAGCCCGGGCCCGCGCCCGCGCCCGAGCCCGAGCCCGGGCCCGAACCTGCGCCGAGCAGCACGGCAAGCCAGTGGCCCCGCACCTGCAGCATCTCCGTGAGCAGCCGCTCGAAGCGCCCGAAGTCGTTGTCGAGCCGCTCGAACAAGCGCTCCGCGTCCACTCGCAAGTGCTCGTCGCTCTGCGCATCGAGCAGCGCGCGCCGCGCCGCGCGCCGATAGAGCCTCAGGGGTGATTCCATCACTTGCGCATCGCCCGCGCCGCGCGCACCGAGCGGCAGTTCAGAAGCGAGACGGCGATTGAGCGCGTCGATCGTCTGGATACGAAGTCGGCCGGCATCCTCCTCGAGGGACCAGCCACGCTGCCGTGAGCGCGCGAGCACCGCCGCGGCGAGCTCCCGCATCGCGCCGGCAGAGTGCTCGTCCTGCGCACGCAGCGCGCGCAGAACCCGCTCGCGCATCTCGCCGGCCGCCTTGCGGGTAAACGTGATCGCGAGAATCTGCTCCGGCTCCTCGACGGTGCACAGCAGTCGCAGAAAGCGCCGCGTGAGCACCGTCGTCTTGCCGGCCCCGGCCGGCGCCTCGAGCAGGATCGAGCGCGTCGGATCGAGGGCCCGCTCGCGCGCCGCTGCGTCGCGATCCTCGACGATTCCCGTCGGCTCAGTCACTGGCGTCCCGTGCACCGGTCCCGGTCGCTGCGGCCGGCGCACGCGGCGCGACCTCCGCGATCCGGCAGAACGCGTGTAGATGGCACACCGCGCACGCATCCCCGAGCGGGTCGGCGGCGGCGGTGCCCCGCAGAAAATCGCGCACGAGCCCGGCGACCACCGCGTGCCAGCGGCCGATTTGCTCGGGCCACTGCGCGGCATCGGGCGGCGCGCCGATCTTCGGCAGCAGATCGCGGCGCTCGGCCATGCCGCGATACGCCAGACCTCGCGGCGTGAGTTGAATCATGGCGAGCGCCGCTGGCGGACTCTGCACAGCGAGCGAATAGACGAGCAGCTGCGGGTTGCCGATGCGCTCGGCGAGCCAGTCGACCGGCGTCGTGCGGCCCGTCTTGTAGTCGAACAGCGCGCAGCGGCCATCGTCGAGCTCGTCGATCCGGTCGATGCGGACCTCGAGCGCCGCGCCCTCGATCTCGATGCGCCGCCGCAGCTCGGTCGAGCGCACGCGAAACGGCGGCCGCTTCTGCTCGAGCTGAGCGAGCTCCGCGAGCAGCCGCACGGCGCGCCGCCGCTCGCGGCGCTGTGCGGCGCGGGCCATGACATCGAGAGCCGCCGGGAGGGTCTCCTCTGCCGCGCGCTCGACGCAGCGCTCGATGAGTCGCGCGAGCGTGCCCTGCCGGCTCGCCGCCTCGAGCCCATCGGAGCCTCCGAGCTCTCGCCACGCGAGCTCGAGGGCCTTGTGCAGCAGCCGGCCCCGATCGCGTGCCGCGACGCCGGGCCGCGGTGCGCCGAGCGGCACGCACGCGAGCCGCAGCTCGGCATAAGCGCGAAACGCGCAGCGACTCTGGTACTCGATCGCGCGAGTCCCTGAGGGCAGCGGCCGCCGCGCGGTCCACGGCTCACCGCGCTCGTCCTCGAACGGCTCGATGCGCCGCGAAGCGCGAATCGAGCGAGCGAGCGAGTCGATCGGCTCTGCAATGCCCGCGGCCAAGCGGCTCACGCGCCGCGCCTCGCGTGTCATGCCCTGCTGCTCGCGGCTCGCGCCCCATTCGGCGAGCAGTGCAGAGGGCAGGCGCTGCCCGTCGTCCCCGTGTGCGGGCCAGCTGGCCACCACATGCGACCCCGCGAGGCGGCAGCGCCGCAGCAGCTCGCGCGCCTGTGCGATCCGCGCGGCCGGATTCGCCGCCGGAACGCCCGCGCGGCGCTGCGCGGCGCAAGGAATGAAGGGGTCGAGCTGCGCTGGCGGCGGCCACGCCTCGGCCGTGAGGCCGGCGATCCAGATGCCGTCGTAGCGGACGATGGGATCGGCCACCGCACCACACAGGGTGACGGCCGCATCACTCGGGGGCAGGCGCAGCGCGCGCCGCCCCAGAAGTCCGCGGAGCGTGCGCAGCGCCTCGGCCCCCGCCACCGTCCCCATCCGCGCTCCGATCGCCGTGAGGTCCTCGAGGACCTCGCGAAACTGGGCGACGCTCGCCTGCTCTCGCGCGCTCGGAATCCTTCCGCCACACCACCCGATCGCCTGCAAGGCGCGCTCGAAACGCCGCGCCCATTCCGCAACGGGCGCCGACACCTCGGACATCTCCAACCCGTCGCTCGCGGCCCCCGAGACCCCCGATCTCAGCGCCTCGAGCGCTGCCTCCAGCGCCATGGCCAGCCGCTCGGCGGCCCCGCGGGGCACTCCCGAGAGACTGAGCAGCGCGGCGCGCAGCGCGCCGGGGGTGACCTCCACGCCGAGCCGCTCCCGCAGGGCGGTATCGAGAGCCGCGCGCTCGATCTGCTCGGGCGCGTTCCAGAACGCGGCGCGCAGCCAAGCGCTCACCGCTTCGAATTCGGCTCGTCCGGCGAGAAAATCGAGCGTCGCGAGCGCGTGCCTCACGATCGGCTCGCCCGCGAGTGGCGTGCCGCCCTCGAGCGCGACCAGTCCCGCAATCTCCCCCTCCCCTAAGAGGAGCTCGCGCGGTGCTAGGGCGCGCCTCAAGGCTTGCAGGACTTGCGCTCGGCGTTCGGCGAGATCCGGAACGATGACGAGCAGACGCGCACCAGGATGACCGCTCAGGCGCGATCGGCACCACTCGCCGGCGAGCTCGAGCTCCTCGTGCGCATCGCCCGCAGAAAGGCCCCATGCCTCGCCCGGCTCCGCGCCGGCGGCGGACGGTTCGTGCTCGCGGCAGCGCCCCGCCGCTTCGGCCCCTGCGCGCAGGAGAGCCCGGCGAGCTGCGCTGCGCTCGACGAATCCGGCGAACGTGACGGCTCTCGAGGGACGCCAGGCTCGCAACAGGCCCGGCAAGCGGTGTGTGCCGACCGCGTGCAGATCGCGTGCTCGCGCCTCGACCGCCGCAAGCGCGGCTGCGAGCAGACGGCTTTCAATCCGCGCGGAGGCACGCAGCGCGGCCGGCGCGATGTCCCAATCGTGCAGAATTCGGGCCGCGCCCTGCAGCCTCTCCGGCAGCCCGTCCGAGGCCTCGAGCCCTTCGGACGCCGCCGCAGCGGCGGTCGCCTCGCGCCACAGCAGCCACTCCTCCGCCGCGCGCAGCGGCCGGGGAATCGGTTGACCGGCATCGGCCGCTCGGTAGGCCTCGCGCTCGAGCCAGGCGCGGTACGCGATCACATCGGGGGTGCGCCATGCGCCGCGGCCGCTCTCGAGCTGCTTGCGCGCCCAGGCCATCTCGATGGCGGCGGCGCGGGGACCCGTCGGAGCGACGACGGTGCCGCCCGTCTCGAGCTCCTGCGCGAGGAGAGGCTCTAAGCTAGCCAAATCCGCCGTGTGCCGCGCTCACTTGAAGCGGCCGGCGGCCTCGACGACCTTCGCACCCTTGGCGGCGGCGAGTTGGCTCGACCGGGCACCCTGGCCCGCGGCATCCCGCTGCCGCGCCGCGTAGCCCTCGAGCACCTCCTCGATCCGCTCGAACACGGTCTTCAGGAGCGGCGCATCCGGCAGATTCGTGATGCGGAAGTGGGTCCTGTACGGCACGTTGAAGCTCACGCCCGGAGCGACGAGCACGTGCTTCTGCTCGAGCAGATCGAGCGCGAAACGCTCATCGTCGAAGCTCCCGAGCTCCCGCGTGTCGACGCCCACGAACGCGTACATGGCGCCGAGCGGCGGGGCGAGCTCGAGGAAGCGGCTGCGACCGACCGCCTCGAGGATGGCGCGCCTCGACTCATACAGACGCCCCCCCGGTGCGACGAGCTCGCGGATGCTCTGATAGCCCCCGAGCGCGGTCTGCACCGCCCACTGTCCCGGCGCGTTGCTGCAGAGCCTCAACGAGGAGAGCAGCTCGAGCGCGCTCAGATAATCCGCGGCTCCGTGAGTGCGGCCCGAGAAGACTGCCCAGCCCACCCGATAGCCGCAGGCCCGATAGACCTTCGACAGGCCGGACATCGTGCAGCACAGCGTGTCGCGCACGAGGGTCGCCATCGGGACGAATTCGGCGCCGTCGTAGAGCATCTGATCGTAGATCTCGTCGCTGAACACGACGAGCCCGCGGCTCTCCGCAAACCGCGCGATCCGCTCGAGCACGGCGCGCGGATAGACCGCACCGGTCGGATTGTTCGGATTGATGACGACGAGCGCGCGGGTCCGCGGCGTGGCGAGGCGCGCGATCTCCTCAGGGTCCGGAACGAAGCCATTCTCCGGGCGGCACGGATAGTGGACCGCGCGTCCGCGATTGAGGGTGACAGCGGCCGTCCACAGCGGATAGTCCGGGCTCGGCACGAGCACTTCGTCGCCGTCGTTGAGCAGCGCGCGCAACGCGAGGTCGATGAGCTCGCTCACGCCGTTGCCCATGAACACCTCGTCCGCAGTGACCCCGGGCACGCCGCGGGCCTGCTGCTGCATGACGATGGCCTCGCGCGCCGGGAAGATGCCTTTCTGATGGCAGTACCCCTCAGC
>JBOHZR010000393.1:0-11548 GCA_050738595.1 Steroidobacteraceae bacterium | reverse complement strand
CTCCAGCAGTGAGCCGATGGTGATGGTCTGCGGGGAGATGGCAATGTCGATGCTGCCGCTCTCCATCAGTTCCGCGTAGGAGGGCTTGTTGATCAGCGCCATGACCTTGCGCGCGCCCAAGCGCTTGGCCAGCATGGCCGAGAGGATGTTGGCTTCCTCCGAATTGGTCAGGGCCGCGAACACATCGGTGCTGTCGATGTTCTCCTCGACGAGCAGCTCCTCGTCGGCGGCATCCCCATTCAGCACGATCGTGTTCTCGAGCAACTCCGAGGCGTGCCGCGCGCGCTGCGCGTCGCGCTCGATGAGCTTGACCTGCTGGCTCTTCTCGAGCGCTTTCGCGAGGCGCAGCCCGATGTTGCCGCCGCCTGCGATCACGATCTTGCGCACGCTCGAGCTCTCGCGCCGCATCTCGTGCATCACGCGCCGGATGTCCTCGCGTCCGGCGAGGAAGTACAGCTCATCGCCGTCCTCGATCACCGTCTCGCCCTCCGGGCGGATCATGCGTCCCGCGCGATAGATGGCGAGGATGCGCACATCGGTCCCCGGGACGTGCTCGCGCAGGTCGCGCACGCGCTGGCCGACTGCAAGGCCGCCCTTGCGAGCGCGCGCGCCGACGAGGCGCACTCGCCCTTCAGCGAAATCGAGCACCTGCAGCGTGCCGGGATAGCGCACGAGGCGCTCGATGTACTCGGTCACGAGCTGCTCGGGGCTGATGAACACGTCCACTGCGAGAGCTTCCTCGCTGAAGAGCTCCGGCCGGCTCGTGTACTCCGCCGAGCGGATGCGCGCGATCTTCGTCGGAGTGCGAAAGAGCGTGTAGGCCACCTCGCACGCCATCATGTTCACTTCGTCGCTGTTCGTCAGCGCGATGATGATGTCGGCCTCGGCGGCGCCCGCCGCCTCGAGGACGGTCGGGTATGCGGCGTTGCCGGCGACGGTGCGGATGTCGATCCGGTCCTGCAGGTCGCGCAGGACGTCCTCGTTCACGTCGACGACGGTGACTTCGTTGGCTTCCTCGCGCGAGAGTTGATAGGCGGCGGTCCGTCCGACTTGGCCTGCGCCGAGAATGACGATCTTCATGAGACGACCGTGCGCCGCGGCCCTTCGGGACGGGGCTCCTTTCGCCTCGGGCGTTGTTGGACCTCGCTCATGTACCGAGAGTACCCATCGTTCGGTCCGCCTTGCCCAAGGCGAAAGGAGCCGCCGTCGCCGCGATGCGCATAGAGGTCCACCGGCTCTAAGCGGGCTCGAGGTTGGCGTACTGCAGCATCAGCCACTTCGTACCCTCACTCTCGAAGCTCACCTGCACGCGCGCGTGCGGCCCGTTGCCCTCGACGGAGAGCACGACGCCTTCGCCGAAGCGCCCGTGGCGCACCCGTGCGCCGAGCCGCATCCCGGGCGCCACGGCCTCGCTCTCGGGGCGGTGGAAGCGCCCCGAGCTCACCGGGCGCGACACCTCGACGCGCGGCCGTACTTCCTCTATGAGCTCCTCGGGCACCTCTTTGAGGAAGCGCGAGGGCTGGCCGTATCCGTCCATGCCGTGCAACCGGCGCTGCTCGGCATAGGTGAGGTAGAGCTGCTTCATCGCACGGGTCATGCCGACGTAGCAGAGCCGGCGCTCCTCCTCGAGCCCCGCGAGCTCGTTGAGCGAGCGCTGATGCGGGAAGAGACCGTCCTCCATGCCG
Source organism: Steroidobacteraceae bacterium (assembly GCA_050738595.1). Lineage (GTDB taxonomy): Bacteria > Pseudomonadota > Gammaproteobacteria > Steroidobacterales > Steroidobacteraceae > JASHUC01. Next base: position 9,863 of record JBOHZR010000393.1, on the reverse strand, counting down.
GCGAGGAACACGACTGGAAACTCGAGACCCTTGGCGCTGTGCAGCGTCATCATCTGCACGCAGTCCTCCCAGGCCTGCGCCTGGCCCTCTCCGGATTCGAGCGCAGCGTGCGAAAGAAACGACTCGAGCAGCGGCATCTCTGTGCCGCTTTCCGGCTCGAAGCCGCGCGCGGCGCTCACGAGCTCGTTGAGGTTCTCGACGCGCGCCTCGCCGCGATCCGCCTTCTCGCGCTGGTAGTGCTCGATGAGTCCGCTCGCCGCGAGCATGTGATTCACCTGCTCGTTGAGCGCAAGTGCGGCGATCTCGCGCCCGAGGCGCTCGATGAGCGCGAGAAAGCCCTGCACGGCGCCCGCAGCCTTCGGACCGAGCGCCGCGAGCGAGGCTGCAGCCGCTTCCCACAGCGAGCTGCGCGCGCTCTTCGCGCTCTCGCGGATCACATCGAGGCTCTTTGCGCCGATGCCGCGTGCCGGCAGGTTCACGACGCGCTCGAACGAGGGATCGTCGCGGTGATTGACGATGAGTCTCAAGTACGCGAGCGCATCCTTCACCTCCGCTCGCTCGAAGAACCTCAGGCCCCCGTAGACGCGGTACGGCACCCGCGCCGCGAGGAACGTCTCCTCGAAGGTGCGCGACTGGGCGTTCGAGCGGTAGAGGATCGCGACCTCGCGGCGCTGGCCGCCGCGCTGCGTCCATTGCTCGATCCGCCGCAGGACGAACTGCGCCTCGTCGCGCTCGTTGAATCCCGCGTAGAGCCGGATCGGCTCGCCCTTGCCGCCGCTCGTCCAGAGGGTCTTGCCCAGCCGGCCGGCGTTGTGCGCGATGAGCGCGTTCGCGCCGCTCAAGATCGTCGCAGTCGAGCGATAGTTCTGCTCGAGCCGGTAGAGCGCCGCGTGCGGAAAATCGCGGCGAAAGTCCTGCATGTTCTCCACGCGGGCGCCGCGCCAGCGGTATACCGACTGATCGTCGTCGCCGACGACGAACGGATGGGCTGCGGAGCCGACGAGCAGCTTCAGCCACGCATACTGAATGGAGTTCGTATCCTGGAACTCATCCACGAGCACGTGCACGAAGCGCCGCCGATAATGCGCGAGCAGCTCCGCCGACCCGCGCCACAGCTCGTATGCCCGCAGCAGCAGCTCCGCGAAATCGACCACGCCCGCTCGAGCGCACGCCTCTTCGTACTCGGCATACAGCCGAATCAGCTGGCGGCGAGTCGGATCGTTCCCGTCCTTGAGCCCGGCCGGACGGCGCCCGTCGTCCTTGTTCGAGTTGATGAACCACTGGATCTCGCGCGGGACCCAGCGCGTCTCATCGAGGTCGAGGGCCTTCACGAGCTTGCGGATGAGGCGCAGCTGATCCTCCGAATCGAGGATCTGGAAGCTCTGGGGCAGCCCGGCCTCCCGCCAATGCAGTCGCAGCAGGCGGTGCGCGATGCCGTGGAACGTGCCGATCCAGAGCGCGCCGCCCGAGATGCCGAGGAGCTGCTCGATGCGGCCGCGCATCTCGCCCGCCGCCTTGTTCGTGAACGTGACCGCGAGGATGCCGTGCGGCGAGACGCCCTCGGCCTGCACCACCCAGGCGATCCGGTGCGTCAGCACGCGCGTCTTGCCGCTGCCCGCTCCGGCGAGCACGAGCACCGGGCCCGCCGGAGCGGTTACCGCCGCACGCTGCGCTTCGTTGAGCGGCGCCAGAATGTTCGAGACGTCGTCCATCGGGGCGCGCATTCTAGCAGCCGTGCGCGAGCGGAGCGGCATCTGAACGCTCGCCGCGGGGCGATGAGCGGACCGGAGCACGCGCGCAGGGGCACGACTACCACGTATTGCGCAGCTCGCGCAGCTTCAGAAACACCGTGCGCGCGTCCGGCCGCTCGCCGATGTCCGGGAAGCGCTCCCTCAAGTGGGCGATGATGGTGGGGTTCTGCAGGCGCAGAAATGTATTGACGTGCTTCTCCTGCCCGAGCGTCGTCACGGTGGCCGACTCCGGCGCCTGATCGCGGCAGCGGGCGAGCAGCGCCGAGGCTTGCGCGTTATCGGGCTCGCGATCGAGCGTGAATTCGAGATTGCGCGTGAGGTACTCGTGGCCGGGAAACACGCGCGTTTCATCCGGCAGCCGCGCGAGCTGGTTCACGAACGTCTCGTAGAGCAGGTCGGGCCGCCCGCTCGTGTGACAGTTGCCCGCGCCCGCGTTGAAGAGCGTATCGCCGGAGAAAAGCGCCGGCTGCGCCGCGTGCGCGAACAGGCAGATGTGCGTGAGCGTGTGGCCCGGAGTGTCCAGGCATTCGAGCTCGACGGTGCGGCCGACCCGGATCACATCGCCCGTATTGAGGCCCACATCGACATCGCCGATGCTCGCGGCCGCCCCGGCATGCGCCAGGAGCCGCGCGCCGGTCGCCCCTTTCAGCCCCTGGTTGCCGCCCGTGTGATCGGGATGCTCATGGGTGTTCACGATCTGCGTGATCGTCCACCCGCGCCGGCGGGCCGCCTCGAGGCACCGGCGCCACTCGAGCGGATCGACGGCCAGCGCCTCTCCCGTCTCCGGACAGGCGATGAGATAGTGGAAATTGCGATAATCGTTTGCCGCCCACACTCGCTCGATCAGCATGGCACGCCTCCGGAATCCTCGAACCGCCGATCCCGCCATCCGCCGACGCGGGCTCTGCCTCCACGCCGCGGAACGGCCCCTGTACACGCCTGTCGCGTTCCGGAAACGTACCGGGAAAGCCGGACGCGCGCCATAATGATCGCGCAGCCTGCCTGCGCATCGGGTCATCGCGAGCCATGCGTCATACGTTTCTGTACGAGCCCGGCATCTGGACGCTCTCCGGCATGTTCTGGAGCGGCGACGATCAGGGCATCGCAGTCGAGGGGCACACGGAGGTCTCCCACGGCAAGGATTGCTGGATGCTGGCCGGCCGCATGCGTGTGCTCGCCACCCCTGCCGTGGAGTTCGTGAGCGTGTACACGATCGAGCCGCCAGGGCGTGACCCGCTCGCCTCGAAATGGAAGTCGGAGAACGCCACGCTCGGGCGCCTGCACGGGGTCTTCGCGGTCGCCGGCCCCACCATCCTCTCGCTCTACCGCTCCGAGCAGGGCGGCTATCAAGGCACCGAGCACCTGCGGCAGATCACGACGGATCAATACGAAGCATACGGCGTGCTGCTGATGGAGGATCGGCGGCTCTCCTGCTGGCACCTGACGCTCACGCGCTGACGCGCCGGCGACCTAAAGCGGCAGATTCTGCGTCGTCGGCAGGTAGTGGTCGATGAGGAGCGCCGCGAACAGCCACATCAGGTAGGTGATCGAGAAGCGGAATACGCGCATCGGCAGAGTCTTGCTCTGCGAGCGCTTCAGCGCGAGCGCGTAGTACAAGAACATCGCATCGAGAACCAGCACGGTGCCGAGGTAGATGAGCCCGCTCATGCGCGTGAGGAACGGCAGGAGCGAGACGGCCGTGAGCAGCATCGTGTAGAGCAGCACGTGCAGCCGCGTGTACTCGACGCCGTGGGTGACCGGCAGCATCGGAATACCCGCGCGCGCGTACTCGTCGCGGCGCGCGATGGCGAGCGCCCAGAAATGCGGCGGCGTCCAGGCGAAAATGATGAGAAACAGGAGCAGCGCGTTCGCATCGACGCTGCCGGTAACCGCGGCCCAGCCGAGCCCGGGCGGCGCGGCGCCCGCCGCGCCGCCGATCACGATGTTCTGCGAGGTCGCCCGCTTGAGCCACACGGTGTAGACCACCGCGTAGCCGATGAGCGAAGCGAACGTCAGCAGCGCCGTGAGCGGGTTCACGAGAAAACCGAGCACCGCCATCGACACGAAGCCGAGCACGGCGGCGAACAGGAGCGCCTGCCGCTCGGTGATCTTGCCGCGCGGCAGCGGCCGGCCGCGCGTGCGCGCCATCTGAACGTCGATGCGGCGGTCGAGCACGTGATTGAGCGCGGCGGCGCAGGCGGCAGCGCATGCGATGCCGAGATTTCCCCAGAGCAGCGCGCGCAGCGGCGGCAGGCCCGGGCTCGCGAGCAGCGTGCCCACGATCGCCGTGAACACGATGAGCGAGATCACCCGCGGCTTCGTCAGCGCAAAGTAATGTCGCCAGGTCGTGGGCGATGGCCCTTCGCGCGCGGGTGCTTTGGTCGCCTCGACAGCGGCCGCCTCGACAGTGGGCGCCGCGGCGAGTGGGAGCGAATCTCTCGGCTGCTGCATGGCTCGACTCACGCCGCCTGCGCAGCGCGCAAGCTATGCACCAGGGCGAGCACGGCGAGCAGAGTGAGCGCAGCGCCCGCGTTGTGAGCCGTCGCGAGCCACAGGGGGAAGCCTTTCACCACCATCGAGATGCCGATCGTGACCTGCGCCGCGAGCGCCGCGAGCGCGAACCAGGCGACCGTGCGCGGACGCGCAAGCGCGCGCTGGCGAAGGGCTGCGAGGACCGCCGCGATCAGCACGCACGCCGTGACCGCCGCCCCCATCCGATGCGTGAAGTGGATGGCCCGCCGAGCGGCGCTGGTGAGGATGCCGCCCTCGTAGTCGATGCTCGGCGCATGCCAGAGCACGAAGGCGTGGCGGTAATCCATCACCGGCCACCAGGAGCCTTGGCAGGTCGGGAAGTCGGGGCAGGCGATGGCGGCGTAGTTGGTGCTCGTCCAGCCGCCGAGAGCGATTTGCACGGCGAGCACGACGAGCGCGAGGATCGCGAGCCGCGTGGCCCAGACTGCGCCGCGCGCGAGCCGGATCGAGCCGCGCGTGCTCCAGGCGGTGCGCTGCGTCCCCGCCTGCTCCGATTCGGCGCGCAGCGAGAGCCAAAGCCACCAGAGCAGCCCGACAGTCGTGAGCCCGAAGATCAGATGCAGCGTGACGATGAGTGGCCGCAGCAGCCACGTCACAGTGAGCATGCCGAGGGCACCCTGCAGAACGACGATGCCGAGCAGCGCCACCGCGTAGCGCGCGCGGCGCGGGGACTCGTGCCGGCTCGCGATGCCGAGAGCTGCGATGAGCACGATCAGGAAGCCGAGTGTCGAGGCGGCGTAGCGATGGATCATCTCGTGCCACGCCTTGGTCACGTCGAGGGGCGGCCCGGGGAGCCCCACGCCCGCCGCGAGGCTCTGCTCCGCGCCGATCGGCGTGACGTGGCCATAGCAGCCGGGCCAGTCGGGACAGCCGAGACCGGCCGCCGTCAGGCGCACGTACGCGCCAAGCACCACAACGGCGAGGCCGAGCAGCACTGCCGCAAGAGCCAGCTTGCGCATCCATGCCGCGGCAGGGATGGAGCGCGTCGCGATGATTTCAGCCAATGTGAGAGAGCTGCAGGAGTCTCCGAAGGTCCAGGAGCAGGCCCTTCGGCTCGCCTCTGAGATCGTAGCGCATCATGAGGTTCCCGAGCGGGTCGACGAGGAAAATCATCTCGTCCCGATCCGCGCGCGGAAACGCCGCAAGGAGCCTCCCGCCCGAGCTCACGCTCGCGTTCTGCACGATGAGTCCCGCCTGGGCGCTCGAGAGAGCCGAGGTCGCACAGCAGTTGCCCGTCGCGAGGAACACGCGCTCGACGCGTGGCGCATTGGTGCCGAGCGCGAGCCAGGTCTGCCGCATCACGTAGAGGGCGTGCTGGCAGTGCTGGTCGCAGCCTCCGTCGCCGATGTAGACGATCGCCCAGCGTTTGCTGAAGAGGTTCGCGGCCGGCGAATGTACCCCGGTCGAGCTCACGATCGGCAGCGGCACGTCCGGCAGGGGGCGCGCCGGTTCAATCAGCTCCCCGTGATTGACGTGTCCTCCCGGACGCCAGCTCGCGCCGTAATACAGCCAGAACGAGCCCGCGACGGGCAGCACGAACAGCGCTGCGAGCGCGAGGATGGTCCTGACGTTACGGCGCGTCGTGTCGCGATTCGCGGCCGCGTGCGGCTCGCCGAGACGAGGCTCCGCGCGATGAGCTTGCATGGATGCTATCGGTGTACCTCGCCCTCGCGCGGCACCTGCCGCGCGGGCGTTTCTGGGCGCGCGTTCGCGTGCCGTTTCGGAGTGCTCAACACCGCCCACAGCACGACCAACGTGACGGCGAAGAGCCACCACTGCGCGGCATAGGACAGGTGTCGGGCAGGAGACATCCCGGGCGGCTGCCATGCGCGCACGTAACCGTACGGCTCTCGCGGGTCGAGCAGCAGGATGCGCGGCTCGAGCCGGACTGCGGGGGCCGCCGCGGCGAGCACGGCTGCGAGCTGAGCCATCCGGGGATAGCTCGTGACCTTCGGCCAGTGCGGCCCGGCATCCGGCGCCCGCCGCCCGAAGGCGAGGCCGCCGACCGGCAGCTCGTCGATCCGACCGGTGAGCCTCACGGGACCGCTTGCCTGAAGTCGAACGTCCGGCAGCCGGCTGCGATAGCCCGTGAACGGGACCCAGCCGCGATCGACGAGCAGCACGCGGCCGTCGTCGAGCGTCAGGGGCGTGAGCACCTCGTATCCCGCGTCGCCGTTCTCGATGCGGTTATCGAGCAGGAACTGGTGCGCCGGGTCGAATCGTCCCGCCGCCACCACGCGCTGAAATCGAGGCACAGCGGCCGTGCCCCGCGATCCGAGCGCCACTGCGCGATCGGCGCCGCGCGCGAAGGCGTTCCATTCCGCCTGGCGCCATTCGGCCTTGTGCCATTGCCACCTGCCGAGCTGCACGAACGCCACGCATAGCGCGATGGTGAGCGCAGTCATCACCCACGAGGGCGCGAACACGCGATGGCCTACGGACAAGCGAACGATGGGCACAGCGGTTGCTTCGGCGTGCTAACCGGCAGTCAATGAACGCCGCGTGCTCCGTTCGGCGGCCGGCAGCCGTCGCCCGGGAGGCGGCATGTCCCTTACAATGAGGCGGCGGCGAGCGGGTGCCGCGGATTCAAAGCGTCCACCATGCAAGGCATCCTGCGACTCGTCATCATCGTCGCGTTCATTGCGATCCTCGCAAGCCTCGGAACCGCTCTCTATCATCTCGCGCGCGGCTCGGGCCAGGAGGACTCGCGCAAGATGGTCCGCGCCCTCACGGTGCGCATCGTGCTTTCGCTGCTGCTGTTTCTGCTCATCATGGCGGCCTGGTGGGCGGGCCTCATCGCACCTCACGGACTTCGGCCGCACTGATTCATGCCGTGATCATAGCCAGTAAACGAAGATGAACAGTCCCAACCAGACGACGTCGACGAAGTGCCAGTACCAGGAGACGGCCTCGAAGGCGAAGTGGCGCTGCGGCGTGAAGTGCCCGCGCAGCACGCGCAACCAGATGATCACCAGCATGATCGCGCCGATCGTGACGTGCAGGCCGTGGAATCCCGTCAGCATGAAGAACGTCGAGCCGTAGATTCCCGTCGACAGGCGCAGGCCGAGCTCCCGATAAGACTCGCCGAACTCGTGCGCCTGAAACCCGAGGAACGTGAAGCCGAGCAGGAAGGTCGCTGCGAGGAACACGATCAGCAGGCCCCGTTTGCCCGTCCGCAAAGCGTGGTGCGCGACGGTGACCGTCGCGCCGCTCGAGAGCAGGATGAGCGTGTTGAGCGCCGGCAGGCCGAACGCCGGCACGACCTCGAATGTGCCGTTCGCGCTGCCGCCGACGTGCGCCGGGCCGTTCGTCGGCCAGACGCCCTCGTACCCGGGCCACAGGAGGTGATGGGTAAACCACTTGACGCCCTCTCCGCCGAGCCACGGTACGGCGAGGATGCGCGCATAGAAGAGCGCGCCGAAGAACGCGGCGAAGAACATCACCTCGGAGAAGATGAACCACATCATTCCCATGCGAAACGATTTGTCCACCTGCAGGTTGTAGATGCCGTGCTGGTTCTCGCCGATGACCGTGCCGAACCAGCAGATGAACATCACGAAGATCAGCAAGGGCCCCGGAATGAATACCCACGCCCCGGTCCACTCGTTGAGGTACGCCGCCGCCCCGAGCATGACCGTGAAGAGCGCGACCGACGCGAAGATCGGCCACGGGCTCCCGTGCGGGATGTAGTAGCGGTTCCCGTCGGCATGATGAGCATGCGCGCTGTCGTGCGGGGTGGAGAGCGGATGGGCCTGTGCCATGGTCATGTCCTGCCTGAAGCCATTCTCGAAGTGTGCAGACTTCGCGCCACTGCGACTCAGCGCGGCGCCGATGCAGGCGTCGGCGGCGCGCCGTGCCGGTGCGCCGCGCGGGATGCGTCGATCATCGACATCACGATATAGCTCGCGTAGAACGCGATCGCGATGAGCGCGAGGATCGCCGTCGTGCGCCGCACACGTTTGCGCCGCTCCTCGTCGGGGTCCGTCGCCATTGCCTCACGCATCCTGCGCCGTCAATGTCAGCCCGCGGGTGCCGGAACCGCGGCGGATGCCGTCTTCGGGGCAGCGCTCGCCTTCTGCGCCGCCTGCTGCGCCTTGATCCAGGCGTCGAAGTCCTGCTTGCTCACCGCATCGACCACGATCGGCATGAAGGCGTGGTCGCGCCCGCAGAGCTCCGCGCACTGCCCGCGGTAGATACCGGGCTTGTCGGCGTCGACCTTGAACCAGGCCTCGTTGACGTAACCCGGGATGGCGTCCTTCTTCACGCCGAAGTCCGGCACCCACCAGGAGTGGATCACGTCATCGGCGGTGATGAGCAGGCGAACCTTGGTGTCGACGGGGACCACGAGCGGGTGATCGACGTTCAGCAAGTAATGCGGGACGGTCGTCGGGTCGATGCCTGAATCGAGCTGTCGCGCCGCGTCACTCGCCCGATCGAGGCGCGAGAAGAAGTTCACGCCGCTCGACAGATAGGTGTAGTTCCAGCCCCACTGAAACCCGGTGACTTTGATCGTGAGCTGCGTGTTGCGCAGATCCTCGATCTGGACGAGCACGCGTGCGGCTGGGATCGCGACGGCGATCAGAATCACAACCGGAACGATCGTCCAGAGGATCTCGACCTTGGTGTTGTGCACCATCGTCGTATCCGGCACCGCTCCGCGGGAGTGCCGGAACGTGACGATCGAGTAGATCATGACGCCGAAGACGATGATGCCGATCGCGACGCAGACCCAGAGCATCATCATGTGCAGGTCGTAGATCTTGCGCGAGATCGCGGTGACGCCCTGCGGCATATTCAGCATGCCCCAGCCCGATGCGGCGTGGACCTGCGGGCCTGCGGCAAGGGCGAGAACCGCCGCGGCGAAGATCCTGGATTTGTTCATGCGTTCGCCCAACTCTCTTTCATAGCCTCGCGGCCAGCTTCCTCTCGGGGCCGCTCAGGCAGCCACCCCCAAACATGCAACGGTGCCTCGCGCTCGCGACCAACCGGCGGTCTCTCGAAGCGCCGCTTCGCGTCACGATCCAGCTTCGCTGCGGGCCGGCTCGCGGCTCACGCGAGCCGAGGCGACTCGTTGATCCGACCGATCAGCCGGTTGAGCCGCATCGCGAGCCCGCGGCGCTCTTCCTCCGTCAGGAAGTCCCCGACCTCGCATTGGCGGCCGTGCGACTCGATCACGAGGCGGCTCGGATACAGGCGCGATGCGGGGCGGCGCAGTTTAACCTGTGCCCAGTGTCTGGGAAACACGACCCGCACACACCGCGAGCCCGTACGCGACTCGACGAGCACGTCGCGATCGGAGACCGTGATCGTCTGCAGCTGCCTGCGCCGCTCGAGAGTCGCCCTCAGCGCCCATGCGAGCACCACCATCTCGAGCCCGGCGAACGGGAAAACCGGCCAGAAGCCGAGCGCCGCCATGCAGCCCGCGATCGTGAACGAGACCGTGCACATCCCGCCGAAAAAAACCAGCGCGCCCCGCACGCTCAGCGAGCAGTTCGGTGCGATCAAGATGCGGAGCGGCGCAGCGTCCATGGGATCGGCGCCTTCGAGTCTCGAGAGGCCGACGCCTCCAAATGTTACCCA
>JBOHZR010000392.1:0-32354 GCA_050738595.1 Steroidobacteraceae bacterium | reverse complement strand
GCTCTGGATCATGCTCGGGCTCGCGGTCGTCGCGAGCCTGCTCGCGCTCGGATTGCGTGAGACCGCCCCGCGCGTACTGGCGAGGAGGCGCGCCACCGCGTAACGAGGTGCGATCGTAAGGAGGCGCGTATGCCGAAGGTCACCGTTCGCGGTCTGCACCCGATCTTCGCCGCCGAGATCATCGGAGCCGATCTCAGGCGGCCACCCGACCCAGGGTTCGTGCGCCTCGTCGAGGACGCCATGGCGCGGTACGCCGTGACCGTGGTGCGCAACGCGCGCATCTCCGATGAGGATCACATCCGCTTCAGCCGCGCGTTCGGTCCACTCGAGCTGCCACCGAGCCGTCTCGCGGGCGGCGCGCAGCGGCGCTTGCGCGCCGAGCTGTTCGACGCATCGAACCTCGATGCGCAGGGCCGCATCATCCCGTACCACTCGGAGCGGCGACAGCTCGCGAAGGGCGCCGAACGCTTCCACTCCGACAGCTCCTTCAACAGTCTGCCGACCAAGTGGTCGCTGCTGCGCGGACACACGGTGCCGCCGGAGGGAGGCGACACGCATTTCATCGATACACGCGCGGTCTACGATGCCCTGCCGGCCGCGATGCGCGAGCGGATCGAAGAGCTCACGGTCATCCATGATTTCTGGCGCGGTCGCGAGCGCACGGGACTCGAAGGGGTCACTGAGGCGATGCGCGCGACGATGCCGCCCGTCACGCATCGGCTGGTGCGAACGATGCCGTATGGCCGCAAGGCGCTGTACATCGGCGGCCACGCGACGGGCATCGTGGGATGGCCCGAGCCCGAGGCACTGGCGCTGCTCGATGAGCTGTACGCCTTCGCGACTCAGGAGCGGTTCATCTACGTGCACCGCTGGCGCCAGGATGACCTCGTCATCTGGGACAATCGCTGTGCGCTGCATCGGGCCACGCCTTTCGAGCTCGATCGATACGTGCGCGACATGCGCCGCACGACGATCAACGAATACGGACCGGAAACATCGGCACACGGAGCGGCGTGATTGGCGAAGCGCGGCGGCTCGATCAGCACAGCCGATCGCCGGCAGCCCGTGGACGCGCGGCGCCGGGCACGCGCGCCGGTCGAATCGCGCAGGCGGCGCCATCCAACTGAGTCAAGTTGCCGTTCCAGCAGAGTCAACGGTCGACGCGACCCCCCCAGTAGCATACGAGTGGGCAGTCGCTGCCCTCGACCGGAGGGGCCTCATGAATGCATTGCGACAGCAGACTGCGTTGGGTGAATCTCGGCGTGCGGTGCTCATTCGAGGCGGCACTGCAGCCGTCCTCGCGTGCGTCACGTGCGGTACGGTCGTTGCGCAGAGCGCCCCGAGCGCCGCCGCGTCATCGCAAACTACGACTGAGCCGACTAACACGCAGGCCCTAGAGACGGTCACGGTCACGGCGCAGTTCCGCACCCAGAATCTGCAGCAGACCCCGATTGCGATGACGGTGCTCACGGGCTCCATGCTCGAGGCGCGCGATCAAACGAACCTCGCGCAGGTGACGGCAGAGGCGCCCAACGTGGTTCTGGAGCCGAGTCCCGCCGGGCTCGGCAACTCGATGCGCGCGCAGATCCGCGGCGTCGGCCAAACGGACTTCGATCCGGCAGTCGATCCGGGCGTCGGTATATATATCGACGACGTCTACTTCGCGACGCTCACCGCCTCGGACTTTGCCCTGCTCGACATCGACCGCGTGGAGATACTGCGGGGCCCACAGGGGACGCTCTCCGGCATGGATTCGCTCGGCGGCTCGGTGAAGATTTTCACCAACAAGGCGAACGGCAGCGACCGCGGTTATCTCGAGGCAACCTACGGCAGCTTAGATGACGTCGGTATCCGCGGCATGGGCGATCTGACGATCGTCCCGGGCACCTTGTTCTTCCGAGTCGCGGTCGCTGCACAACGACAGGATGGATACGTCAAGCTGTTTGACTATGCGTGCACTCATCCCGACGACCCCTACGTGATCTCGGGAGCGATTCCGCGCGGGAACTACACCGGCAGTTGTCAAACGGGCACAGAGGGAGGAATCGACTACCAGGGCATCCGAGGTTCGCTGCGGTGGCTGCCGACGAGCGGGATCGAGGTCAACTGGATCACGGACGTGACGAAGGACGACAACGGCTCAACGGCGAGCACGCTGCTCGGAACGACGCCCACCTCCTCGCTTTCGTGGTCCGGCATGCCTTACGACGGTCGATATGTGCCGTCCAACCCGTACGCGAATTACGCCAATTTCCTCGATCCGGGGTTCACCTATCGGGCCGTCGATGTCTTCGGCGCGCCGGGTGCCCCGAACGGAGCATTCTATGCGAATCCGAACAACACCCTGAGCTCCTGGGGAACGGCCGTCACAGTCGATTGGCAGATTGCCCCCAGGTTTTCATTGAAGTCGATCAGCGCCGCGCGGCAATACAGCAGCACCTTTGGCGACGACAACAGCGACTCTCCCGTGCCGCTGGTGCTGGAGGAGGCGCATTTCGCGAACAAGCAATACAGCGAGGAGCTGCGGCTGAACGGCTCCGTCGGGAGCCTCATGGATTTCACGGTCGGCGGCATCTACTTCGAGCAACGGACGCTCTACGCTTCACGCGAGGTCGATCCGTTCGTCCCGTTCGGGACGCCCACGCAACCGACGTTCGATTTCCTGCAGGACGATCCCACGACGGTGCGGACGGAGGCCGGGTTCTTCAATACGGCCTGGCATTTGATGCAGCGGCTCACGATGAACGCCGGGATGCGCTACACCGACGAGCATAAAACCTACACGTTCGAGCGGCTCAACATAGACGGGATCACGCCGTACCTGCCGCTCAGTAACCCCGCGAATCCGCTCAACGGAAAAGTCGGCGTGTTCGATGGCTCTCACGTGGACTATCGGCTCGATTTCGACTATCAGTGGACGCCGAGCGTCATGACGTACGCGGAGTTCTCCACCGGCTTCAAGGGCGGCGGCATCACGCCGCGACCGTATTTCCCGCAGCAGGTGATCCCATTCGACCCCGAGACGCTGAAATCGTACGAGGTTGGCCTCAAGAGCGAATGGCTCGACAATCGGGTGCGCACGAATCTCGCGGCTTTCGACGAGTTCTACTACGGGTATCAGGCCTTTGGTACGCCGGCCACGTGCGTCGACGCGCAGGGTCACCCGCTCCCACCACCGTACAACAACCCATGCGGGGAGTACATCAACGCGGCGGATGCGCACGGGAAGGGCGCCGAAGCGGAGTTGAATCTTCTGCCGACCGACAATCTGACGATCGATGCCTCCCTCAGCTACCTCGATTTCCGGTTCACCCGCTCGCTCTCGCCCGCGGTTCCGGTTGGCTCCGGCGTACCGGACGTGGGCAAGTTCAAGGCGAGTCTGGGCGCGCAGTACGAGTTCGCGCTCGGCGGCCACGGCTCGCTCACTCCGCGGCTGGATGCGAGCTTCACGCCCGGATCGTGCGGCGATGTGACCTGCGATGCGGACGTGCAGAACTCGCCCTACACGCTACTCAATGGCCGGCTCACCTATTGGACGGCCGATCGGCTCTGGAGCCTCGCCTTTCAAGTAACCAACTTGACCAACAAGCTCTATTTCATCACCAAGACGAATACCGGCGCGGGCTACATCGACGGACAGATCGCTCCGCCCCGGGAGTGGGCGGTGACGCTGCAGCGGCAGTTCTGAGGGGTGGCCGGCGCGGCGAAATCCGCGGTAATGGCGCTCACGATCGCGCTGCTGCCGTACGCCGTCGCTACCCCGTGTGCGCACGCTGCTCAGGCCGGCGGCGGCGCCTGCGAGCGCGGCTGCCTCCTCGAGATGGCGAGCCGATATGCGCAGGCGCTCGTCGCGCATGAGCCCGGGCGGCTGCCCGTGGCGGGCGACGTGAAGTTCACCGAGAACCTGGTGCCGCTGAAGTACGGTGAACAGGGGTTGTGGAAGACGGTGGACGGGCGGCGCGACTACAACATCTACGCCGCCGACGTATCGACGGGCAACGTCGTCTGGATCGGTATCGTCAAGGAGAACGACAGACCCGTGATGATGGCGGCACGGCTCAAGGTGGTCGGCCACCGTGTGACGGAACTGGAGACTCTCGTCGGACGATCGGGCTTGTCGGCGGCGGCGACCGTGCGCGCGCCGCGGCCGGACTTCTCGCGACCGATACCGCCCGCTGAGCGCACGAGTCGCGCCCGTCTGATTGCGATCGCAGATTCCAACTGGGATGCGATGCAGCACGGTGACGGGCACCTGGCGCCGTACGCGGTTGACTGTGAGCGCTACGACAACGGCATGCAAACCTCACACGGCCGCTCGCCCGGTGCCCGGGGACCGAGCGGCGCCGGCGCCACCGCAAGCGCAGACGATCGCAGCTGTTTCGGCCAGATGAACTCCAGCCGCTTCAACAACGGCAATACCGTCGCACCGCGACGCATCTGGGCGGTCGACCCGCAATACGGGCTGGTCGTCGGGCTGTTCACACCGAATGTTCCCGGCAATGTCCGCACGATCAAGCTGCGCCACGGCAAAGCGCTGCAGGTTCCGGCGTCCGAGCTGGTACCGTTCACGATCGAGCAAGTGGAGATGTTTAGGGTCGTCAAGGGGCAGATCAGCCAGGTCGAGGTCGTGCTGGGCCCGCGCGTGCCGTACGGTATGCGCAGCCCGTTCGATATGGTGACGAAATGGCAGCAACGGCGGCCGTCGCAAGAGGATGAGCATCCATGAGAACGACCAATGTGCCGCGGTGGTTGCAGTGTGCAAGCGCCGCGGCGATTACCGTCGTGATCGGCGCGTCACTTGTGCCGATGGCGGCCGCTGCCGCCCCCACCGAGGCTGAATTCGCTGCGCTGCAGGCCGAGGTACGCACCCTACAGGACCGGGATGCGATCCGTCAGTTGTTGCTCGAGTACGGACACATGCTCGATACGCACGATCTGGCAGGCTACGCGAACCTGTTCTCCCCCGACGGTGAATGGATCGGAGGATTCGGGCGCGCCCGCGGACCGCGAGCAATTCTCGCGCTCATGCGCAAGTACATGGGAACGCAGGCGCCCGATCCACACAAAGTCATGGGTTTCCATCTCATGACCACCATCATCATTCACGTGCACGGCGACCACGCCACGGCGCTGTCGAAGCTGGTCTTCATGTATCGCGGCAAGGACGACAGACCGGTGCCCGTCATGGGCGGCCATTACGAGGACACGCTGGTGCGCTTGCACGGCCACTGGTGCTTTCAGCGCCGCGTCGTGATGATGGATATTCCCTATCAGGACCCGCGGACGATCAAGGGGACACCCCCCCCGCCGCCGTTTCTCGGACACTGAAGCGGCGGGATTGTGGGTGGCGGCCGCCACAGCGGCTCAGGAAACGCGTTGCCCCTCGACCGTCGGGACCTGCGACTTAAGCGCGTGCCGTCGGCGCCACGCGCTCGGAGTACACCGGTGGCGGCGCTTGAATGCGCGCGTGAAATGGGCCGCGTCCTCGAATCCCGCCGCGAACGCGATCTGCGTCACGGTCTTCGCCGCGAGCTTCGGCTCGAGCAGGTCGCTCGCCGCCTGCTCGAGGCGGCGCTGCCAGATGTGCGCGGTGAGCGGCGTGCCGATCGCCGTGACCATGATCTCATCGAGCCGGCGGCGGCTGATGCGCTGCGCGGCGGCAATGCGCTTCGCATCGAGATCGGGATCGGCGAGCTCGGAGTCGATGAGCGCAAGCGCGGCGCGAACGCGCCAGCTCGCGCCGCGGCGACCGTGTGGCTCACCGATGCGAGGTGCGCCGAGCAGCTGGATGACGGCACCGAGGGCTGCGCCGCGCTGGTCGTGCGCGAGTCCATCTGCCGATTCGAGCAAATTGAGCAGCAGACCGCGCAGCAACGTCGTGCCCGTCTCATGCGGATCAAACGCCTCTGCCGTGCGTCGCTCCAGATAAGGATGGCGGCCGAGCACTGCGCGGCGCGGGATCTGCAGTACCATGAAGTGCGAGGAGAGCGCGGCCACTTCCAGCTCGAACGGGCGGGCGCCGTCGATCACACACAGTTCGCCGGGG
Source organism: Steroidobacteraceae bacterium (assembly GCA_050738595.1). Classification (GTDB taxonomy): domain Bacteria; phylum Pseudomonadota; class Gammaproteobacteria; order Steroidobacterales; family Steroidobacteraceae; genus JASHUC01. Next base: position 26,308 of record JBOHZR010000392.1, on the reverse strand, counting down.
TGCAACGCGCCGCCGCGGTCGCTCTGGCGCATGAACGTGGCGCCTCCGAGCTGAAGCATCACGGAGAAGATCTGCGCATGTTCCTCGTGCAGGCCGCGCGGGTCGTAGCTCACCCTGACCGGCGGGGAGGCAATGGTCCACAATCGGCCCGATCCGAAGGACGACCCCGCGATCAGCCCGAGCTCGGGATTCGGGCAGAGGTTGCTGATGGACACTCCCGGAAAGCAGTGTTCCGCGCAGCGCAGCCACGCGGGTGCCCGCAGCGCCTCATCGAGGGTATTGAGGTCGATGAGCGACCGCGCGCTGAGCAACGCGCCCACTTCCAGATCGGTCAAGCGGCGACTCCAGCGGAAGCAAGCGATTCATCGGCCTGTCGCTATTCTGCCACGATCGGGTAGGATCGAGGACGTGTCAACCGTGCGACCAAAGAATCATAGCGTGATGTCCAGGGGTTGGAAAGGAAACACCGAGCGGGCGGCACAGACCAGGCCGCGAGGGCGGCCCTGGCTTGCGACGACGCTGGGCATCATTGCGGGCGTTGCGCTCGCGCATCGCGGGTACGCGGCCGGCGCGGCTGCGGATCAGCGCATGGCCGAGCGCCTGCAGGCGCAGGTCGCTGCGCTGCGCCGCGAGGCGGATCGCATCCACGACGCAAATGCCATCGAGAAGCTGCAGCGCGCCTTCGGCTACTATCTCGACAAGGGCTACTGGGACGATGCAGCCGACCTGTTCACTGCCGATGCCGCGATGGAAGTGGGCGTCGATGGCGTGTACCTCGGCCGAGCACGCATTCGCGAGCGACTGATTCGCGAGGCCGGCGGCAGTCCGGGGCCGGGCCTGCCCTACGGACAGCTTTATCACCGCATGCAGCTGCAGCCGCTCATCGACGTTGCGGCGGACGGGAAGAGCGCGAAGGGGCGCTGGCGCGAGATCGCGCTGCTCGGCCACTACCATCACGATGCGCAGTGGGGCGCCGGCATCTATGAGAACGAGTACGTCAAACAGGACGGGGTGTGGAAGATCGCGAAGCTGCATTACTATCCTAACTTTGTCGCCCCTTACGAGGGCGGCTGGGCGAAGCTCGCGCCCGTCTCGGCGGACTGGAAGTCCGCGGTCGGCCGGTCGTTTCCCGCCGATCGGCCGCCCACCGTTGTGTACCGCCCGTTCCCCGATGTCTTCACTCCGCCCTTTCACTATGACTGCGCCAAGGGCTGCGCCGCGAGCGGCGTGCGCGCTGCGAGGCGGATCGGCGCCGTCCGTTCGACTGTCGCCGGTCGAATTGCACGAGAGGCGGCCGATGGACCCCGGGCGGCAGATGAGTCAGCGATGCAGATCGCACAACTGGACGCCGCCGTTGTGCACACGGCGCGCACCCTGGCGCGGCTCGAATCGCGCGAGGCCATCGCTCGCGTGCAGGCCGCATACGGCTATTACATCGACAAGGGGCTCTGGAATCGGGCGGCGGCGCTCTTTAGCGACGGTGCGACCTACGAATACGGTCAGCGCGGCGTGTATGTCGGTCGGGCGCACATCCGCCGGGGGCTCGAGCTCATGGGTCAGCGGGGGCTCGAGAGGGGTCAGCTCAATGACTATCCTATGCTGCAGCCGATCATCGACGTGGCGCCCGACAATCGCACCGCCAAGGCGCGCTGGCGTAGCGATGTGATGCTTGCTCGCAACGGCAAAGGCGAATGGGGCGAGGGCGAGTACGAGAACGAGTACGTCAACGAGCATGGAGTGTGGCGTCTGAGCAAGCTGCACTTCTACGTGACCTTCTTCGCGGATTACGACAAGGGCTGGGGGAGCGGCGACATTGCGCTCGCCGGGCCGAGCCGCACGAACCCCCCCGACCGACCGCCGACTGAGGTCTATCACGCGCTCCCCGGCGTACACGTCCCGCCGTATCACTACTCGAATCCTGTCTCCACGGCGACGCCGATGGTCGATGAGCAGGTGCACGGGCCTGCGGATCAGCCGGCGCCGCTCGCGGCGCTCGAATCGAGCGTCAACGCGCTCGCACGCGAAGTGCAGCGGCTCGCCGACCAGGCGCAGATCGAGAAAGTCCAGCGCGCGTACGGATACTACGTCGACAAGGCGCATTGGCCCGACATCGCACATCTGTTCGCCGCCAACGGCACGTATGAGATTGGCGGCCGCGGCATCTTCATCGGCCCGCAGCGGGTGCTTCAGTATCTGGTCACTGGGCTCGGTCCGATCGGGATGTCGAGCCGAGCCGGCCAGCTGCTCAACCATCAGCAATTCCAGGGGATCGTCGATGTCGCGCCGGACGGCAAGACTGCGCACGGTCGCTGGACCGCGATCGTCATGGGTGGGACCGCCGGCGGGGGAATCTGGGGCGACTGCGTGTACGAGAACACGTACGTCAACGACCACGGCGTATGGAAGTTTGCGCACGTGCGGGCCGCATTCACGATGTACGCGCCATACAAGGGCGGATGGATCGATCACGCCGTGCCGAACACGCGCCCCGACAGCTTCCCACCGCCGCCGGACCTGCCCCCCTCGCACGTTTATCTCACCTATCCGAGCTTCTACGTGCTGCCCTTCCATTATCCAAATCCGGTGACCGGTCGTGCGGCGCCGCCGCCCAACCCAGCGGCGGGAGGAACCGTTCCCATGAGCGACTACGCGAAGTGATGCGCCGGCGAGCGAGCCGCGCCGGCGCGGCTGGGCAGAGCGGCCCTGCAGTGATCACGCGGCAGCCGAAGTGCGCCTGGCTCTGCGACCTCGCCTCGGTCGTGGCGGCCGGCGCATTGGCGGCCGTGTTCGCGACGGCCGCACCGCGTGCCAGTGCTCAGGCCTACGGCGAGCGCACCGCAGTAAACGTGTCCGACTGCGACCGCGATTGTCTGGTCGGGTTCGCGAAGCGCTACATGGACGGGCTCGTCCGCCACGCTCCCGCGAGCGTGCCGTTTGCCAAGGCGGCACGCTTCACGGAGAACGACGTGGAGCTGCCGATCGGGGCGGGACTGTGGGGGTCGATCTCCTCCGCTTCGGCGCACCCGCTGCTCGCAGCCGACCCCGACACCGGAAACGTCGCGTGGTTCGGCACGGTCGAGGAGCACGGCGCGCCGGCGTACTACGCGATGCGTCTGAAAGTCGTGGACCATCGGATCACCGAGGTCGAGACCGTCGTGGACCGCAAGACGAGCTGGCCCGCGCCATTCGGGGATCCTGCGAAGCTCGTGCACGATCCGGCGTTCGCGCAGGTGCTGCCGCCCGCGCAGCGTCGCGAGCGGGAGCGGCTGCGGGACGTTGCGAACGGGTATTTCAGCACCGTCGAGCGCAACGACGGCGCGGTGCTCACGCTCTTCGATCCCGACTGCCAGAGGACCGAGAACGGCATCAGCACCACGCGCGGGAGCTTCGGCTCCGCCGCGCTCGCACAGGGCTGCGAGCCGCAGTTCAAGCTCGGCTTCTTTCGCATCAACAAGCGTGTGCGCGAGCGTCGCTATCCGCTTATCGACGTGCGGCGCGGGGTGGTTGTCGCGACGGGCTTCTTCGACCACGACAACAGCTTCGTCGATTACCGCACGACCGACGGGAAGGAGCGGCACACGCTGCTCAAATGGCCGAACTCGCTCTCGTTGATGGAGGCGTTCAAGATCGTGAATGGCCGCATCTACCGCGTCGAGGCGATCTTCACGTACATCCCGTATTTCATGCACTCACCATGGGTGACCGACGGGGTGCCTTCGACCGACGTGAGCGATGCGTTCGAGGATCGGGCGGCGGCGGTGGGCACGACGGCGGCCTGCGACCGTGCGTGCCTGCTCGAGCTGGCAGGCCGCTACATGAGTGCGCTTGCGCGTCACGATCCCTCCTCAGTCCCTTGGGCGAAGGTCGTGCGCTACGCCGAGAATGGCGTGCCGATGCAAGTCGGAGAGGGTGAGTGGAGCACCGTGACCGGAGTGTCCAAGAGTCCGATCGTCGCAGCCGATCCTGCGACGGGCAGCGTCGCCTGGTTGGGCGTCGTCGAGGAGCACGGCGATCCCGCCTTTTATGGAATGCGGCTCGACGAGCGCGGTGGCCGCATCGCCGCGGTGGACGTGACGGTCGATCCTGCGCGAGGCGGCGGCCCCTTCGGCGAGGCGCCGTTGCGCCTTCCCGCAACGAAATTCGAGCGCCCCCTGCGTCGTGGCGAGCGTAGTCCGCGCGCGCGGCTTACGGCCCTCGTGCACGGATACAACACGAGTCATCGTCCTGCGGGTGATCGGCTGCGCGATGGACTCACGCCGATCGTCGACGTGGAACGCGGCGTGGTGGTATACACCGGGTTCGTCGATCATTCCGCGCGGGGCGGTGGCTCGGCGCGCGGGACGGCGCGCGATGGGCGCATTGCGTATCCGCTCACGCAGGACGTCATCGAGGCATTCAGGATCCGAGGTGGCAGGATCGAGCAGACGGCAGCCATCTCGACGTTCCTGCCCTACGGTATGCCGCCCCCCTTCGCCGCGCCGGGGAGCGGCTGTGCCTGCGCGGCGAACGGGACCCAGGGGGCGCGTTGAGAAAACCGATCTGGCAGGCGGCCGTTGCGGTCGCGGCGATTGCGCTCCTTGGGAGTGCCGAGTACAGCTCGGCCGACGCCGCTCAGCCGCCCGGTGGCGCCCGGACCGATGCGGCGGCGACTGCTGCGGCGAATGTGGCACAGGCGATGCGGCTCCTGCGCGCACCGGCCGCCGTCGATCAGCAGCGGCTCGTGAACGCGGACGAGAGCCCCGGCAACTGGATGTCGAGCGGACGCACGTGGAGCGAGCAGCGCTTCAGTCCCCTCACTCAAATCAATGACCAGAACGTCAAGCGGCTCGGGCTCGCCTGGTACGCCGATCTCGATACGTATCGAGGCGTCGAGGCGACCCCGCTCGAGATCGACGGCGTGTTGTACAACGTCTCCGCGTGGGACGTGACGACGGCGTACGATGCCGCGACCGGTAAGATGCTCTGGAGATACGACCCAAAGGTCCCGCTCGAATGGGCACGTCTCGCCTGCTGCGGCACGGTCAGCCGCGGACTCGCAGCCTGGAAAGGCAAGATCATCATCGCGGCGCTCGATGGCCGGCTGATCGCGCTCGATGCGCGCACCGGCAAGCCGGTCTGGATCACGCAGACTTTGACGCCGGGACAGCCTCTCTCGCTCACCGGCGCGCCGCGCGTTGCGCATGGCTTGGTCGTCATCGGCAACGGCGGTGGAGACTTCGGTGCGCGCGGCTATATCTCGGCATACGATGCGGACAGTGGCCGGCTTGCCTGGAAGTTCTATATCGTGCCGGGCGATCCGCGCAAGGGCCCCGACGGGGCGGCCTCGGATTCCGTCATGCCGATGGCGGCAAAGACCTGGAAGGGTAAGTGGTGGACGGTCGGCGGCGGCGGTAATGACTGGGACGCCATCGTCTACGATCCGAAGCTCGACCTCCTCTACTTCGGCACCGGCAATGGCTCGCCGCATCCACAGGATTTCCGCAGTCCGGGCGGAGGCGACAATCTCTTCCTCTGCTCGATCGTCGCGGTCGATGCGAAGACCGGCCACTATGTGTGGCACTACCAGGAGGTTCCGGGCGAGGAGTGGGACTACGACTGCACCGCCCCGCTGATGCTCGCGGATCTCAAGATCGGCGGACGTCTGCGGCACGTGATCATGCACGCGCCCAAGGACGGATTCTTCTATGTGCTCGACCGCGCGACGGGGAAGCTCATTTCTGCGAAGCCCTACGTGCCCATCACGTGGGCGACGCGTGTCGACATGCGCACGGGGCGCCCGGTCCGCACGCCTGCGGCGCGGCTCGAGGTGAAGCCGCATATCCTCACTCCCAGCTCGGGCGGCGGACACAACTGGAATCCGATGTCGTACAGCCCGCTCACGGGGCTCGTCTATATCCCGGCCATGGAACAGTGGATGACTGTTTCGAAGGCGCCGCCCGGCGAGTTCAAATTCCAGCTCGGCCGCTCGACGCTCGGCGCCGACTACACGCAATACCGCGAACTGCGCCAGAAGCTCGAGCGCGAGATCGACACGCGCGACAAGGGCTACATGCTCGCGTGGGATCCCGTGCATCAGCGGGAGGCCTTCCGTATTGCATACGCGCATCCGGGCAACGGCGGAACGCTCGCCACGGCGGGAAATCTTCTGGTCGAGGGAACCATCGACAAGACGCTCGCGATCTATCGGGCCGACAATGGGCGCAAGCTCTGGGAGAGCCCGACGCAGTCGGTTCCCGTCGCAGGGCCGATGAGCTACGAGGTGAACGGCCGCCAGTACATCGCCGTCAATGCGGGATGGAACAGCGCGATCGTTCACGGGCTCGATGTGGGCGGGAAGCGGTTCTCCGTCGGGCCCGCGCGGCTGCTCGTGTACAGGCTCGATGCGCAGGGCGTGAGCCTGCCTCCCGCGCCGCCGTCCGCCGAGATCGAGCCGCCGCCGCAGGTCGTGGAGCCCCAGAGGCTCGTGGACCGTGGTGAGGTCCTTTATGGGCAGCACTGCGCGATCTGCCACGGCCAGAATGCCGTCGGCAGCGGAGCGAAGGATCTACGACATCTCGGATCGCAGGCACACGCGGATTTCGATGCGGTCGTGCTCGGAGGCAAGCTCGCGAAAGCGGGCATGGCCTCGTTCGCCAAGCAAATCACGCCGCAGGACGCGAAGGCGATTCACGCCTACGTCATCGCCCGCGCGCAGGAGGACTGGCAGCCGGACTTCCTGCATCCGCGCAAAGCGAAGTGATCGCGCGCCGCCGCGCGATCACTCACGCGGCGGCGCAATCACTGATGCGGCGACGCGGGCCGCCTACGCCATGTAGACGGTCTTCGTCTCGAAGTACGGATCGAGCCCCTCGATGCCGCCCTCGCGGCCGAGTCCCGATTGCTTGAAGCCGCCGAACGGCATCTTCGGATCGACGATGAGACCGTTCACGGTGACGCTGCCCGAGCGGACGCGACGCGCGATCTCGAACCCGCGCTCCGCATCGGCCGTGTAGACCGCGCCGTGCAGGCCGTAGATGGTGTCGTTCGCCTTACTCACGGCATCATCGATGCCGTCGTACGTGATGAAGGAGACTACCGGCCCGAAGATCTCCTCCTGCGCGATCGTCATGCGGCTCTGCACGTCGGCAAACACGGTGGGCTCGACGAAGTAGCCGCGATCGAGACCGCGCGGTCTTCCACCGCCCGTGACGAGCCGAGCGCCTTCCTGCTTGCCCTTGGCGATGTAGCCCTGAACCCTCTCGAGCTGCCGCTTCATCGCGAGCGGCCCCATCTGGGTCTCGGGGTCGAAAGGATCGCCGACCTTCGTCGCCTGCACCGCGCTGACATACGCATCGAGCACCTCGCGCGCGCGCGACTTCGGCACGAGAACCCGCGTGAGTGAGAAGCACACCTGCCCGGTGATCGGCATGGAGAAGGGCACGAGGCTCGGCAGCACGTCCCCGATCTTTGCATCATCGAGCACGATCGCGGCTGACTTGCCCCCGAGCTCGAAGCTCGCTCGAGCAAGGCGCTGAGCGCAGACCTCCGCGATATGCCGGCCCGCCGCGCTGCTGCCCGTGAAGCTCACTTTATCGATGCCGGGGTGGCGGATGAGATAGTCCCCGACCTCGCGCCCCGCCTGCAGCACGTTGAATACACCTGCAGGAAGACCCGCCTCCTCGATGCACTGCGCGAGCAGGTGCGCATCGAGCGGGGTCTCCGGTGCGGGCTTCGAGACGATCGTGCAGCCGGCCGCGAGCGCCGGTGCCACCTTGTAGCAGAGCAGCACGAGCGGGGCATTCCATGGCGTGATCGCCGCGACCACACCGACCGGCTCGTGCACGATGCGCGCCACGCGACCATCGTCGCGCCGGCGCTCATCGATGATCGGGTAGGACTGAATGAGGTTGCCGTAGTACTGGAACAGCTCCGGCGCCTGCCCGACCGCGTATTTCGTGAGTCCGATCGGCGCGCCCATCTGGCCGGTCCAGGTCTCCGCGAGCTCGGGCAGCCGCGCGCGTAGCGCGTCGGCGACCTTCAGAAGATACTTGCCGCGCTCCTCGCGTGTCAGCCGCGGCCACGGCCCATTGTCGAAGGCCTGCCGCGCAGCGGCAATGGCGCGATCCATGTCGCGCTCGGATGCCTCCGGCACCTTGATGAGGACTTCCTCGGTGACCGGGGAGATCACCTCGAGCGTGCGCTCGGATTGCGAGCGCACCCATTCGCCTCCGATGAACAGCGACTGCGGAGACTTCAATGCCACTCTGTCCGGGGTCCAGCGTGTGGTTGCTGCGGATGCTGAGGATGCTGCGGTTGCCATGAGAGAGCTCCCGATCGATGCCGATGGCGCAAGGGAATGCCGATGGAGCAACTGTAGACGCCGTACCGTTCTCACGGCAAGCTGTGCGATCCATTGCAGACACTCGCGCCCGGGGGCCAACGCATGAAAAGGAGCCAGGACCGCATTCTCACGACGCACGTCGGGAGCTTCCCCCGACCGGAGGCGCTCACCGAGCTTGCGACCTGGATGAGCGGCCCACCCAAGGACCCGGCGGAGTACGAGCGGCGCGGCCGGCTTGCGGTGGCGGAGGTCGTCCGCAAGCAGGCCGAGATCGGCATCGACGTCGTGAACGACGGCGAGTACGGCAAGGGGAGCTGGGCGAACTACATCCTCGATCGCATTACCGGTTTCGAGGTGCGCAAGAGCGATATCCGGCCCGTCACCTGGCTCGGCCGCGATCTCGAGCGCTTCCCCGAAGCGATCGCGCAGGATTTTCCGCAGGTTCTGCACGGTGTGCCCGCGGAGGTTTGCGTCGGCGAGATCCGCTACCGTGATACCGCGCCGATCACGGCCGCGATCGACCATCTGAAGGACGCGCTCAAAGCGGTGCGCGTCACCGAGGCATTCATGACCGCCGTTGCGCCGGCGAGCGCGGCATTCAACGGGGTGAACGAGTTCTATCCGTCCGACCGCGATTACGCGTTCGCGCTCGCCGACGCACTGCGCACGGAGTATCTCGCGATTCACAAGGCGGGCCTCATCGTGCAGGTCGACGATGCGGTGCTCGCGAACATGTACGACTCGCTCGTGCAGGAGAGCCCCGGCCGCTATCGCGAATGGGCGGAAGCGCGTGTCGATGCGCTCAATCGGGCGCTCGAGGGCATTCCGGAAGACCGCGTGCGCTACCACATCTGCTTCGGCAGCTGGCACGTGCCGCACGTCGCGGATGCGCCGCTCGAGGAGATCGTCGATCTGATCCTCAAGGTGAAGGCGGGCGCCTACTCCATCGAGGCGGCCAATCCGCGCCACGAGCACGAATGGCGCGTGTGGGAGCGCGTGAAGCTGCCGCCCGGAAAGATTCTGATCCCCGGCGTCATCACGCACCACACCGTCACCGTCGAGCACCCGCAGGTCGTCGCGGACCGGATCGTCCGCTTCGCGCGCATCGTCGGGCGCGAGAGCGTCATGGCGGGCGCGGACTGCGGCTTCGCGCAGACAGACACGATCAAGCGCGTGCATCCGAAGGTCATGTGGGCGAAGTTCGAATCGCTCGTCGAGGGCGCGCGCCTCGCGACCCGCGAGCTGTGGGGGTGAGCCCGCGGATGACCGGGATGAACTGGATCCCATCTTGACGTTCGGGATCCCATCGGCCATTCTGCGCGGATCATGACCTCCCCCGCGATGCGCTGATGAGCGAGCAGCTCGCTCGAGCCGTGGTCGGCATCCGCGAGATGATCCTGCGCGGCCGGCTTGCGCCCGGGCAGCGCGTCGCAGAGGCTCCGCTCGCCGACTCGCTCGGCATGTCCCGGACCCCGATTCGCCAGGCGCTGCCGCTGCTCGCCCAGGAAGGGCTTCTCGCGGAGCACGACACTCGCGGCTATGTCGTGCGCAGCTTCACCGGCGCGGACATCGGCGATGCGATCGACGTGCGCGCCGTGCTCGAGGGGCTTGCCGCCCGGCGTATCGCCGAGCGCGGCGCCTCGAAGACTCTGCTGCGCGAGCTCAGAGCGTGCCTCGAGGACGGCGATGCGATGTTGCGCAAGCGCCGCCTGCAAGAAAGCGACGAGGGGACGTACGCGGAGATGAACGCGCGCTTTCACGCGCTCATCCTCGATGAGTCGGGCAGCGCGATCCTCGCCGAGTCGCTCGAGCGCGTCGGGCGGATTCCCTTCGCGGGTCCGCAGGCGCTGGCGTTCGATCGCGCGCGGCTCGAGGACATGTACGACATGCTTCACTACGCGCACCGGCAGCACCACGGGATCGTCGATGCGCTCGAGCGCGGGCAGAGCGCACGCGTCGAGGCGCTCATGCGCGAGCACGCGGGCGTCGTGAAGGACAGCCTCAATGTGGCGAGCCTTCCCGTTGCCGGCCCCGATATCCCTTTCAATCAGGCCACCCATTTCAGACAGCGGAGAGCCGAATGAGCACCCAGAGCCTCGAGGATTTGTTGCAAGCCGCGCCGAGCGTGGTCGAGTTGCTGCGCAACTCGCAGAGCGGGCCGAATGTTTACCCGGGCGTGCAGCCGGAGTACACCAACTGGCGCGACGAGCAGCGCGCATGGCAGAAGACGTGCGTGCTCTTCAATCAGTCCTATCACATGGCCGACCTCGCCGTGGAAGGACCGGATGCGCTCAAGATGCTCTCCCATCTGGCGTTCAATTCCTTCAAGAACTTCGAGCCGAACCGCGCGAAGCAATTCGCGCCCGTGAGCCACGACGGCTACATCATCGGGGATGTGATCCTGTTCTATCTCGAGCCGGGGAAGTTCAATCTCGTGGGGCGCGCGCCGGCGCTCGAGTGGGTGCAGTTCCACGCCGCAACGGGCGGCTACGACGTGAAGGTCGAGCTCGACCAGCGCTGGGCATTGAGAAGCGACGGGCGCCGCAAGGTCTACCGCTTGCAGCTGCAGGGTCCGAATGCGATGAAGGTCATGGACAAGGCGCTCGGCAAGACGGCTCCGGAGCTCAAGTTCTTCCACATGGCGGACGTTAAGATCGCCGGCAAGACGGTGAAGGCGTTCCGCCACGGCATGGCCGGCCAGCCGGGCTACGAAATCTTTGGGCCGTGGGAGGACTACGGAGCGGTCCACGAGGCGCTCGTGCGCGCAGGCGAGGAGTTCGGCTTGCGCCTGGTCGGCGGGCGAGCCTACTCGAGCAATGCGCTCGAGTCCGGCTGGATTCCCTCACCGCTCCCGGCCGTGTACTCGGGCGAGAGGATGCAGCCGTACCGCAAGTGGCTCACGACGAAGAGCTACGAGGCGGCGGCCTCGCTCGGCGGCAGCTTCGTCTCGAAGAAGATCGAGGACTACTACTTCACGCCGTGGGACATCGGCTACGGCGGCTTCGTGAAGTTCGATCACGATTTCGTCGGGCGCGAGGCGCTCGAGAAGTGCGTGAGCGACAAGCATCGCAAGAAAGTCACCCTCGCGCTCAACAACGACGACGTGGCGCGTGTGTTCGGCTCGACCTTCAATCGCCAGGTGCGCGCGAAATTCCTCGAGTTCCCCTCGGCGGTGTATTCGATGCACCCGTTCGATCAAGTGCTCTCCGGAAGCAAACCCGCGGGCGTCTCGACCTGGATCGGCTACAGCCAGAACGAGGGGAAGATGCTCACGCTCGCGGTACTCGATGCGCAGTTCGCCGAGCCCGGCAACGAAGTGACGCTCATCTGGGGCGAGCCGAACGGCGGCACCACGAAGCCGACCGTCGAGCCGCACGTGCAGAGCGAGATCCGCGCAGTGGTGAGTCCAGCCCCCTTCGTCGAGGTCGTGCGCCAGTCGTACGCGCCCGGCGGGTGGCGAGCCGCCACGGCCTGAGAACGCTACCGCGCGAGGACCCCTGCAATCTGCGATCTCGTGGCGCGCCATCCAGCGTCTTGCGGCAATGGATGGGGGGCGTCCTGTTGCAGTTTTCGCACAAATTCCGGAGAATCCCGAGCGCAGCCGTAGATCGCGCTGTCGGACACGTTCCAGCACACTCTTATCCGTGTCCGGCGCCCGTTCGTGAGCTAGTCTCGGCGGCTTGGGTACAGTGAGTGCGGCGCGGCGGCAACAAAAATAGCCGCGCCGGAAGCGAGTCGCGCGGGGGGCTGGTTCATCCGGCGCGACCGGCTGCTTCGCGCCGCTGCACTGGTTGTGGTGATTTTGAGGGGAATGCCATGACGACGACACCGGGTTCGGGTTCGATGGACGTTGCAGCGCAAGTGAGCTCTGCGCGGATGCGGGCGAGTGTGGCGGTGGCCGTCGCTCTCGCGCTCGGTGCGACCGGAGCGTTCGCGCAGCAGGCGCAGACCACGCCGGCGCCAGCCACCGCTGGCACCTCGGAGTCTGGCGGACTGCAGGAGGTTGTCGTCACCGCGACGAAGCGCACCGAGAACGTCCAGAACGTGCCGATCTCGGTCGCGGCGTTCACGACGGCGGCGCTCCAGGAACGGAACATCACCGATATCCACTCGCTGACGAACTTGACTCCCGGCGTCAATCTCGACGCAGGCGCGCCGTTCTCGGGAGACCGGTCGGTGCTCTCCGCCTCGATCCGTGGCATTGGTCAGGACGACTTCGCGTTCAACTTGAATCCCGGCGTCGGGGTTTATCTCGACGGAGTGTTCCTCGCGCGCACGATCGGCTCGAACGTCAATCTCCTCGACGTGGATCGCGTTGAGATCCTGAAGGGTCCACAGGGGACACTGTTCGGCGCCAATACGATCGGCGGGGCGATCAGCATCATCACCCATACGCCGGGAGATGAGCCGCGGTTCATCGCGCAGGCGACGGGAGGCAAGTACGGCCGGCGTGACGTAGGGTTCACGGCCGACATCCCCATCATCAAGGGCACGCTGCTCTCGAGCCTGACGGTCTCCTCACAGAATCAAACGGGCTGGCAGAAGGTCATTCCCTATCCGAGCGACGGCCCGGTGGGCGATGCGCCCTTCGTCGTCGATCCGCAGGATAGCCTTCCGAAGGCGGGCTATCAGACTTCCGATAACTACGGCGGCACCGGCGTCCTCAGCATGCGCGGCAAGGTGCTCTGGAACGCCTCGGACAAGCTCAACTTCACCTTCACGGGAGACTGGTCACACGAGGACCAGACGGCGCTGCCATATACGGTCCTCGGCAACTACTTCGGCAATCTCGGACAGTCGACCTTCTCGACGCTCTACAATCTCTGCATCAGCAACGGCGTCGCGGGCATACCGACGGCTATCAACGCTGCCAAAGGGCCGCCGTCGTTCCTTGCGGCGACAGCGCCTACGAATGCGCTCTTTGCGGGTGTTTGCAGTCAGCCCCGTGCGCAAGTCCCGGGGCTCTCGATCGGCGGCGCGGCGCTCGCGGGCGCCGGTTATGTCGGCGTGCCGGCTAACGACACGGCATTCTACGCGGCGAACCCCTGGGTGAGTTCCGACTACAACTACAACAACATCGCCGCCGGATTGCCTTACCTCGGCTCGAGTCAGCCGAGAATCTTCGACTCGTACGCGGATGACAGCACGGGAAACATCGACACGACGTATGCCGATGGGCCCGACTTCGCGCGCAATGATGTGTTCGGGTTCTCCATTACGGGCGTGTACAGCTTCACCGACGATCTCCAGCTGAAGTCCATCACCGGCTACCGCCAGATCAAGTGGAATATCGGCACCGATCTCGACGGATCGCCGGAGACGTTCCAGGAAGTGACGGACGCGCAGCACCAGTGGCAGATCTCGCAGGAGTTCCAGCTCCTCGGCAAGGCGCTCGACGATAAGCTCAACTACGTGGGCGGCCTCTACTACTTCAACGAGGCGGGATACGTGCACGACTATGTCCCGTTCGAAAGCCTCCTCTACGTGTATGACGTGGCGAACGATGTGCAGAACACCGATTACGCAATCTTCGTGCATGCCGACTACGCGATGACCGATCACTGGTCGTTCACGGCCGGCGGCCGCTACACGACGGCTCAAGCCTACTTCCTCGGCGGCCAGAGCGATCTTAATTCCTTCCCCTTCGGCTCCCAATGCTGGCAGGGGACGCTGGCAGCGACGAGTCCGGCGGCGGCCGGTTGCCCCCCGCAGTTCGCGATCAATCCGACCGCCAGTCCCTACCTGCGGTACTTCCCGAACGTTCCGGACAGCCAGGCGTGGCATATCTTCGACCCGTCGCTCGCCATTCAGTACCACTTCAACGACGACGTGATGACGTACCTCAGCTGGAACAAGGGCTTCAAGGCGGGCGGCTGGACGACGCGACTGTCTTCGGTCATCCCGGATCCGACGGATGCCCGCTATGGTCCTGAGTATTCGAAGGCCTGGGAGCTCGGATTGAAGTCCGAGTGGTTCCAGCACCATCTGCTCGTGAACGCCGCGGTGTACTACACCGACTACGATGCCATTCAGCTCAACGTTCAGCAGGGCATCTCGCCGGTGTACCAGAACGCGGGCAACGCGAAGATCAAGGGCGCGGAGATCGAGTTCCAGTCGCTGATTCCGGGCGGTCTGCAGCTGAATGGATCGGCCTCGTTCATCGATGCGTACTACACGTACGTGAATCCGAGCGCCAACATTCCGGAGTACGCGCTACCCGACGGCACGAGCGTTTGTCCGGCCACCGTCAGCAACGCCATCGGAACGAACCAGCCCGCATGCGGACTGTATAACGGGCCGGGTAACACGAATGGGCTGCCCGTGGTCGTGCGGACCGATGCGAAGCTGCCGAAGACGCCGAAGTGGAAGCTGACCTTCGACCCGTCATACGACCTCGCGCTGCCGAACGAGGCCATCATCCGCTTCCTGCCGGCGTTCACGTACACGTCCGAGATGTACAACGACTCGCTGAACACGCCGCTGCTGCGTCGGCCGGCCACCCGCAACCTCGACGCTTCGATTCACTACATCTCGCCGAACGGGCTCTACGACTTCGCGGTCGGCGGAACGAACCTCACGAACGATCGATACGTGACCGCCGGCTCGCCGAACTACGGAGCCGGAGAGGTGGGCGCCTACTTCAACCCGCCGATCATGTGGTACCTGCAGGTGCGGTTGACGTTGGAGAAGTGAGCGTACGCGGGCGAGCGGACCGCCGGCCGCCTCGCCGGGGGGACCGGGTAACCCCAATGGAAAGGGCCCGGCGAGACATCTCGTCGGGCCCCTTACTTTCAGCCGGCCCTTGCTTTCAGTCAGCGCTTGCTGTTAGTCAGTCCTTGCTTCGGCGGTTAGCGATACACGTTGTTCGAGGTGCGATCGCCCGCGATCCACCGCTTGAGTTCCGCGTGGGCGCTCGCGCGCCGGGTCTCATTGATCTTCTGCACGTTCGGGTGATCACGCGTGAACTCGAGGATGAGCCCATTCGGGTCGGTCACGTAAACCGAGCGGCAATAGCCGTGCTCCAGCACGTACATCCGCGGCTCGGCGTAGCCGGCTGCCCTCAAGCGCTGTTCGATGTCCCGCTGCGTCTCGGCATCGACATTGAGCGCAATGTGGTGGAAAGGTGTCGCGGGCATCTGCGGCCCGAATAGCGCTTCATCCTCCGGCTTCGCGAACTTGAAGAATGCGAGCGCCCCCCCGTCACCGAGCGCGAAGAAGAGATGGCAGTAGACTCGCTCCGCGCCGAAGAGCTCGTCCACCTCGCACCAGGTCGCAACGAGCGGCAGCCCGATCACCTCCTCGTAGAACGTGCGGGTCCCCTCCAGATCGTGGGTCACATAGGCCGTGTGATGCAGGCGGGACGGAAGCGTCTTGAGCGTAGCCATGCGATATACCTCGGAAGCACGACCGGTCCTCAGAACCGGTATTCCATATCCACCCCGTAGCGGCGCGGTAGCGCCCGCCACAGGAACCCTCCGGGCGAGAACTCCGCATTGTATATCGTGTTCGTGAGGTTCTTGGACCACGCCGTCACCGTCCACCGCTCACCCTGCAGTGCGAGCCTCAGGTCGACCAGGTTCACCGGATCGCGCGAGGTGGAATCGTACGGATCCCACCACGTACGCCCGATGTTCTGGTAGTCGAGCCGCGCGGTCGCCTGCAGATCGTCCGAGAGCGGCTGCCGGTACAGCGCGCCGGCGTTGAGGGTGTCCCGCGAGACGAGCGGCGCCTGGTTCCCGAGCACGGTCGGGTCGGCCATGGCGGTGATCTTGCTGTCCGTGTACCCATACCCGGCGTACACGTCGAGCCGATCGGTGGGGTACGCGGTGAGCTCGATCTCGGCGCCCTTGTAGGTCGCGTTGAGGTTGCCGAGATTCTGCGTGGAGTTCGCGGCAAGATAGACGAAGAAGTAGCCATTCTGCGAGTGCGTGTGGTACACGTCCGCATCGATGCTCAGCAGGTGGTCGAACATCTGACCCTTCACGCCGAGCTCGTAGGTGTCCGCGATCTCGGCATTGAAGACGTCCCCGACGCCCTTGATGCCGCTCGCCGCGGCGACCGCACCGACGCCCGTCTGGTTGAAGCCGCCGCTGCGAAACCCGCGGCTCCAGTCCGCGTAGATCGTCCAGTCGTCGGTCGGCTTGAATCGCACCGTCCCCTTCGGCTGCCAGGCGCTCCAGGTGTGATCGCGTATCTCACCGAAGTAGGCGTCCGTGCTCGGCAGGAACGCAGTCGGCGTGAACGTCGTGTTCTCGCGCTTGTCCTGGTCGTAGCGCAGCGCGGCATCGAGCTCCCACTGTTTCGTGAGGTCGTACGTCGCGTCGCCGAAGAGTGCCCACGCGTTGTTGTTCTGTCCGTCGGCGAGGAAGGTCACGTTCGTATTCGTCGCAAACGGGTTGGTCGGGTCGACGATCGGCGTTTCATATACGGGCGGAACGCCGAGGCCGCGGTCGGCCAGGTTTCCCGTCGAGACGAAACGCTCGGTATGCACGAAGTATGCGCCCGCGATCCACTTCAATGGCGAGTCCGTCGGGGAGGTGAAGCGCAGCTCCTGGCTCCAGGCCCGCACCCGGATGAACTGGCTCTGGCTCTCGTCGAACGGACCGCCGACTGCGGCGGGGGAATAGCCGGCACCCTCGATGATGAACGGGCTGACTGCGTACAGGAGCGAGGTCGCGACCGGCCGGAAATCGAAGGCGTCGCCTGTGTCGATCTCCTTGGTCTGATCGTAATCGCTGATCGAGGTGAGCGTTCCGTAGGCCAGCTTGAAGTCGAGCTTGAGCGCGGCATCGAGAATGTCGCGATTATCCGTACCCTCGTTGTTCACCTGGATTGGGCTCGTCGTATCGTTCGCGTTCGGTGCGATCTCCGGCGCAACCGGGGGCAGTGTGCTCGAAGGATAGGAGTACGGATTCGCCTCGTCGCCGCGCGGGATGACGAAGTAGTAGGAAGTTGTCTCGGTGCGGTCATAGGAGAGACGGAAGTCGGCACTGAAGCTGTCTTGCGGCGTCCAGAGCAGCCGGTAGCGCCCCGAGTAATCACGGTATGGATCGGCGTTCTTGTCGAGGTAGGCGTTATGCAGATATCCGTCGGTATTGTAGAAGCTGAGCGATGCGCGATACCTGAGCGTCCCGCTCGCATCCATCGGCCCGGACAGCATCAGCTGGGCACGCTCGGAGGGGCCATTGCCCACGCCGACACGGGCTGCCCCCTCGAACTGCCTGCTCGGATCCGCCGTGGTGATGATGATCGCTCCGCCGATGGCGTCTCGCCCGTACAGGGCCCCCTGCGGCCCTTTCAGTACCTCGATCTGCTGGATGTCGTAGAGCTCCTGGTTGAACTCGTAGGGGTTCGTCTCGAGCACCCCGTCCACGATCACGGCGACCGAGGGCTCGCTGTTGCGCGCCTGGGAGATGCCGCGGATCGTGATGAAGGAATTGCCGACATTCTGCGTCTCGACCAGCGTCATGTTCGGGACCATCGCGATGAAGTCGCGCGGACTCGTGATGCCGGCCGATTGAATCTGCTGCGACGTGAACACGTCCTCGGTGATCGGCACGTTCTCCACGTCCTCCGAGCGCTTGCGGGCCGTGACGAGTACCTCCTGCAGCTGCTCGCCCGGCTGCGCGCCGGCGTCCTGAGCGCCGGTTGCCGGGGCGGCCGGCGTCCCGGCGTTCGTCTGAGCCCACCCCGGCTGCACCGCACACGCCCCGAACGCAAGCGCCGCGAGCAGCGCAACCCCATCAGCCTTGCATCTATCCACGTAGTCTCCCCTGCTGCGACGCAGCGCCGGAGTGGATCGTTCAATCAACCGCGCACGGCGGTTGCACCGTAGTTTCTTCGCGCAGCGAAGACTTGTTCGAATGGCGAACAATCGTGAACTGCGAACCCCGCGGCCGTCAAGGCGCGCAGCGCGCCTCGATGCACGCAGCGTTTGATGCAGCGGCGCAACACGCGTGCCGATAGATGAAATTCAATCGGGTCGCTTTGCTGAGAGTGCGGTCGCTCCGGCCGGCGGAGCCCTGCCGTCTGACGCAGAGAAGCGGTGAAGCTCGTGCTCGCTTGACCTTCCAGCGGCTAAAGGCCGCACAATGCGTTCCAGCGAACGGTAAGGAGCGCTCCGATGAGGCCAGAAGCGGCGAACGGGTCAGCGAAAGAGGCCGGCACGATCGTGCTCGCGGTCTGCGGCATGACGTGCGGCGGCTGCGCGAATGCAGTCGCGCGAGCGCTGTCCAGGGTGCCAGGGGTGAGCGAGGCGAGAGTCGATCTCGCGAGCGAGCGCGCGACCGTCGTCGGCACGGCGCCGGTCGATGAGCTCACGCGCGCCCTCGAGGCCGCCGGGTTTGGCGGTCGGCAGGCGTAGCGATGCTCGAGCACGTGGTCCTGCCGATCGAGGGCATGACTTGCGCCACCTGCGCCGGGCGCGTCGAGAAGGCGCTCAATGGCCTGCCGGGAGTGACCGCCACCGTGAATCTCGCGAGCGAGCGCGCAGACGTGCGCTTCGATCCGGCGCGAATCACCGCCCCCGCGCTCGTCGAGGCCGTGCAGCGCGCAGGCTACGAGGCGCAGCTGCCGACGGGCGATCCCGCCCGAGATCGCGAGATCGCCATCGCGGATCAGCGCCGGATGAGGGTCGAGACCGCGCGTCTGGCGATCGCGGTGGCGCTCAGTGCGCCGCTCCTGGCCCCGACGGCCGGCGTAATGCTGCCGGGCTGGGTTCAGTTCGCGCTTGCCACACCCGTACAGTTGCTCATCGGCGCGCGATTCTATCGCGGCGCGTGGAAGGCGCTGCGCGCGCGAGTCGGAAACATGGACCTGCTGGTCGCACTCGGAACTTCGGCGGCTTACTTCTACAGCGCGTATCTGTGGCTCGCACGGCCCCATGGCGCGCATCTGTATTTCGACTCGGCGGCGGTGGTGATCGCGCTGGTGACGGCCGGCAAATGGCTCGAGACGCGCGCGAAGCGCTCCACGACGGCACAGCTGAGCGCGCTGATGTCGTTGCGGCCGGAGCGGGCACGCATCGAGCGGGATGGGGCGGAGATGGAGATCGCCGCCGGCGATGTGGCGATCGGAGACGTGGTCGTCGTGCGCCCCGGTGAGCGGCTGCCGGTCGACGGCGTCGTGTCGAGCGGGAACAGCGAAGCCGATGAGAGCCTGCTGACCGGCGAGAGCGAGCCGATTGCGAAAGCACCCGGTGACCGCGTGACCGGCGGCTCGATCAACGGGAGCGGGCTGCTGAGGGTCGAGACCACCGCCGTCGTCGAGCATTCGACGCTCGCGCACATCATCGCGCTCGTCGAGGGCGCTGAGGCGAGGAAGGCCCCCGTGCAGCTGCTCGTCGATCGCGTCGCAGCGGTCTTCGTGCCTCTCGTTCTGCTCGTGGCGCTTGCCGCTTTCCTCGGATGGTGGTTGATCGCGGGCGACTTCGCCGCGGGGCTGATCGCCGCCGTGTCGGTGCTCGTGATCGCCTGCCCCTGCGCTCTCGGGCTTGCCACGCCGACCGCGCTCGTCGTCGGCACCGGCGTGGCGGCGCGGGCCGGCATTCTCATTCGCGACGCGGAGGCGCTCGAGCGCATGCATCGCCTGGATACGATCGTCCTCGACAAGACCGGGACGATGACCGAGGGGAAGCCGGCCGTCGTCGAAGTGAATGCGAACGGTATCGCGGAGAGCGAACTGATCGCGCTCGCGGCCGCGGCCCAGTTGGGCAGTGAGCACCCGCTTGCGCACGCCGTACTGGCGAGAGCTCGCGAGCTCTCGGAAGCTCCGAGCGCCGCGAGCGCCGCGAGCGCGGCAGGGCAGGCCCTGCGACTGCCGCCGCTCGAGCGATTCAGGAGTCACCCAGGCCGCGGACTCACGGCGCGCGTGGGCGCGCGGCGGGTTGCGATCGGCAATCGTCTGCTGATGAACGAAGAGCGGGTTCCCATCGAGGAAGGCGAGGCCTGGGCGGGCCGCTTGGAGAGGCAGGGGCGGACGGTGATGTGGGTCGGGGCGCTCGATCCGCAGCCGGCCTGGCTGGGCTCGATTGCCGTGGCCGACCCGATCAAGCCGAGCGCCGCGGCGGCCGTACGCAGCCTTCAAACGAGGGGTATCGATACCGTTCTGCTCACCGGCGACAACGAGCGGACCGCCGCGGCGGTCGCCGCACAGATCGGCATCGGCCGGGTGCTTGCGGGCGTGTTGCCTGAGCAGAAAGCGGCCGAGGTGCGGCGTCTGCAGGCGCAGGGTCACCTCGTCGGCATGGTCGGCGACGGCGTCAACGATGCACCCGCCCTGGCGACCGCGGACGTCGGAATCGCCATGGGCACGGGCGCGGACGTCGCGATGCAGGCGGCAGCTGTGACGCTGATGCGCAGCGACCCGCAGCTCATCGCGGATGCCATCACGGTCAGCCGCGCCACGTACCGCAAGATCCAGCAGGGCCTGTTCTGGGCCTTCATCTATAACATCGTCGGAATGCCTGCGGCGGCGCTCGGCCTGCTGAGCCCGGTGATTGCGGGCGCGGCGATGGCTCTGTCCTCGATCAGCGTCGTCGGCAACGCCTTGCTGCTGCGGCGCTGGCGGCCGGATTCGACGGATCGTCGCCGCGCGTCCAGCGGCGTGCCAGAGGCTCGACCGTCGTCGCCTGCACGAGCGTGCTGAAGAGCGCGATGGCGTAGGTCGCCGTGACGATCGGCGCGCGCGCTGGCGAATGTGGGGGCAGCGAGAGCGCAAGAGCGATCGCGAGCGCGCCCCTCAAGCCCGCCCAGGTGAGCAATCGAACGCAGTTCGGCTCGAAGCGCTCGAAAGGACTCAGAATCCAGACCGGGACGGCAACGCTCACGAGCCGGGCGGCGAGCGCGAGCGGGATGCAAAGCACTGCGAGCCCGACGAACGCGCGCACGGTGCCCGCGAGCGCCGTGAGCTCCAGTCCGATCAAGCCGAAGAGCAGCAGATTGAGCAGATCGTCCGTGAGATCCCAGAACGTGAACAGCCGCTCCCGGGTGAGCTCGGACATGGCGCGCTCGCGGCCGCCATTGCCGATCACGAGCCCCATGACCACGGTCGCGATCGGCGCCGAGACGCCGAGCGCATCCGCAAGCGCGTAGCCGGCCGTCGCCATCGCGAGCGTGATGAGAATCTCCACGGCGTAGCTGTCGATGCTTCGCAAGAGCAGCAGGCCCGCGAAACCTGCGGCGAGTCCGAAGGCGGTGCCGCCGAGGACCTCTTGCGCGAGCAGCGCTGCGACGTGAGACGGCGCGGGCGATTGCGCGCCGGTCGCAATCGCCAGGAGCACCGTGAAGACGACGACGCCGGTTCCGTCATTGAGCAGCGCTTCGCCGACGATCGTCGTGAGGAGAGATCGGGAGACTTTCGCCCGACCGAGCAAGCCGAGCGCGGCGATCGGGTCGGTCGGGGAGATGAGCGCCCCGAAGAGCAGGCAGTCGATGAGATCGAGCGGCGTGCCGAGCAGCCGCGCGGCATAGAAGAATGCATAACCGAGAATCACCGTCGACAGCACGACGCCGAGCGTCGCGAGCGCGATGATGGTCCAGCGCGACCGGGTGAGCGCCGAGAGGTTGACGTGCAGGCTCCCCGCGAAGAGCAGCAACCCGAGCACGCCGTGAAAGACGAGCGCGGAGAAATCGATCTCCCCTGCGACCACCCGGCTCCAGTGCGCGACCGCCGGACTCGCGGCCCCCAGAGCGACGGTCGCAATCGATAGGAGGAGCGCGACCGCGGTGATGCCGATGCTGTCGGGCAGGCGCACCAGGCGCGCGTTCGCATAGCCGCAGAGCGCGACGATCGCGATCACGGCGGAGATCACGTTGAACAGGCTCACTCGCGCGGCTGCTCCACGACGAAAGGCCGCGGGGGGGGGCGCTCGAGCGAAGGCGCTGCCGGGGCCCACACGGTGGATGAAAGAATATCGCACGCGGCTGGCAAGCGGCGGTGGGCCTGTGCGAAGCTCATAGCGGCGTGGGCTGCAGGATCGGGCGCGGTGGCTCGATCGGGCGGCGCAACCGTTTTTCGAAGGAGTGGAGCATGAGGCGCTGGGCTCGAGTGTTCGCCGGAATCGTGCTGTCCTCGGGGATCGCCGCCGCCCAGGCCCACGCCCATCTGCGCAGCGCCGTGCCCGCCGATGGCAGCGTCGTTTCCGCGCCGCCCTCCCAGGTGGTGCTCGACTTCTCGGAGCCCGCGCGCCTCACCGCCGCCTGGATCCAGAGAAGCGGCGGCCCCAAGAGCAAGATCGAGCGGCTGCCCCGGCAGTCCGCCGCGAGCGTCGCAGTGCCGCTGCCGGCGTTGAGCCCGGGACTGTACGAGCTCAGCTGGCGTGCTTTGAGCGCAGATGGACACATCGTTCCCGGACGTATTCATTTCACCGTGACACGACCCGGCGCGGCGCGAGGCCGCTGAGCGCCCGCACGCCGCGCATCGGACCTGCGCATCGCCCATGGTGGACATGCTCTCGGTCGCCCTGCGGGCGGGGAGTTTCGTGTTGCTGCTGCAAGCAGCCGGGATCGCTCTGTTCATCGTGATTTTCGGCGAACGGGTCCGGCAAAGCGCAGCCGCGATGCGCAGGATCGGGAGCCTCTCGGCGTGGCTCGCCATGGCCGCCGTCATCGGGCACTACGTGCTGCAGGCGGGACGGATGGCCGGAGATCTATCGGGCGTTCAGAGTGCGCAGCTGCAGCGCATCGCGCTGCACTCGTCGGTCGCCGCCGCAGCGGCGCTCGCCATTCTCGGGCTTGCGTTGATCGTGGCCGGCCTGCGTGGAGCGAGCGGACTCGCGGCCGCATCGAACGTCGTGGGCGCGACGCTCGCCGTCGTCTCCTTCACGCTCACCGGGCATACCTCGGTCAGCCCCGACCGCTGGTTTCTCATCGTGGCGCTCACCGCGCACGTTCTCATCGTCGCGTTCTGGCTCGGTGCGCTGGTGCCGCTCTATCTCGCCACGCGGCTCGAGCCGGCACCGGTCGCGGCGAACGTCGTCGCCGCCTTCTCGCTCGCCGCGGCGTGGATCGTTCCGGGAGTCTTCCTTGCCGGTGCGGTGCTCGCGGTGGGTCTCCTCCCGGGCCTCGCGACGTTTGCTCGCCCGTACGGGCAGCTGCTGCTCGTGAAGATCGGAGGATTCGCCGTACTGATGGCGCTCGCCTCGATGAACAAGTGGCGTCTCACGCCCGCGCTTGCGCGCGGCGAGCCGCAAGCCGGGGCGGCGCTCGCGCGCTCCATCGCCGCGGAGTACGTCCTGATCGCTTGCGTGCTCACCGCGACCGCCGTCATGACGAGTTTCTTTTCGCCCGACTGAGGCCCCACCCGTTTGCGTGCGGTGGGCCTACCGGGGCACTTCGGGGGGATCCAATACGTGCGCTGCATCGCGTTTGGCCGCTCGCCCGCCGCGCGGGTGCGCCAGGCGTGACCCGGCTCACGGCAGACGTCGCGCCGGGACCGCACGCTCAATGGAGGGGCCCGACCACCCATGATGGCCTTGATCGCCTTGCTGATGGCTGCGGCGGCAATCGCTGCGGCTCTCGCGCTGCTGCGCATCCGCCGGCAGCGCGACCGGCTGAGCGCCACCCTGCACCAGCTGTCCGCCTCGACACGGATCACGACCCGAGCGCTCGAGGAGCAAACGACCCAGCTGCGGGACGCCGAGCGCCGCCTCGGGCGCGCGAGCCGCTCGAGTCTCGAAGGCCACTGGGAGCTGTGCTACGAGAAGAAGACTCGCTGGCACTCGGGGAGTTTCCAGGCGCTGCTCGGTTATCCGCCCGAGGAGTCGATCGATGCGCTCGAGGCGGCGCGCGAGCATACCCATCCCGATGATCTCGCGAACGCCTGGCGCGCGCTCGAGCGCCATCTCGAGGCGGGCGAGCCGCTCGATTACACGTTCCGGATGCAGATGGCCGACGGTTCCTACCGGTGGTTTCGCATTCGGGGAGGCGTCGAGCGGGACGCGGCCGGACGTCCTCTGCGGGTGTCGGGCTCCGCGCAGGACGTGCACGATCAGAAGCTTGCCGAGGACCGTCTGCGCGAGGTGCAGACGCGCTTCGAGCGGGCGGTCGAGGGCACGGCGGATGGGCTCTGGGAGATCGACCTCTCGGGCCCGCGCGGGCGCTTCTGGCTCTCCCCGCGCCTGCACGAGTTGCTCGGCTTCAAGCTCGGGGAGCTCTCCGACGATCAGCAAGTCCTGCGGGATCTCATCCATCCCGATGATCGCGCGCTGTCCGATGCCGCCGTCGAGCAGCAGCTCGCCGAGGGAGTGCCGGTCGATGTCGAGGTGCGCATGCGCACTGCGAGCGGCGCCTGGCGCTGGTACCGGCTGCGCGGGCGGCCCGGCTTCGATGCATTGGGTCGCGTGATCCGCACCTCCGGCTCGGTGCAGGACGTGACGGAGGCGCGCGCGGCGCGCGAGGCGCTGGTGCGCGCGACGCAGGCCGCGCAGGCCGCGAACCATGCGAAGGGCGCTTTCCTCGCGACCATGAGCCACGAGATCCGCACGCCGATGAACGGCATCACCGGCATGACGGCGCTGCTGCTCGATTCGGCGCTCGGCCGCGTGCAGCGCGAGTATGCGGAGGCGATCCGCACGAGCGCGAACTCGCTGCTCGCGATCATCAACGACATCCTCGACTTCTCGAAGATCGAGGCGGGCAAGCTCGAGGTCGAATCGCTCGAGATGAACCTGTGGGATCAAGTCGAGGAAGTCGGGTCGATGCTCGCGCTGCAGGCGGCGATGAAGGGTCTCGAGCTCATCGTCGACATCGCGACGGATGTGCCGCAGACGGTGCTCGGCGACCCGCAGCGCATCCGCCAGTGTCTCGTGAATCTCGCGGGCAATGCGATCAAGTTCACCTCCGTCGGTGAGATCGTGATCGCCGTGCGCCGTGCGGGCGAGCGGGAGGGCGCCGCGCAGGTTCGCTTCGATGTGCGGGATACCGGCATCGGCATCGCACCCGAGGAGCGCGGGGAGCTGTTCAAGCCGTTCACGCAAGCAGACTCCTCGACCACGCGCCGGTACGGCGGCACCGGGCTCGGACTGTCCATCGTCAAGCATCTCACGGAGCTCATGGGCGGGGAGGTGGGGCTCGAGAGCGAAGTGGGGAAGGGCTCGAGCTTCTGGTTCACGCTGCCCCTTACGCGCTGCGAGCCGAGCGGACGCTCAAAGCGTCTAGCGCTCGATGCAAGTCGCTCCCGGATCCTCATCGTCGATGACAATGCGACGAATCGCCGCGTGCTCGCGGGACACCTCGCTGCGGGGCCATATGATGTCGCTTCCGCCGCGAGCGCGGCAGAGGCGCTCGAGCGGCTCGGCGCCGCGGTAGCCGAGGGACGCCCGTTCGAGGCCGTGCTGATCGACTATCAGATGCCGCAGATGGATGGCGCGATGCTCGGTGAGCGCATCGCGGGAGACCCGCGCCTCGCCCTCTCCCGCCTGATTCTGCTCACCTCTCTCGAGCGCAGGGGCGATCACTCGCGCTTCGCCTCCATGGGATTCGCAGCGTATCTCAGCAAACCCGTACGGCCGCGTGAGCTGCGCGAGTGCCTCGCGCATGTGCTCGAGCACGGGGCGCAGGAGTGCAGCGCGCATGCGCTCGTCACGCGGGGGACGCTCACCGCGGCCGACACCGGCGCGGCGGCGTATGGCGGGCGCGTGCTTGTCGTCGAGGACAATCCCGTCAACCAGAAGGTCGCGCAGAAATTCCTGGAGCGGCTGGGCTGCGCCGTGCGCGTCGCCGGTGATGGAAAGGAGGCGGTCGACATCGTCGAGCGTGAGCGCTTCGACCTCATTCTCATGGACATGCAGATGCCGGTGATGGACGGGATCGAGGCGACCCGCGCGATTCGGGCCGCCGAGGGCGGCGGCATACGCACGCCGATCGTGGCGCTCACCGCAAACGTGCTCGCGGGCCAGTTCCAGAGCTACCTCGATGCGGGAATGGACGACGTGCTCGCGAAGCCGCTCGAGACCGCGCGTCTGCGCGAGGTGCTCGCGCGGTTCGTGCT
>JBOHZR010000391.1:0-30332 GCA_050738595.1 Steroidobacteraceae bacterium | reverse complement strand
GGTGGCGACCGCGCTGCGCGCCCGCTAAGATTGCGCTGGAGCCGCCACGGCCTCTACGAAAATACGCCGCTGTGCTGCCGCTCGGGAGCTCCGTGCTATCGTCGCCGAAGCAAATGATTCGACCTCGCGCAACGCGAAACTTCGCTCATTCGTCCGGCGTTATCCTCGAACTGCCTTTGTTCAGCCAGGAGGACTATCCATGATTCGGACACTCCATCGTTCGACGATCCTTGCGATGCTTGCTCTTGCGCTCGGGGCGTACGCCCCCTCGCTGCTCAATGCTCAGGACCGGCCAGATCAGCAGCGCGATCAACCGTCCGCCAATCAGCACGAGCACGGTGCGGACGAGCGCGGCGCCACGCGCGACAACGCCGCCCGCGGCAATGCGGCCCATGAGAACCCCGGCCGCGACAACCCTGCCCACGAGAACGCTGCCCACGAGAACGCTGCCCACGAGAACGCTGGCCACGCAAACGCTGGCCACGAACGCGGCGATCGCGATGACGTGGAACGCCTGCGCAAGGCGCATCCGCGGGCGGCGGCGCGCTGTCACGACGGCTTCTTCACGACCACCCGGACCCGCGCGCGGGCCTGCACCAAGCACGGCGGAATCGATATCTGGCTAGTGCCCTGACCCCGCAAATGGAGTCAGTTCCACTTCGCCGCAGCTGGTGCTGCGGCGAGGTGTGGGCAGTCTTGCCGTGACTGCACCGCGCGCATTCACAGACGCGCGGGACGCGCGATGATGCTGCATCGCAGCAGCGCATCTGACCCAAGTCGCCACGCACGCGGGCGTGGCGTATTCCAACTAGAGCGAGTACATAGCGAAGGGGCGCCACTTGGCGCGGCTCTCGGTCGCCAGGTCCGCCACGCTCCACTGCCTGGCATTCATTGCGGGGGTTCGAGCCCGAACACGGGGAGGATCGCTTGAGCGAAGAACCTCAAGAGAAGCTCGCAGAAAGCACGCTCATCTCGCATCTGATCGAGCTTCGCAGCCGGCTCGTCAAGGCCATGGCTGCAGTGTTCTTCGCCTTCATCCCGTGTGCTTGGAAATCGAACCAGATCTTCAGCCTGGTGGCGTTGCCCCTCGAGCGCAGGCTGCCGAAGAGCGCCCACCTCATCGCAACCGATGTCCTGGCGCCCTTGATGATGCCGCTGAAGCTCTCGCTGTACGTCGCGATCTTCATCGCGATGCCCTATGTGCTATACCAGCTGTGGGCGTTCGTGGCACCAGGTCTGTACCGACACGAGAAGCGCTTCGCGGTACCGCTCCTCATCTCCTCGATCTTTCTGTTCTACTCGGGCATCGGCTTCGCCTTCTTTGCAGTGTTCCCGGCCGTCTTCCAGTTCATGATCATGGCGACACCGGTCGGCGTCGAGATGATGGTGGACATTACGAACTATCTCGGCTTCGTGATGAAGATGTTCCTCGGGTTCGGCCTCGCCTTCGAGGCACCCGTCGTAGTCGTACTGCTTGTTGTGAGCGGCCTCGTGAGCATCGAGAAGCTCAAATCGAATCGCGGCTACGTGCTCATCGCGAGCTTCGTAGCCGCAGCAGCGATCACGCCGCCCGACCCGATCTCCATGTGTCTCATGGCCGGGGCCATGTACGGGCTTTACGAGATCGGTCTGCTATTCGGGCGGATCGCGCTCAAGGCTCGTCTCGAGGGGCAGGCAAGCGAGGCGTCGGAACCCTCCTAGGGGCCACAGGGCCGGGGCCGCAGGGCGCGGGGCCACAGGCCGCATCGTTGCGACTCTGCGAGCCGCCAAGCCTGCGGCCAGGCAAGTCGAGCATCATCGGTAGCCCGCGGCATTACAATTCGCCGGCGAAGGAGGTGGACACCATGAACCAGCATCTGCTCAGCCGACGTCAATTCAACATGGGTTGTGCGGCGTACCTGTCGTTGCCCGCCATGGGTGCAATTCCCGCGGCGCAAGCCCGTGCACGGGCACGGGCTCGTGGGGCCTCTGAGACCGCGGCCCGCACGGTACGATTTCCGGACGGCGCCACCGTCCCGGCGCTCGGTCAAGGCGCCTGGCATCTCGGGCAGGGAAGGCATCCGCCGAGTGAGGAGCAAGAGGCCGTGCGCGCGGGCATTGCGCTCGGCATGACGCTGATCGATACGTCCGGAAACTACGGCGACGGCCGTTCGGAGCAGTTTCTCGGTGAGGCGCTGGCCGGTGAGCGCGACCGTATCTTCCTGGTCTCGAAGGTCGAGGCCGACGAAGTCTCTGGCGATGGCATCCCGCGTGCGTGCGATGCGAGCCTCGCTCGCCTGCGCACCGATCATCTCGATCTTTATTTGCTCCACTCGCCGGTCGCGAGCGCGCAGTTCGCGGGTGTCGTGGTGGAATTCGAAAAGCTACGCGCGGCCGGAAAGATTCGCGCGTGGGGCGTATCCAATTTCGATCTGGGGCAGATGGAAGACCTGTTCCGCGTTCCGGACGGCCATCGCTGCGCAACCAATCAGGTCGTCTACAGTCTGCACAACCGACGCATCGAGCGGGACGTTCTGCCCTGGTGCGTGCAGCACAACGTACCGGTGATGGCCTATTCTCCGCTCGGGGGAGATCACCATCTCGTGGTGCAAGATCGCACGCTGGCGCAGATCGGTGCCGCGCACGGGTGCTCGGCGGCTGCGGTTGCGCTGGCCTGGGTGATTCGCAGCGGCCACGTCATTGCGATTCCGGAGTCCGGCGCGCCCGCACATACCAAGGAGAACGCTCAGGCGTTCTCAGTCGCGCTCACGCCGAAGGACCTGCGGGCGCTGGCTGCGGCGTATCCGGGACCATCCGGCGCCTCGGCAACACGGCGGTAAGGCAGATACCGCGGCGGCCACATCCTCGCTGCGATGCGCTCTTGCAGCTCCGCGTCGCTGAGGCCTTCGACTACCCCTTCACGCAGGGCCTCGCGCGCGACCGCCAGGGCAACGTGGCGCGATACGGGGCGCACGTGTTCCAGAGGAGGAAGCAGTGGTCCGTTCGGGTCCTTATGCGCGGGCGCGAGGTCGCTCAACGCACGCGCTGCGGCTACGAACATCCGATCCGTGACGCGCAGCGCCTGCGCCGCAAGCACGCCAAGGCCGACGCCGGGAAAGATATACGCGTTATTGCACTGTGCGATCTC
This sequence comes from Steroidobacteraceae bacterium, assembly GCA_050738595.1. Classification (GTDB taxonomy): domain Bacteria; phylum Pseudomonadota; class Gammaproteobacteria; order Steroidobacterales; family Steroidobacteraceae; genus JASHUC01. The sequence goes on along the minus strand of JBOHZR010000391.1, from coordinate 27,205 downwards.
GAAGCGCCGACCGCCGAATTCGACGGGATCGAAGGGGCTGCCGGTCGCCACGACCGCGCGTCCTTCAGTCCACCGGATCGCATCCGCCGGGTGTACCTCACACTTCGAGGTGGGGTTGGAGAGCGGCAGGATCACCGGACGCGCAACGTGACGCGCCATTTCGCGTGCGATCTGCTCATCGAAGGCGCACGCTTGCGCGGCGGTCCCGATCAGGACCGTGGGCTTCACGTGGCGCACGACCTCGAGCAGTGTGGGCGCCTGAGCAGCCCGCAGTCCGCGAGTGCGCTCGGCAGGCTGGGCATAGAGCGCCTTGGACGCATCCAGATCGGTACGCCCGTCATGCACGAGTCCGCGGCTGTCGACGAGCCACATGCGCGCTTTGGCCGCGGCGGCCGAGAGGCCGTCCGCCATCATCGCGGTGACGATCTGGCCGGCAATGCCCGCCGCCGCCGAGCCCGCTCCAAGCATGACGACGCGCTGTTCGCTCATCCTCGTGTGCGTGATCGCCGTCGCGGCCATGACGGCAGCCAGCGTCACGGCACCGGTGCCTTGGATATCATCGTTGAAGGAGCATACGCGCCTGCAATAGCGCTCGAGCAGGCGGGCGGCGTTGTTCTTCGCGAAGTCCTCCCATTGCAGCAGTACGCGCGGAAACCGTTTGGATACGGCCGTGACGAAAGCTTCGATGAATTCGTCGTATTCAGGTCCGCGGACGCGCCGGTGACGCCAGCCGAGGTACAGCGGGTCACTCAGGAGATCGGGATTATCGGTTCCGGCGTCGAGGAAGATCGGCAACGTTGCGGCGGGATGGATTCCGGCGCAGACGGTGTACAGCGCAAGCTTCCCGACGGGTATGCCCATTCCGCCGACACCGAGATCACCCAGACCCAGAATGCGCTCGCCATCGGTGACGCAGATGACGTCGACATCGTTCTGGATGCTGGCGAGCGCTTCGCCGATCCTGTCCCGCTGCACGTAGGAGATATACAGCCCGCGCGGCCGATGATAGATCCGGCTGTATGCCTGACAGGCGGCACCGACGACCGGCGTATAGATCATCGGCACCATCTCCGCGAGATGGCGGCTCACCAGAGCGTAAAAGGCGGTCTCGTTGCGGTCCTGAAGCGCGGTCAGGAATGCGTAGCGCTCGAGATCCGAGCTCTTGCTCCTGAAATTGCCATAGAGCCGCTCCAGCTGGGCATCGAGCGTCGAGACGGCCGGAGGCAGCAATCCGTCGAGTCCGAAAGCGCGTCGCTCCTCTTCCGAGAATGCCGTCCCCTTGTTGAGCATCGAGTCGCCAAGTAGCGCCCGACCGCTCAATGCGGTGGCAAGGAACGGCTCTTCGGTCGCCGGATCGCGATGTATGGAAAAGGACTTGATGGCTGGGCCCCCCCGGGTCCCGTCGATAGGTCAGATTGAACGCCGGACCCTCACATGTCCAGCGGCGTTCACATGTCCAGAGGCGTCCGACTCGCGTGCACCGCCGCCCCGGGGCATGGGATATTTTCCGCCTGGGCATAGGTCCTGAAGACCCGTGCGAAAACGCGCTTCCCTGGACCGACTGCTGCGGCCCCTCGCTCGGCCATCCGGCGGCTCTGGCCGGGGAGCCCACCCCGCTACGCTCGAGGCCATCTGGCACGTCGTCGGATTGATCCCGCGAGGGCGAGTCTCGACATACGGAGCAGTGGCGCGGGCGGCCGGGCTCCCGGGTCGTGCGCGCCACGCAGGGTATGCCCTGCGCGTCGTGCCGAAGGCGTTGAATCTGCCCTGGCATCGCGTCGTCGGTGCTGGGGGAAGAATCGTGTTCCCGAGTACCTCGCGCCCCTATCGAGAGCAGGCGAGTCGCTTGCGGGCCGAAGGCGTGCCGGTGCGAGCGGGGCGCATCGCGCCGAGCGCCATCACACTCTTGGACGACCTGTGACGGACACGGGACGCGCGCGGGCCGCGGCGAGCGATATCGGCCGAGCCGCGCGAATGGCATGGATCGCCGCCGCGGCGTACATTCGCCACCTATGAAATTCCTCGCGCTCATCTGGTCCGGCATCCGGCGCAAGCCCGTACGCACGGCGCTGATTTTTCTTCAGGTCTGCGTGGCCTTCGCGCTGTTCGGTGTTCTGCAGGGCATGAAGAGCGGCATCGATCGGGCCGTTGCCAATGTTCGAGCAGACGTACTGTTCGTCGGTCCCGCCGTGGTCGGCGGTGCGCCGTTGCCCCTCGCCGAGATGACGCGACTTCAGTCCGTTCACGGCGTGAAGGCCGTAACGTTCGCCGACAGCATGGTCACGACTTATCAGAAGCCGAACCAAGTCGTAGGCGTGTTTGCCATTCCGCCGAGCGACCTGTGGCTCACGCTCGTACCTGAGATTTTCAGTATCGAGCCAAAGGATTTCGAGGCCCTACGCAAGACTCGGACCGGCGCGCTGATCACCGAGGACATCGCCAAGAAATATGGCTGGCACATCGGCGATCGAATCCCCCTCAACTCGACCACGCTGCAGAGCAACGGCTCGGGAACCTGGACCTTCGACATCGTGGGGACGGTCACGGATCACGAGCCGGGAGAGGGAGGGCTCGTCGTGGCCAACTACGATTATTTCAATGAAGCGCGAGCACTCAATAAGGACACGGTCCGCAACTTCTATGCGGTCATATCCGATCCGAAGCAGGCAGCGACTGTGAGTGATGCCATCGATCGCACGTTCGCCAACTCGGCGAGCGCAACACGGTCGGCGTCGTTTCGCGATAACGCGCAGCAGTCGCTGCAATCGATCGGAGATTTGAACTTCGCCATCCGCTCGATCCTGAGCGCGGTGCTGGTGGCCCTGGTGTTCTCGACCGCCACGATGATGATGCAGTCGGTCCGCGAGCGCACGCCGGAGCTGGCCGTCCTCAAGACGCTCGGCTTCGGCAATCGGACAGTCTTTCTACTCGTCGCGGCGGAGTCGCTGCTGGTGTGCATCGCCGCCGCGCTCGCGGGTCTGGGGCTCGCGTCGATTGCATTCCCCCTGGCCGCGAAATATGTGCCGGGACTTTCGATGCCGTTGCTGGTCGTGGCGAGCGGCATCCTCGGGGCCGTGCTCGTGGCTCTCGTCAGCGTGAGCGTGCCGGCCTCGCGCGCGGCGCGGCTGAATATCGTCGATGCCCTGGCGGGAAGGTAGCCATCCATGGACTTCTTCAAGCAGCTCGCGATGCTTCTGCGCATGAACCTGCTCAGCGTGCCGCAGCGGCTGGGACTGGTGTTCACCACCATCATCGGCGTGACGTGCGCCGTGGGCGTGCTGGTCGCCATGCTGGCCATGGGCGTCGGCGCTCGACGGGCGGCGACGGGGAACGTACGCGCCGATCGGGCGACGCTGCTGAGCGTCGGCGCGGTGGGGCCCGGGCAAAGCAGCATCCCGAAGGCCGTTGCGGGGCTGATCAGGGAGCTTCCCGGGATACGGCGCAATTCGAGCGGGCAGCCGATCGCCGTGCCGGTGACCCAGGTGGGCGTGCAGGCCCGCAGGAAAGGCTCAGGCACTCGGGTCGGATTTCCGATGATCGGGGCGGGCGCGGGCCTCACCGACTATGCCCCCGAGCTGCATCTGACCGCCGGGCGCCTGTTTCGACCCGGGCTGCACGAGCTCATCGCGAGCAACTACTGCGTCAGGCAGTACGGGAATTTCGGCGTCGGAGAGAAGCGAATCATCGAAGGCGTCGAGTGGCTCGTCGTCGGGAACTTCGACCTCGGGCGCACCACCGGAAGCTGCATCGTCTATGCCGATGCGGACACGGTTCTGTCCGCCTTCAAGCGCGGCAGCTACAACGTCGTCAACGTCATGCTGCAATCCCCGGGCACCTTTACCGAGTTGACCAACGCGATCAAGGCGAATCCGACGCTACACGTCGTAGCCAGGCACGAAGCGGACCTGGCCGAGGCCGGCGTGCAGCAAGTGAACGGGATATTGAACTTCGTCAGCTATTTCGTGGGCACCATCCTGGCTCTGGCAGCCACGATCGGTGCAGCCAACTCTCTGTACGCTCTGGTGGAGAGTCGGCGGCGGGAGCTCGCCACGTTGCGCGCCGTCGGATTCAGCGGCCTGCCCGTCATGGCTTCCACGCTATTTGAGGCCATTCTTCTGGCTGTGCCCGGTGCCCTGATCGGCGCGGCGCTCGCGTGGCTCTTCTTCAACGGCCGGGCGGCAAGCCCCTTCGGGTTCGAGTTTCACTTGACCGTCACTCCGTCGCTGGCGCTGCTCGGGATCATCTGGGCACTGTGCATGGGATTCATCGGCGGGCTCATGCCTGCTGTCCGCTCCGCACGGGTCCCCGTGAGCGAGGCGCTGCGCGCCACCTGAGCTGCTGGGCATGATGTTTGCGCCTTTGAGCCTGCACCCCGCATGCAGGCTCGTATGCTGCTCTGCGCTATCCAGTCGGAGGACGACATGTCGGGAAAGAGACGTATCGCGTTTGGAAGCTGTCTTTTCGGAATGATCATCCTCGTCGCCGGCTGCGTGCTCGCACCGCGCGAGGGCTATTACGATCGAGGGCATCACCGCTATTATCATGGGCACGCTTGGCACGATTGCGGCGACCATGGCGACCGTTATTGCCGCTGATTCGTGAGCCGTCCGGCTCCGGCTCAGGGTGAGCCCGCGCGCCTCCATGCGTAGTAGGCATCGAGCGCCTCGAGCCTGTCCCGATGCGGAATCGCCGCCGGGCCAGGCTCGACGCCGAATCGCATCACGAGAGGCGCGGCAGCCGTGAATACCGGCCAACGCGGCAGGCCCGCTCCGTTCGGATCGCCCCGCTTCGCAAAGTTCACCCAGTAGCGTTGCATCTGCTCGGAGAGGGCGCGGTCCGCCTCCGTTGGCGCGGGCCGTCCGCCGATGCCGAGATTGCCGAAAACGTAAGCGACCTCCTGTCCATGACTCGAGCCGTTGGGGTTTCTGGCGGTGGGTCGATCGAAATAATAGACGTACGCGTTGTGCCTGCCGTCGCGCGATTCGAGGCGCGCCCAGGTGTACTGGCCCCAGTCGAAGGTGGTGTCGCTGCGCAACTGCGTGGCAGAGCGGGTTGACTGCGCCTCGGTCGCGTGCGGGTAGACGGCGAGGATCGCGTCCGCTTCCTTCTCATAGCCCTTGCGCACCTCCGCGACGAAATCGGCGGGTTCGACCTTGTGGACACCGAACCCTGCGGCCTCGTCCGAAACGTCACCGACCAGGATGGGTGTGTCATTGAAGCGTCGCTCATTCCACAGCCGGTACTGGTCGCCCCTGATCACGTACCCATCGACCGGCGGCCAGAAGCGCGGCGCCCCCCGGCGCTGTTGGGCTGCGATGATCGTCGCGGCGGGCAACGCGCGCGCCTCGGCGAGCGTCCGGGCTCCGAGGCTCTGCAGCCATTTCTGACCGGCCGCCTCGGCCATCCGCAGCGTCGGGGTGCTGCCGCCGGCCCATGGCGAGTCTTCGGGCGGCATGAAGTTCGCGCCGCTTTCCGAGATGACGCCGCGAAACAGCCCTTTCGCAAGCGGAGAGCCCGCGAGCATGCTGACCGAGAAGGCTCCTGCCGAATGGCCGAGCAAAGTCACTTTGGACGGATCGCCTCCAAACTTTGCGATGTTTCTTTGAATCCACTCGAGACCGGCGATCTGATCGAGCAAGCCGTAGTTGCCGGAGCCGTGGCCGCTTTCCGTGCTGAGCGCGCGTGTGGCGAGGAAGCCGAGTGCGCCGACCCGGTAGGAGATACCGACGAACACGACTCCGTGGCGGGCGAAGTGGGCGCCGTCATAGAGCGGAGCGCTCGTCATCCCGCCGGTGAAGCCGCCGCCGTATATCCAGGCGATGACCGGGAGCCGCTCGCCGGCCGCCTTGGCGGCAGTCCAGACATCGAGGTATAGGCAGTCTTCGCTCAGGGCGACCCCCGGGGCCATGCGATTCGCCATCGTCGGGTCCTGCAGGCACGCGGGGCCGAAGGCGGTGGTCTGCCGCACCCCGGACCAGCCCCTGACCGGCTGAGGCGCCTTCCAGCGCAACGCGCCGATCGGCGGCGCGGCGAACGGGATGCCTTTGAATTCCGCGACGCCGTCAACGATCGTTCCTGAGATCCTGCCGCCCGTGACGTTCGCCTCCCCGATCTGCGCGACTGCCGGCGCGGCCGCCGCAACCGCGAGCGCCATCAGTGAGATTGCCAGGATGCCTTTCATGTCGGACCTCTTTTCGTTGTATCCGCGCGCCCCGATTGGCGTGCCGAAGCTTACGTTCGCTGAAGTCTGCGCAGGGTATAGTGCTACCGATGGCTTCTCACGTGAAGATCGATTTCATCTCCGACGTCTCCTGCCCCTGGTGCGCCATCGCGTTGAGCTCGCTCGAAGCGGCGCTCTCGAGGCTCGGCCCGGATATCGAGGCGGACCTGCATTTCCAGCCCTTCGAGCTCAACCCGGACATGGGCAAGGGCGGTGAGGAGATCATCGAGCATCTCAGCCGCAAATACGGCTCCCCGCGAGCGGAGATGGCCCGCGCTCAGGAGGGGGTTCGCGAGCGCGGCGCGGAGGTCGGATTCACGTTCGACCTCGACAAGCGGACCCGAATCTACAACACCTTCGATGCGCACCGGCTGCTGCACTGGGCAGGCGCGGAGGGCAAGCAGTGCGCGCTGAAGCATGCGCTGTTCGAAGCCTATTTCCGCGAGGGGCAGAACCCGAGCGATCGCGAGGTGCTGGTCGATCTCGCCGCTCGCGCCGGTCTCGATGCCCGGCGCGCACGGCAGGTCCTCGAATCAGGGGAATACGCAGGGGAGGTCCGCGCTCACGAGCAGTTCTATCGTGAGCACGGCGTCAATGCCGTGCCGACGCTCATCGTCAACGGCCGCTATCTCATCCAGGGCGGCCAGCCCGCACAGGTGTTCGAGCAGCTCCTGAGGCGCTTTGCCGCGCAAGAGGGCAAGGCGAGCTGAACTCCGCGGGACGCGGTCGCGAGCCCGACGCGACGCCCTCGCTCGTACGCATCATCAGTCGGGTCGTGGGGCAGTGGTCAACCCCGGTCGAGCCCACGATCCGTCCCATCCGTCCCTAATCCGCGGGCGGCGTACCCCGCTTGGAACGGCGCTTGGGATGCGAGCCGGCGGTCGAGCCCGAAGACTTCTTGGACGGGGTGCGCGGACTCGCCTCGGCAAACCACAGATTCTGCGATCGCACTCGTGCCCGGGCGCGCTCGTCGAGCTTTATCGTGAACGTCACGCCGAACAGGGCGGCTGAGCCCTTGAGGATGGGATTCATGCCGAGCTCGCTTGCGGCTTCCAGGATCTCCTGATCCGCTGCACCGAGCAGGTCGCGCTCGAGCCCAGCGAGGAGGCGCTCGAATTTCAGTTCCGGTCGTACCGTCGTCATGGGGGAGGTAACCTCAGCCCGGCTCGGACCAACGCGCGCCGGATTCGCCTTCGCGTCGAGTCGTAGTCGGTCTTCGACAGGCCATGGGCGGCGCAGATCTCCTCGGGCGTCCAGCCTTCGTAGAGTCCCGCGACGATCTGCATCGCCTGCGGCCAGTTCTCGAGGGTGATGGCAGGTTTCATCATCTATATATGCGCCGATGGCGTGTGTGCGCGGACAGCCGGTGCGAAATTCTGGTGCGGTCCGCTCCCGCGTTGCCGCGCTTCTGCGCCGACCCGGCGTACGGGGCCGACCTTGCACCGCTGCCCCCCGCGGCGCCAGAATGCCTCGAGCTCGGGGGGGTGGCGGATGCTGAGGGTAGTCGGTCTCATCGCTTGTGCTGCAGCGCCGCTTGCGGCGAGTGCCGCGATGTCGGCTCCGAGTTGCGATCGGGCGTGTCTGATCTCCGTTCTGAACCGGTACTTGCACGCGGTGCTCGAGCACGACCCGGCTCACGCGCCTCTGTCTGGCGCGTATCGCGAGACCCAGAATGCCGTCAACCTGCCGCGCGCTGAGGGGATCTGGCGCACGGTGACTGCGCTCGGTCCCGTCGAGCGGCGCTACGCGGATCCCGTGAGTGAACAGGTGGCGTACTACGGAATCCTTGAGGAGGCCGGCAAGGCGGCGATCGTGACCGTTCGCCTGCGCATCGAGCGGCGCCAGGTCACGGAGGCCGAGTGGTACATCGCGCGCGATGGCGACCCGGGGCTGCCGGGGGCGAAGCCGCCGAATGCGTGGAATCCGCAGAGCCTCATCGCGAATCCGCCGCCCGAGCGCACGATTCCCGCGGACGAGCGTCTGCCGCGCGAGACGATGATCGCGATCGCGAACAGCTACTACGATGGGATCGTTTCGCACGACGGCAAGGCCGTGCGCGCGCATCCCGGCTGCAACCGCTTCGAGAACGGGACGCGAGTGACGGTCAGCCGCGGCGGCAGGACCCTCGACTGTGTCTCGGGCCTCGAGCATTTCAATCTCGCGTATGTGGCGGGCCGCCGCATTCCGCTCGTCGATCGGATGGAGGGAGTGGTGCTCGGGCTCGGCGTGTTCATCCGCCGGCCGGGCTCGGCCGTGCCGCGCAATGCGTTCAGCGAGTGGTTCTGGATCGACGGCGGCGAGATTCGCAATATCTGGACGGCGATGTTCTATCCCGCACCGGCGCTTCCCGTGCCGAACTGGCCGCCTTACGATGGAAACTTTCCGCTGCCGGCGAATACCGTACCCACCGCGCCGGCGACACATTGAGCGGGGTCATCAGCTCGTATTTGAGCGACAAGGGGGATTTGTGCTGCAACGTCACGTGCTGCCAGCGGGTCTGAGAGGCCTCGGCCTGGCCGTCCTGTGTGTTATCACCGCTCTCGCATCTGCACAGTCGCCGCGCACGAGCGGCCCGCGCGTGCGGCGCTCGCAGGACCTCGTGGCCAATGAGCGTCCGCCTGTCCCGAGGCCGGGTCTTTTCTTCAAAGAGGAGTGGAGACAGACGGAGAAGGGAGGAGAGCATCCCGTCACTGCTCAATCGAACAGCAATCCCAACCTCGAGCTCGAAATGTATGTCCCTACGGGGGAGATCCTGCTCACGGGCGCGGCCGGCGACGAGAACGTTCCGATCCACCTTTGGACGGGGCTGTGCGCCTCGCCGTGTGCGGTCGCGTTTCGCGACCGGAGCCATTTCGCCGATTTGAGCGGTCTCGCGCGGATCCGCTTCGATACGAAGATGTCCGGATTTCATCAGATTCGTCCGATCGTGAAGCTCCCCGACGGCACGTGGTGGGTCGGCGATCGCACGACAACCGGGACGACGCGCGACTGGCTCGTGAGCGAGATCTCGTTCGCGGACTTGCGCTGGATCAAGCTCGACGTCAAGCGTGTGGTCACGGTCGGGAATCTTCTCGACAAGATCGATCTCAGCAAGGTCGATGAGATCGGCTTCGCCGACCTCATGCCGGGCAGCGGCCATGGTCCGGGCGGCTGGGCCGATGTCGCGCAGATCGAGGTCTACGGGCGCGCCGTTCCCCGATAAGGCGCGACACACGAATAGTCGCAGCGCGGCGCGGTCAGTGGCGCTGCGCGGGCGGCGCCTGCTTCTCTGCGACGTAGCGCCGCTCGCCGGTGCGAGGGTTGAAGAAAACCTCGACGGGCTCGCCCGACGAGGGATCGACGAACCGCTCGCCGGTCGCTTCCCATGTGCCATCCGGCCGCTCTGCCGGATTCCTGTAACGCCAGCGCTCGAACACGATTCCGACGAGCACGATCAATCCGCCGGCGAGCATCTGCCATCCGCCCACGGGCTCCCCGCGGACGAGCAGGGCGAGGCCGGCGCACGCAACGAGCGCGGCGACGGCGGTGATCGCCCCTCGCAGCATCGTCAGGCTGCCGGCTCGAGCACCACGGCAGTCCCGTAGGCGACGATCTCACTCATTGTTTGCCCGATCTCGGCAGAGTCGAACCGCATCATCACGATACCGTTCGCCTGCATGAGTGTCGCGTTGCGGACCATGCGGTCCACGGCGTGGCGACGGGCTTCCTCGAGCAGCTGCGTGTATTCGCTGATCTCACCGCCCACGATCGAGCGCAGGCCGGCCATGATGTTGCCGCCCAGTCCACGGCTCCTCACTACCACGCCGAAGACCTGCCCCTTCACTTCGCGCACCCGGTGGCCGGGCACATTCTCGGTCGTTACGACAAGCACGTTGCCTCCTCGAACCAGAATGTCAGGTCCGCGCGCCGCCGAGTTTACCCCCGTCGGGCCAGGCGCGTCCTCAAAGGACTAGAATCAGCGCCTCATCGGTGCTGGGGGAAGGTTCGTGAAGAGACTGCATCTCGAGACGCTGCTCGGTGTGGCGCTGCTGGTGGTCTGCGCTCGGTCGGGGATCGGCGTGGCGCGGGCGCAGGATGCCACCCTCGTCAACGCGCGGATCGTGGTCGGGGACGGCCCGGTGATCTCGAACGGGTACGTCAGCGTCCAGAGCGGCAAGATCATCGCGGTCGGGCCGGGCCGGCCGCCACGGATCCTGGGCACGCTGATCGATGCCGCCGGCATGACCGCGCTTCCCGGCTTCATCGACGGGCACAAGCACCTCGACACGAGCCCACTCGGGGAAAAAGAGCAGATGGAAGATCTGATCGACAACGGGTTCACCACCGTGCTCTCGGCCCTCGGACCTGCAGCCAGCAACCTGGCGCTCATCAAGCAGATTGATTCGGGACAGATCAACGGCCCACGCATCATCGCCTCCGGTCGTGTCGATCTGCACGGCACCCCGGAGCAGGCGCGCGCGGCGATCCGCGCGATGGCGCACGAGGGAATCCGGTTCACCGGGGAGATGGCCGTCACGCCCGAGCCGGGACCGACTGCGCAGGAGCTCGCGGTGTTGAGAGCCGCGGTCGATGAGGGCAAGCAGGACGGTGTGACAGTGGTCGTGCACGCTGTCTCGACTCCCGCGATGGTGGCGGCGACCGAGGCGGGCGTACGCCACGAAGTGCACCTGCCGAACAAGGATTTCATGGGCTACGACGATGCCGCGCGGATCGCGGCGAGCGGCACCTTCGTGCTGGATACGGTCAGTTACGGCGCGCCGATCATCGATGTGTTCCAACAGGACGATTTGCCTCGATTCCGTACCGGACTCGCGTGGCCGAACGCCATTGCGGGCGCCAATCGCGACGAGGAGGGTCGTGCAACCGGCACCGAGGCGGCGTACTCGATGATGAATGCGCGCCGTGTCTGGGACGCCACTCACGGCCGGGGGCTCGGCTACGGGAGCGACCAGAACTATCCGGTGCGCGACGTGCTCGAGCACGAGCTGAAGTCGCTCATCGTGATGCTGTCGGTCCCGGACGTGGTCCGCGTGCTCACGATCAACACAGCGTCGTTCCTCGACATGCAGAACGAGATCGGCACGCTCGAGCCGCTCAAACGCGCCGACATCGTGCTCGTCGCGGGCAATCCAGCCGAGGATTTCAATGATCTGCTGAAGACCCGGATGGTGCTCAAGGATGGCAAGGTCGTGGTCGACCAGCGCACGGATCGCGCCGCGTCGGGGGAGCCGAGATCTGCTGACTCGGTGTCCGCGGTCGCCGCTGCCGGTGCAGCCGGTGCAGCTGCTGCGGCCGCGACCACCGGTGCAATGGTGGGCACCTTGACGGCCTCGGTGGCGCGGCCCGATCAGCCTCCGGTCATGAGCTGCCGGCAGATGAGCAGAGTGCGCCTGGCCCACGGACGCCTGAGCGGGGCCACGGAAATGCCCGCGGGCGATCGGCGGGCAGGCGCGGTTGAGCTGCCGGCGCATTGCGCCTTGACGGCGCGGCTTCGGGGCGTGCGCCGAGGCGACATTCGCCTCACGCTGTGGCTTCCCAACCATGATTGGAACGGCAGTTTTGTGCTGGCCGGCGACGGTAGCGCGATCGCGTCGGAGACACTGACTCGGCCACTGATTCGTGGCTATGCAGTGGCCTCGCTCGCAATCGGGCGCACCGGGGCGCGCGGCCGTGCGCGGGAGAGGCTCGAGCTGGCGAACCGCGCCGTGCACGAGGCCGCCGAGGCATCGAAGATGCTGATCAGGGAGCTCTACGGCGCGGCGCCCCGCTATTCTTATTGGATCAGCGTGACGGCCGACGGCCGTCAGCAGCCACTCGAGGAGGTGCAGAGGTATCCGGAGGACTTCGATGGCATGGTCTTCGGTTCAGTCGCCGGTGCGCAGACCGCGGGCACGGCCGCCGCGGGCTCGCCGAGCGCGGACGCAGCCTCACCGGACCTGTCGGCATTCGCAACGCGCGGCGGCAAGATCATCGAGCATGAGGGCGGAGCCGATCAGGCCACCGCAGAGCAGGGCGTCAACACTTACGAGAGCCTGCTCGGGAGGGGCAGGGGACTTGCGCAGACGCGCAACTTCTATCGGCTGTTTCTCATGCCAGCGCAGGAGCGCGGCGACAGCTACCGGACCGACTGGCTCACTGCACTGGACGAGTGGGTGCAGCGCGACCGCGTCCCGGACGAGGTGCTCGCCGATCACATCCCGCCGGCCGACGCGCAACGGCGCCCGCCGGCGGGACTCGTGTTCGAGCCACAGTACGGCGTGCGCACGGTGTGCGCGTATCCCGATGTGGCGCGCCTGCAAGGCGGCCGCGGGGAGACGCCGGTCGACTGGATGTGCCTGCCAAAGGTGCCTTGACAGGTATATGCCTGGAAGGGTACATACGTGACCGTGGATTCCGCGTTCGCCATCATCGCTGAGCCAAACCGGCGGGCCATACTGGGCTTACTGGCGTCCTCGGAGCGATCCGTCGGGGAGATCGAACGGCAGCTCAAGATGCCGCAGCCCTCGCTCTCGAAGCACCTCAGGGTGCTGCGCGAGGCCGGGTTCGTGCAGGCGCGCATCGATGCGCAACGGCGCGTCTACCGGATCCGGCCCGAGCCGCTCATGCAGGTGGATGCGTGGCTGGCGCCCTTTCGCCGTCTGTGGTCCGCTCACCTCGATGCGCTCGAACGGCACCTCGATCGGGTCGACCCAGCACCGCACAAAAAGGGGAAGAAGCGATGAGCGATCGTGAGAAGTACATGCCCGGCCCCGCTGCAGGAACCGAGGTTCGACGCGACGGGGACAAGTGGACGTTGATCGTTGTCCGCGAACTTCGTCATCCGCCGGCGAAGGTGTGGCAGGCGCTCACGGATCCCGAGCAGCTGCGCGAATGGGCGCCTTTCGATTCGGATCGGAACCTCGGCACCACGGGCACCGCCGCAAGACTCTCAACCGTGGGGGCGCCGCCGCCGCAGGTCACCGAGACGCGGGTGATGCGGGCCGATGCGCCGAGGGCGCTCGAATATGCGTGGGGTGAGTTCGACATGCGCTGGGAATTGGGGCTGCTCCCACGCGGCGGCACTCGCCTGACGCTTTGGACCCACATCGGCCATCGCTTCATTTCGTGGGGCGCCGCAGGTTGGCACATCTGCCTCGACGTGCTGGATCGACTCCTCGCCGATCGTCCCATTGGACGCATCGTCGGCCCCGAGGCCATGAAGTTCGACTGGCAGCGATTGAACGTTGAGTACGCCCAGCAGTTCGGAGTCGACGCACCGAACTGGGCGCCCGAGGATGCGCCGTCCTGAAACCAAGGGACCCTTCACCAATGAACGTCCTCTTGTGGATCCTCCAGGTCGCGCTCGCCCTGTTCTCCTTCATGGGTGGGCAATACAAGCTGCTCCATTTCGGCGAGCTCGCGAAAATGCCGCAGACCGCCGCACTCTCGCGCGGCGGATGGGGCGCGCTCGGGGTGTTCGAGATGGTGTGCGCGATCCTGCTCATCGTCCCGGCCGCCGCCAAGTGGATACCGGTCCCGACTCCGCTCGCCGCCGCCGCGCTCACATTGGAAGCTCTGGCCCTCGCGGTGCTCTTCGCACGGTATTCACTTGCCCTCACCGCGACCAACCCGCTTTGGTATGTCGTGGTGATGGCGCTGGTGGCGGCGTTCGTGGCTTACGGACGTTTTAGTAGAGCGTTGTAAGCGTCCACAGCGAAGACACACCACTCGCGCAGGGGTCTCACCCTGTGCTGCGGCATCTTCAATGATTGAACAGCGGCGTCTCGCGCACCCCCGCCGCAGTGCCGCGGTGCTGTTTGTCTTCATCACGGTGACGATCGACATGCTGGCGTTCGGCATCATCACTCCGGTGCTGCCGCACCTCATCGTGGAACTGATCGGCGGCAGCATCGCCAAGGCTGCGGTGTGGTCCAGCGGATTCGGCACGCTGTTCATGCTGATGCAGTTCGTGTGCTCGCCGATCCAGGGCGCGTTGTCGGATCGCTTCGGCCGGCGCACGGTCATCCTGATCTCGAGCTTCGGCCTCGGCGTCGACTTCATCGTGATGGCGCTGGCGCCGGTGATCTGGCTGCTCTTCATCGGCCGAGCGGTGTCGGGCGCTTGCGCGGCCAGCTTCAGCACGGCGAGCGCGTACATCGCCGACATCACGCCGCGCGAAAAGCGCGCCGCGGCGTTCGGCATGCTGGGTGGCGCGTTCGCGATCGGCTTCATCGTGGGACCCGCGCTCGGCGGTTTCCTGGGGCATCAATGGATCCGGCTGCCGTTCTGGGTCGCAGCCGGGCTGTCGCTGGTGAACTTCTGCTACGGCTTCGTCGTGCTGCCGGAATCGTTGCCGAAGGAGCGTCGCGGCGCGCGTATCGACTGGCGGCACGCCAATCCGATCGGCTCGCTGATCCTGCTGCGTCGCTACCCGCAGGTGTCCGCGCTGGCCGCCGTGTTCTTCCTCCTGGCGCTGGCGCAGTTCTCGCTCAACTCCACCTATGTGCTGTACACGGACTATCGCTACGGCTGGGGACCGCAGATCGTCGGCTATACCTTGGGGATCGTCGGGCTGTGCAGCGGCCTGGTCCAGGCGGTGCTCGTGCGGCGCTGGATGCCTTGGCTGGGTGAGCGGCGGATGATCCTAGCCGGTGTGGCCTTGCTGATACTCGGCTACGCCGTGTTCGGTCTCGCGCCAGCGGCCTGGACGTTCCTCGCCGGCATCCCGTTCCTGTGTCTGGGGGGCCTCGCCGGACCGCCGGCACAATCGATGATCACGCACCAGGTCAGCCACCGCGAGCAGGGGCGCCTGCAAGGTGCGCTCACCAGCCTGCAGAGCCTCGCGGGCATCTTCGGGCCGGCGCTGTTCGCTAATGTCTTTGCGCTGTTCATCGGCTCCCACGCCCCGACGCGTCGGCTGCCCGGTGCCGCGTTTGTACTGGCGGCGGCACTGGCGTTGGCCGCGCTGCTGCTAGCCGTGCGCGCGACGCGCAGCATGTCCGCCAAGCCGCCCGTTGCCGAGCCGACATCCATCTGAGGTGATCTTCACAGGCTTCCGTCGCGACCTATCGCGGATAGGCGCCGCCCGCCACAGGTGGGAACGATCAGAACTGAAAGTCGATGTGCGTGCTCACCGGCATCTTGAAATCGAAACCCTTCGTGAATCCGATCCAGCGTGCGAAGAAGATCACGCACACCCAGAGCAGGATCGAGGTCGCACCGGCGATGCGGGCCGCCAGCGGCGCGGGCATGTTCTTGTCCCAGCTGCCGACGGTTCGGAACGTGACAGCATGGAAGAACGCCATGTTCACGCCCGCGCCGAGCAGCGCCAGCATCTTCAACCTGAAGGCGGTGTTGCCCACGTAGGTGTGCGCGTTCGCCGAGAACATGAGCACGCCCATGGTGAGCGACACAGCGAACGCGATCCAGGTGAGCCGCAGCATCTCCTTGCACACGCGCGTGACCGGGCGCCGCGTGTCAGGGAAGCCGAGCAGCCGCAGATCGACGATGAGTATCGTTCCGAAAACGACCGCTCCCGCGAGCACGTGAAGGGCCTCGACGACCGGCATGGCCGCAAGGGAAGTGCGCATCCACTGGGCCGGGGCGGAGGCCTGGATGGCCTGGATCAGGGCGGGAAAATTCATGCGGGACGAGCGGGCTCAGGCGTGCGAGGACAGCGCGCCCCAGACCTGCTTGTCGTAGGCAATGGCTCGTCCGAGGAAAATGACAGCAAGCCACACGATCACGATCAGGATCGACGCCGCTTTCACCGACACCGGGTACTCGGCGCGCGCGCCGACCGCTGCGGTCCTGAGCGAACGCCCGTAAAGCGCGGTGCTCGACACGCCGATCGCAACGAGCAGCATCTTCACCCAGAATGAGGTGGCGCCGAACTCGCGCTCCGGTTCGCCGACGACCAGCGTGAACCCCGTCGCGGCCATCACGAGGAGACCGGACCACATCCACGGCGCGAAGCGCCTCCACACTGCCTCGAGCGGCTCATCCGCGCGCATCGTGCCGAGGACCCGCAGCGCAATCATGAGGCAAGAGACGAACACGACCCCGATCGTCACGATATGGATCGACTGCACGAACGGGATTACCCAGCTCACGGATTTGATCGAGCTGCTCGCGGATGTCGCCGAAAGCCAGCCGGCAAATGTGTGCACCGAGGCCAACGGGTGCAGGCTGATCGACCCGAGCATTCGGTCAACCCGTCGGCTTCAGCAGCCCGCCCTTGCCGATCTCGGTCGACCCGGGAACTGAATCGCAGTGCTTGCCGGGGGCCGGCGGCTTGCGCCAGGGGCATTTGTAGATGGCGCCCGTTGGACCGCGGGTGCCGACGGTATCCGAGGTGCGCAGCGGGTGCAGACCGATGCTGAAAATCGTGCCCGGCGGGAAGGAATCGACGCTCACGCCTTCCCGCGCCATCTGTGCGGAGCCGCCCATCTCGACCGCCCAGATGACGGGGTTCCCCTGCGCATCGCGCAGCACGTTCTTGCGGTTCTGCTGCATGGGAGCGAAGAAGATCTGCAGATGGTTCGCGTCCGGGTTCACGCGGGTGACGACGCCCGTGACGACCCGCGCCTTAGTCATGTTGTACGAGCCGAACGAATGATGGGCCAGCGCAGGCACGGCAACGACAAAGGCTGCCGCGACCGCGGCCACGAGCGCCGCTGCAGCGGCTCGAGGACTCACTCTCGACATGTGTGTCTCTCCACGCATTGAAAGCTCATGCAGTCTCATTGGAAGGTGAAAATGTCCGGCGGCTTCGGCTTCTTCATGCCCTGTTCGAAATTATCCCATTCCTGCGCCCACGGGCGGCCGTACATGTCGGGTACCTTGTACTGGATCACCTCGCCAGGCCTCACAGGCGTCGCGCGGCCTTTGACCGGGTAAATCGTCGGGACGCATTCGATGAACGGCAGGGGATCGCCCTGCTCATAGCCGCTGATCTTGACGTAGCGCCGGATGATGCGGATCGGCTGCACGAGCGCATCGGAGTCGTAGAAGATCGCCTCGTGATTGAGACCGATGAACTTGCCGTGCTCGTCGTGAATCGGCGTGTAGATCTCGATCGTCTGCATCTTGTTCGAGAATTCGAATGCGCTGTGCGCGTACCAGCCCTGAATGTTCGAAGTCCACGTGATGAGCGTGTCGTGATCCCAGAAGCCGATCGTGTCGCCGTACCAGCGCGGCACGTCGGGCCCCAAATGCGGGGTGCCGCCGCTTAAGTTGAACGAGCGCCCGATATGGATGTTCGTGATGAAGTTGTCGGCGACGCCCGCCTCGATCTTCACGAGCGAGGGGGTGACCGTGAAGTCCCACTCCCATGTCGCGGGCGGGGCCCAGCGGCGCATGAAGCCCTCGGGCCAGCAGTACTGCGATGGCCATTCGGACTGATTGTGAGCCTCGTGGTACTCCTGCTGGACCATGTACTGCTGATACTTGGGCGTGAGGATCGACAGGATGGTCGGCACCTGGTTGTAGGTCATGCGGTACCAGTAGGCATTGCCCGGCGTGAAGCCTGGCTGCATGTAGCGGCCCGTCCATTCGCCCGGCACCGTTGCGTAGGTGTGGTGCGTGGGGCCTCCGCGGCGCTCCGTCTCGGCGAGCAGCGCCTCGTAATGCTCTTGCGCCGTCTTGAAGGGGTACGGACTCACGATCGCGGCGCGGGGGTAGTCGCGATCGCATCGGCCCCAGGCCGCGGTCGCCGGGTTGGCGTTGGTGATGAGCGGGCTTCCGACCGCGCCCCACTCATTCTCGAGGGCGTCGGAGCTGTTGCACCGGAAGTAGCGCGGATCGCTCCAGAGCGCCTTGTCCTTGTAGAAATCCTTGGTCGTGAAGATATCGACCGGCAGGGCGGTGATGCCGGGAGGCACCTTGCCGTCGCGTGCCAAGCCGACGAACGTCCCCTGCGCTGCGTGCGGCCCCGGTCCGCTGCGCGGTCCGAAGCGCCGGACGACCATCGGCCCGACGTAGTCGGACTTGCGCGCGTCGGCGGCAAGCGGCCACCCGCGTCCCACGCTCTTGAAGCCGGGGTCGGCGACTTGCTGCGCCCACACGGGGGCACTCAGGCCGAACAGGGCTCCGATCGCGGACGCGCAACACAGGATGAATCGACGCATTCCCGCCCCCTCTGCACTGCTTCACGCGGCTGCGTGGCCCGCTCATTCGGCACATCGCCGAATTATCCGGCACACCACCGCATCATCCAGCACATAGTAGCGGGAAACGGCTGTCGCGCACGACCGTCACTTTGCCCCGGGCGCGAATAAACTCGTGACCGTGGGCACGAGGCCGGTACGGAGAGCGTCTGTTGACTCGACAAGTCCCGCAAGTCCCCCTGCCAGGGCGAGAATCGCGCACGCCAGTCCGAGGCCCCATCGTCCCCGCCGGGACGCAAGGAAAAGTCCGGCGATGGCGCTCAGGGCAGCCAGCGCGACGGTGTAGAGAAGGGAGCTCGGCAGAATCCGGAGCGGGTCCGCTCCGATCGCCCAGGCGAGGGCCGGCGGTGCGAGCAGCGCCACGAGCCAGGCCGTGAGCACGGCTGCTTTCAGTCCCGCCGGGGCGGCGCGGATCGGCCGCGTGACCCGCACCCGTGCGAGGAGCCCTGCCAAGCCGCTGTGCTCCGCCGCCTTCATCCAGCGCCCGGTTCCGCCATCCATGACCAGGGATTCCCGATGGAGATCTCCGACGCGGATTGCTGCGGCGCAATCCGCTTCGCTCGCGAGCGGTATCTCCTGCCCAGTTCGCGCGATGTATGTGAGCATGATCATCGCCGCGCCCCACCTTACCCGTAAGCCTCCGATTCCGCTGAACGAGCATGCCCCGTGCCAACCGGGCCGCCAGGGCTTACCCCATCGCGAGTATTCTCGGCGGACCGACGATGGAGATCACGAGCGGAGGCGCATCGGCATGGCTGACTACACCGGGAAAGTCGCTTTCATCACCGGCGGGGCGTCGGGCGCGGGCTTCGGCCAGGCGACGGTGTTCGCGCAGGCAGGCTGCAGGATCGTGATTGCCGACATCCGGCGTGCCGCGATAGAGGAGGCCGCGGCGCAGCTGCGCAGCCAGGGGGCCCAGGTTCACGGGATCGAGCTCGATGTGACCGACCGCGCGGCGTACGCCCGGGCGGCCGACGAGGTCGAGCGGGTCTTCGGCAAACCGCCGGAGCTGCTGTTCAACACGGCAGGCATCAACTCGTTCGGCCCCGTCGAGAAATCGACCTACGATGATTTCGACTGGATCCTGGGCGTCGATCTGGGCGGCGTCGTGAACGGCATGGTGACCTTCGTGCCGCGCTTGATCGCGGCAGGCCGGGGCGGGCATATCGTCACGACTGCCTCGATGGGCGGCTTCTTCGGGAGCCCCGCAGCGTCGATCTATTCCGCCGCGAAGGCGGCGGTGATCAATCTCATGGAGAGCTATCACCTGGCGCTCGCCCAATACGGCATCCGAGTCTCGGTGATCTGCCCGGCCAACATCCGCAGCAACATCGCGGAGGCGACACGCCTGCGGCCGGCGCATTTCGCGAAGACCGGGTACCTCGAGAACGAGGACACCGTTCGATCCCTGCGCAGCATTCACGCTCATGGCCTCGATCCGGTGGTGTTGGCGCAGCGCACGAAGCAGGCGATGGAAGCCGGACAGCTCTACATCATCCCGTACCCCGAGGAGAAGGAGCGCCTCGCCGAGCACTTCAAGCAGATCGTCGATGCGGTCCTGCCGATGGAAGCCGACCCGGAGGGTGCGAGGCAGCGCACGGAGGCGCTCCGCAATTGGGTGAAGGACCGCCAGGCGCTCATGTCGAAGGGCAAGAACGGCTGACCGGGTATCATCGCGCTTCAAGAATCTCGTCAGTCCGGAGACCCTCATCATGTCATCGCCTCGATCGTCTTTGTTCGTACGTGGAGCTTTCGGAGCTCTCCTTCTGGCCTCAGCGAGCACACTCCTGCTGCTTGCCGCAGCCGTGCCCGCCCGCGCGGACGGTCCGAAGACGCTTCAGGCGCTTCTCGATCGGGCGCAGATCGAGGACATGCTCGTCACGTACTACAAGAATCTCGGCGGCGCCGATCAGGGCTTCGGGAAGTACTACACCGAGGACGGGGTTCTCGACGTGAATGGCATCGTCGCGACCGGGGACAAGGAGGTCGAGGATCTCTACAAACGGATCGCCGAGGGCGGCCCGCGGCCGAGCGGAAAGTTCAACATGCTGCTCACGAATCCTCTGATCGTCGTCGACGGCGATACGGCCACGGCGGATATGATCTGGACCGGCATCGAGTCCGACACACCGCAGTCGCGGCCGCATTTCGTCGAGCAGGGTCGCGAGCACGACGAGCTCGTGAAGCAGGGTGGCCGGTGGTATTTCAAACACCGGATCATCACGAGCGACGCTGGCCTCACGAAGATGTTCGAGAAGACCTACAAGAAGCGATAGCCGAGCAGACTCTGGGGTGCCCGGCGTGCGCCGTGGGCCGCGCAGCCCGCATCGACGCTCGGCTGCCGGTGAGCCCGTGCCGGGCGTCTACTTCCCTCGTCCCCTGTACCCCTGCGCGGTCATCGGAATCGTGTAGAGCTCATCGAGGCCATGCTGGCCGGGCTCGAAGACGTAAGCGACGGCAAACAGCGTCTGCTTGTCCCGCCCGGCGAACGAGACGCTGATGAGGTTGCGCGGCGCGGCGATGGTGCCCAGGTACTTGCCCTCACCCGTGAACACGCGCACGCCCGGATAACCCGTGACGTAGATGCGGCCCTCGCCATCGATCGTCGCGCCGTCGTTGCCTCCACCGGGGATCTCGGCGAGGAGGTGGCGATGGCTCAGCAATCCGTCCTCGCCCACGTCGGCGACGTAGAGCTTGCCCGCGCTCGCGAAATAAAGCTGCTTCTCATCGCGGCTCAGGACGATGCCGTTCACGTCCGCATCGAACACCTTGCTCACGACGCCCTGCGGGCTCGCGTAGTACAGCCCCGCCCATCCGAAATAGAGCCCGCCGGTGTGCAGCGCCGCCGGTGCATCGAGGGCGCCGCGGCCGTAGCACTCGAGCGGCTCGCCCTGATAGGAGTCGGCGAGCATCTTGCGCTCGGGGGCGAGCTCCCAAACCGACGGAATGAGCGCCCGCTCGACGATGAAGAGCGCACCCTGCTTGTTCTCAGAGAGCGCGCCACCCGTATTCGTGTCGACGTACTCGAGCGTCGTTCGACCGTCGGGCGTGATCTTGATGACGTCGCTCAGGTCGTTCTGCGCGGCGAGAATACTGCCGTCGGGCTGCCCGATGATTCCGTCGAGGTTGTTGCCGGTGTGCACCCAGATGAGCTTCCAGCGTGCGCCGGCCGCCACGACGCCCGGGATCTCCTTGACCGTGTACTGAAAGGGTCCCGGCGAGCGGGGCCGGAATGCGCCGGCACGCCGCGCAGGCGGCGGCGGCAACTGTTGCTTGCACAGCGAGCGCACGAGAGACTCGCGTACGTCGGAGCCCGCCTGCACGCCCGAGCCGGCCGGCTGCGCGCGTCCGACGGGCAGCTGCGCCAGGGCTGGTGCAGCAGCGAGCAAGGTGGCGAGCAGCGAAAGAGCGGCGAAAGTTCTGGTTGTCATCGGCTCCCCCTTCCGTATGCTGCATGCTGCGCGAAGCGCGACCGGCGGGTCAAGCACCACGCAGATCGCGGCGAGCGATCCCACGGTATGGTGCTGATCGCGGTGCAGTAGTATGAAACTCAGAACCCGTTTGAATCTCGTCGTGGCCGGTCTTACGGCCGTTTTCGTGCTAGTGCTCGCGGCCGAGGAGATCCACAGTGCACGCAACACGGTGCGCGAGGAGATGGAGGCGGCGAGCCAGGTCGCCTCGCGGCTCCTCGGCCAGTTCGCGAACGTCTACTCGCGAACCGGAAACACCAAAGGCGTTCTGCAGTTCCTCCGCCAGCTGGGGCACATTCGCGCCAACGACATCGTGCTGCGCGGCCCGACGGGGCAGGTTCTCTACCATTCGCCGCCGGCGACCTACCAGGCAGGACGCAATGCCCCCGCTTGGTTCGCACCGCTGCTCGCCCCGAAGGCGGCGCGGCACGCGTTCCGACTGCCCGATGGAACTGAGCTCACGATCGAGGCGCAAGCCTCGCGCGCCATTCTCGAAGCCTGGGAGCGTGTTGCCTGGCTGCTCGCGCTCGCAGTGATCATGCTCGTGCTCGTCAACGGTCTTGCCTTCTGGCTGGTCGATCGCGCTCTCGCGCCGTTTCCGATCATCGTGAATGGGCTCGAGCGCATCAAACACGGTGAGCTGGCATTCCGCCTGCCGTCTCTGCCCGGTGCTGAAGCGCTCGCGATCGGCGCGGCTTTCAATCGCATGGCGCAGGCGGTCGAGGACAACGTGCAGGCCGAGCGCAAGGCGCGCGAGGCCGAGACGCGCTTGGAGGAGCGCCGCGAGATGGCGCTCGTGGTCGAGCAGCGGATCGAGGAGGAGCGGCGCTTGATCGCGCACGAGCTGCACGATGAGTTCGGCCAGTCGGTCACCGCGATCCGCAGCCTCGCGCAGGCCATCCTCGGGCAGACCGGGGAGCCCGCCGTGCGCGATGCCGCGCGCTTGATCTCCGAGGAGGCGGCGCGGCTCTACGATGCCATGCACGGCCTCATTCCGCGCCTCGTGCCGGTCTCGCTCGATGAGCTCGGGCTCGCCGAAACGCTCGAGAATCTGGTGCGCGACTGGCAGAGGAGGCACCCCTCGACCGTGCTGTCGCTGCGGCACGAGCTGCCCGCCGATCTCGGCCCGAGCGTCACGCTCGCGGCGTACCGCGTCGTGCAGGAAGGCCTCATCAATGCGCTGCGCCACGCCAGGGCCTCGCACGTCGACATCGATCTGAGATCGACGCGGCAGCGGATGAGCATTCTGGTCGCGGACGACGGCGTCGGCCTCGAACCGGATTGGCCACGCTCGGGGCATTTCGGCCTGCGCGGTCTCGCAGAGCGCGTGGAGCGCCTCGGCGGAGCCTTCTCGGTGCGCAATCGCAAGCCCTGCGGCGTTTGTTTGAATGCGGACATTCCACTCGGGGTCGGCGCATGATCCGGGTGCTGCTCGTCGATGACCACCCGGTCGTTCGCACCGGATTCCGCCTTCTGCTGCAGTCCCACGCGGAGCTTTCCATCGCGGGAGAGGCGGACTCGGGCGAGGCGGCCTGTCGAAGCTACCTCGAGCTCGACCCGGACGTGGTCGTGATGGATCTCGCGATGCCCGGCATGGGAGGGCTCGAGGCGCTCAAGCGCATTCGCGCCCACCATCCCGATGCGCGAGTGCTCGCGCTCTCCGCCCACGATGACCCGGTGCACGCGCGGCGCGCGCTGAGCGAAGGTGCCCGGGGCTTTCTCTCCAAACGTGGCGCTCCGGAGGCGCTCATCGAGGCGGTGACGAGCATCGCGGCAGGGCAGCGCTATGTCGACGGCGAGGTTGCGCAGAAGCTCGCGCTCGCGGACCTCGGGGGTGCGGCCACGTCGCCGATCGAGCGGCTCTCCGAGCGCGAGTTCGAGGTGTTCATGCGCCTCGCCCGTGGGCAGACCGTCGCTCGGATCGCGGAGGATTTGAAGCTCTCCGCCTCGACCGTCGGCACCCACCTCTACAACATCAAGCAGAAGCTCGGTGTCTCGAATCAATCGGAGCTGACGCTCCTCGCGATCCGCCACGGGCTCCTCGAAGCCTGATTCCCGAGACGGCCGCGAGGGAAGGTCGGGGATGCCGGCGGCCGTACAGACTGTATCGAGGAGAGCGCGCATCGAGGCGGGACGCAGTGTAGCGAGCAGGAATGTGAGCAACCCCCCCCCCCAGCTTGAGTCACCGCGCAAGCGGGACGCTCGGCGGACTGCGGATAATTCGTCCCGCCATTGCATCGGTTCGCGGACCTGGATATAATTACAGTGAGCTTCATAGCGCCTACCGCCGAGGGGGCGGAACGTGAAGCGCGCGGAGCGACCGTAAGACCGGCGGCGCATTGGGTCGGAACAACCGTAAAGCGCCACAAGGCTGTCGCGATGAAGCGCGAACCGACCAGAAGGTCCGTGAGGGTCGGATCACGCGAGCACCGTCGGGAACGGTGCGATGCGAGATCATGGCCGGACTCTAAGTAGGCTATCTCGCCCAAAGTATGAGGGCGCGCCCCATCGCGCTGCCGGGAGAGCATCGTGGCCATGAGAAAGATCATCGATTGCTGTGGAATTCTGCTGATCTGGACCGGTGCGGCATCGGCGGGAGTGCCTCCGGCGCCCGCGCCTGATCAGATGGCGCTGCTCCAGAGCAAGGACCCGCAGCTCGCCGCCAACAAGAAGCTCGTTTTCGACATGTACCGCGTGATCATCCAGGGCGGCCACACGGAGCAGGCGGAGCATTTCTTCACGAAGGAATACATTCAGCACAACCCGAACGTCGCATCGGGCCGCGACGCGCTCGTCGCGTACATGAAAGCCACCCGACCGGTCCGGCCGATCGAGCCGAAGATCACCTTCCCCGTCGTCGCCATGATGGCCGAAGGGGACCTGGTGTTGGTCGCGACGGTGAGCTATGCGCCCGATCCCGAATCCCCCGGACACAAATACGCCGGGACGCATTTCGATCTGTTCCGGATCGAGAACGGCAAGATCGCCGAGCACTGGGACAGCGTCGCCAAGAGCCGCGCGGCATTGCACTTCGATCCGAACGTCGAGGATCGGCCCTGACCCGAGCGGGCGGCGGTTCCGTGGCCGTGCGGGCCGGCCGTGCGGGCCGGCTGTGCGATTCAGCTCAGGTCGCCGGCTCGATGCGCAAGAGGGCGCCGTCGTCCTCGTCCGTCACCACGTACAGCAAACCATCGGGCCCCTGGCGCACGTCGCGCATGCGCTGGTGCAGCTCGGTGAAGAGCGTCTCCCGCCGCAGCTCGCCCATCTGAGGATTGAGCACGACCCGCTCCAGGCCGCCCGTGCGCGGAATCTCGCCGCGGCGGGCGCTCGTGACGAACAGGTTGTCCTTCCAGGCCGGGAAGCGGGTGCCCGTGTAGATGACCAGGTTACCGGGCGCGATGGATGGAAGCCACACGATGAGCGGCGGCTCGATACCTTCGCCGAGCGGCGCACTCGAGATGGGCGAGCCGTCGTAGTCACGGCCGTAGCTCACTTTCGGCCAGCCGTAATTGCGCCCGGGGCGGATGACGTTCACTTTGTCGCCGCCGTTCGGTCCCTCTTCCGCGTCGAGCACCGCGCCGTTGAGCGGATCGACCGTGAGGCCGAGCTGGTCGCGGTGGCCGTAGGAGAAGATCTCGGGCCGGTCACCCTCTCGCGTGACGAACGGATTGTCGGGCGGAACTGAACCGTCCTCGCGCAGCCGCAGCACCTTGCCATAGACACTCTGGAGATCTTGCGCCTGATCGCCGAAGGCGGCTCCCGTCGCGAGATAGATCATTCCCTTTCCGTCGAACGCAATGCGCGAGCCGCCGGCGTATCCCGACTCACCGGCCGAGAACAGCGTTTTCAGGTGCCTGAGCGCGCCTGCCGTAAACGTGCCGCGCATCAGCGTCGTGATACCCAGCCGTGCGGGTGGCCGCCGCCCTGCGGCCGCACCCATCTTGCCCGGCTCGTTGAAAGTGAAGTAGACGAAATGGTTCTGCGCGTATCGGGGATGCAGCACCACGTCCTGCAGTCCGCCCCCGCGGAATTTGGGATCGACAGCCGGAATGCCGCGGACCGGCGTCGGATCGAGGATCGCCGTCTTGCCGTCCGCGCCCGTCGCATCATGAACGAGCCGAAGCGCACCGCCGCGCTCGGAGACGAGCGCATCGCCATTGGGCAGCATCGCCACCGCGAAAGGATGCTTCAAGCCCTTCGCCACCACGACGACCCGCACCTTGTGCTGCTCGGCCGTGTCGAACGTGTACGTGCTCTGAGTCAGCTCCACCGGCGCGATGCCGACGTTCGGCTGCTGCTGGGCATCGGTGCCGAAGGCCCAAAGCATCGCCGCCGCGGTACTGAGCACCAGCGGCAGATTTTCAGTCCATCGTGCGCGCATCGTTGGTCTCCCCACCGGATCGTGTCTTGCCACGTACTGTGTCACTGTAGTGTAGACGACACAATGCGCTGCGGCTCAGGGCAGTCGAACGACACGCACGGTGAAAGGGGCCGGGCTGCGTCCGCGGAGCTTGGGGTCGAACACGTATTCTATTTTGCCTTCGACGGCGTAGACGTTGCCGCGCGCGAAAGCGACGCCGCTCGGGGAGTCGAGTCCGGACCTCAGCACGCGGATCGATGCCTCCTCGCCGCGGATCGCGACCTCGTCGATGCGGCCGAGACGGCCTTCCGCGAGCACGAAGCGGTTGCCGGCGACGGGCCGCAATCCATCAGGACCTCCGATCGGCATCGACGTGCGCAGCTTGACGAGGCGCTCGAAGCGGCCCTCGCGAGTGCGCTCGACCCGCAGCAGCTCGCTGCGTCTGACATTGTCGATGTACAGCGCTCCGTCGCCTCCAAAAGCGATGCCGTCGATGCCCACGAGCTCGGGGCTCTGCGCGAGAAGCCGCAGCGCGTCGGCGCCCGGCGCGAGCGTGAGAATCTCCCCAGCGCCGATGTCGGCGACGAACGCCGTGCCGTCGCGCGCCATTGCGATGTCGTCACAGATCGATCGCGTCGACAGCAAGGGATACCGATGACGGAAAGCGCCGGTGCGCAGATGAAAGCGCAGCAGCGCGGACTGCCCGTGCGCGATGCCGCCCGGAAGCGCCGCGGGAGCCGTGCAGACCCAGAGCGTGCCGGATCGATCATCGGCGAGCACGCCGTAAATGGAGAGTAGCCCGTTCTGATCCGACCGCGTGATCCACGGCTCGGCCGCACGAGCGCCCGGCGCTGCTCGATAGATCGTCCCGCCGAGGCTGCCGACATAGACCGTCCCGGTGGCCGAGGCGGTCACGCTCTCCGGATAGACCGCGGCGCCATTGATCGTGATGTCGTGCGCGCCGGCGCGAGGGTGCGCGCCGGGAGGTGCGGGGGCTGCGGCGCCGGGG
>JBOHZR010000390.1:0-4628 GCA_050738595.1 Steroidobacteraceae bacterium | reverse complement strand
AGCCGCCGCAGGCCTATCCTGCAATCGACCCCAATTCGCGCAAAAACTCAACAATCGCACTGCCGCAATCTGTGCAAGTGCAATGCCAAACACGGCCCGGGGCGGTCTAGATCCTTTCCCTCCTGCCCCTCCTCCACCGCGAAGCAAAAAAGGGGAGAAGGTGCCGAAGCACCCTCTCCCGAAGCTCCTCGGTCGGCTTAAGCCGCTCGCGCCATAGCGAGATCCCAGAGCGCGGCATTCAGGCGGACGTCCTCCCGGATGGCGGTGATCCGACGCGACCGGGTCAACCGGCCGCTCGCCGAGCGCCGCACGAGACCGCCCCGGAGGACCCCCTCCTGCACGACATTCAGCGTGTGCCAGAGGTCATTGCCGAGGTCTTCCGGTCGCCGGGGTACCAGGAGCTGGGAGGGCTGCATCGCGCCGTGGTGGTCGTCCGGAAAGCGCAAGGCGTAAGCCTCACCCGCGAACTCGAGACGCTCCGACTCCGTGAGCACCGTGCGCTCCATGCGCTCGACCGCCGTCGCCAGCGTCCCGAATCGCTCGCCGATCTCCTGTGCCGCGCGCACCACATCCTCGAGCACATCGCCACGGTGCGCGATCCGCCACACCGGGAACGTCCCGACGGAGACGACCAGGCCATTGGTGCACACCGCCCGGTAGAGACCCGCGCGGAGCTGGATGGTCGACGTGGCATCGTGACTGTTCAGGAAGTAGAGCTCGGGCACCGCCTGAGTCAGGGCGACCGTTTCCAGGCGCCGGCGCAGCCGAATGAGATGCCGCGCATGCAGGGGACTCGCCGCACGCGATGCCGTCTGCCGGGCTTCCACGGGAAGAAATCCGACCTGTCCAAGGGCATCCAGAACACGTTCGGTCGAGACGAACGTGTAGACGGGACTCGTGCGCTCGTGAGCCGCCGGCGCGTACACCGCCGGGACGCGATCGCGCAGGACCTCGGGGGAGATCGCCTGCTCGAAGGCGGTGCTGTAGTGACTCTGCTGGCGGGGAATGGAAGTGACAATGGCGTTCATGGTCTTGGGCCTTAAGGTGATTGGGGCGGGATTGCCCGCGGCTCGGCCGTCACGCCGCAGCGCAGCTGTCAATGATCGACGCCGCTTTGCGCGGCGACGCGTCCTCGCGCTCGTCGTTGACAGCAAGACCGGCGTGAGAAAATCGCCGTCCCAGGCAAGCCCGCTCCTTCTTAACTTCCCGATGCTGACCGGCTGACGCGCACACGATGTCCACGCCCTGGCTCGACATTCCGCTCGAGGACTACGAACGCCACATGGCGCTGCCTGAGATCGGCCAGGCGACGCTCATCGCCGATCAGCTCGCAGAGCTCGTGCGGGAGCGCAGGCCCCAGACCGTCGCGGTCATGGGGTGCGCCGGTGGAAACGGATTCGATCGTCTCTGCGAGCAGGGACTGCGCCGGGTCATCGGAGTGGACATCAATCCCCGCTACCTCGAGGAGGTGCGCCGCCGATACGCAGGTAAGCTCCCCGGACTCGAGCTCTACGTGGCGGACGTTCAATCTCAAGAGCTCCTCTTTGCGCCCGTCGACTTGCTCTACGCCGCGCTGGTATTCGAGTACGTCGATGTTCCGGCGACCCTGCGTATGCTTCGTCGTCACTGCCGCCCGATGGGCACTCTGGCGACACTGACTCAGATGCCGCATCCGACGCTGAGGGAGGTCTCTCCGTCCCCCTGCGCGAGCCTGGGCAAGCTCGAGTCCGTGATGCGCCTCGTTGCGCCAGAGGACCTCGTGCGCGAGGCGACACGCGCCGGTTTCATCCGAGAGAGCGCAGCGATGCTCACGAGCCCTGCGGGCAAGGAATTCATGCTGCAGGTCTTTCGCGCTTCAAGCGCCGCATGAGGAAAAGGGGCTCGAGCGCCTGCCGTGGCACCCGAGCCCCGTAACGTCGCACGCAAGCTCAGTCAATCGCGGCGAATATCCGCCCGGCCTCGGGGTGATCGAGGGCGAACTGCCGCAGGAGATGGTAGTGCTGCGCGATGGAATCGTTTTGGACCTGGAACGACAGATGCGAAAAGGCGAAGAGGCAGGCCGTGATGCCGGCCGCATCCGCGCTCAGCTGCCCGTCGAACCCGTTGCCATCGACTCGGAGCTCGAACCGCTCGCTCCCTTCGGGTGCCATGTAAAAGCCGCCGTTGGTGAGCTCAAGGAACCGCCAATATCCGCCGGTGTACTCCGGTGAGAGCTCACGCATGAACGTGTAGATCGCCTGCTCGACCGTCAACATGTGTCGGCCGAAATGCCGTGGCAACACTTCCGGTCGCTCAGCCTCGGGCACTTCGCGCGCGTCGATCGACTCTACCGTGGTCTCGTTCGCATTCATGGTCGTCGTCCGTTCTGATCGGGGCGGGATTGCCCGCGGCTCGGCGGTCACGCCGCAGCGCAGCTGTCAACGATCGCCGCCGCTTTGGGGGGCGACGCGTCCGCGCGCTCGTCGTTGACAGCAAGACCGGCGTGGTAGGATTGATCGGGCAAGCAAGCCCGCCTTTTTCTTTTCCCGCTCTCCTTCTATAGTCCGGTCGAGTAGCCCGCCTCCTTTACGAGGCGAGTAGCCACCGAGCGGGGGGCGTTCCTATGGCTCAGCGTGGTGGTCGCATGCGGCGACGGTTCAACGCTGCGACTCTCGATCGGGTTCGCGACCTTCAGATTGAGATTGCCCTCGAGGCGATCGCAACGATGCTCAAGGCCGACCCCACTTTCATTCCTACGAAGGATATGCGCACACGACGCTGGAACGTCTGCACAGAGCGGGGCGACTACGAGATTCTCACCACCGGCTGCAAGTGGTACGACACGCGCGCAAGGATCGGCGGCGGCGGCGCGATCGATCTTGCGATGCACCTGTTGGGTTTATCGTTTGTTGATGCAGTCAAGCGGTTAAGCTCCGAGCTAGGCGCGGATGGTCGTCATCGTTCGTAAATCCGGGTTGCCAACGCCTGCCGAGGTTCCTGAACAGCTGCGCGCGGCCGCTCAGGCGGCCTCCTCTGTCTCATTGCGAGAGCCGAGACCTGAGGGCTTTCCGCTCTTCTTCACGGACTCGATGCAGATCATCGAGCCCGTGGTGGCCTTTCTTCACGAGCACGGGATTCAACGTGCTCACGCCGCCGACACCGTTCGGACCTACGCGGAGACCCTTTTCGATTGGTTCGACACGCTGGAGCAGAGCTCGATTGCCTGGGACGATGCCGATGGCGCCGACCTCGTCGCTTACCGCAACCGCATGCTCACGCAGTCGAGCCCCCATACGGGTCGGCCCTATGCGATCGCGACCATCAACCAACGGGTGCGCGGAGTTATGCGCTTCTACGACTGGGCCGTTCGCTTTGGCTGGCTCGAAGCCTCTCCGCTGGCAGACCCGCTCCAGGATTTCACCGTACCCCGCCATGAGCGGCGACGGTACGCCAAGAGCGCAGACCATGGCGTTTTTCTACTCCGATAGTTCGAGAACTTGCCTCAACCGTTGAGTCCGGCCCAAGCACGCGAGCTTCTCGCTCGGCTTGCACCACCCTACGACCTCATGGCGCGGTGGCAACTGTATACGGGCCTACGGGTAAGCGAACTCCTGCGGTTGACTCTTCACGACATTCTTAAGCACAAGATCGCGCGCCGATCGCGGCCGGCGGCAGTCCATCACACCATTCGGCTCATTCGCAAAGGACGCAAGCACGGCTACGTGATCGCATCGGAGAGTCTGCTTGCCGAGACGGATTCCTTTTCAGCGCACGATCGAACGACGCACGAACCAGAAGGGCGCACCGCTCGCCACGCGCACGGTGCAGAAGTATCTCGATCTGCTCGTGTACCTGCACCGCTTTCGCGACGAGCTCGACGATGCGCTTACCGTACATCCCTGTCCCGGGGAAAGCACCGCGCACTGCGCTGGAGTGAGCGAGGCCAACCGCGGGAGCTTGCCCCATACCCCCGAGGAGATCGCCGTCCCCTTGATCCAGCGCGCGATGGAGTTCCTCGAGTGCAACGCCGTTCCCCTGCTTCACGCCCGCGAGGTGTACGTCGCGACCGTCACCGCCGTTGAGCGCAAAGGCTATGGAGCTGAGCCCATCCGGCACGCGGCGATTCGAGCGTTGAGTGAGATCACGATCGCAACGCCCAAGGGGCCTCGCCCGATCGGCTCGGCGGCCCGCCTCGCGTACCTCCTCGATGTGCTCTATACCGCCTGCTTCATCGTGATCGCATACCTCGTCGGTCCCCGAGCGAGCGAGGTCCTGCAGCTCAAAGTCGGATGCGTGCGGCCGCTCGAGGGCGCGGGCGCCGAGGGTGGACTCGCGGTCATCGTCGGGGCAATTTTCAAGCGCGAGGCCGCATACCACGGCCGGCCGCACGAGTGGATCGCCCCAGCCCCCGCGGCGCACGCGGTGAGCGTGCTCGAGGCGCTCTCCGCCCCGCATCGCGGGCGCTCCGGCCGCAGCGAGCTGTGGCTTCGTATAAGCGGCGGTTACTGGGGCGCGAGCGAGTGGGGACCGCAACCCCCGGGGCAGCTCCGCGTGATGAGCACGCAGGCCCTGCGATTACTCCTCGTGCGCTGCAGCGCCTACTTTGATTTGCCGCTACACGAGGGCCGGCGCTGGCGACTCTCCACTCA
>JBOHZR010000389.1:0-10054 GCA_050738595.1 Steroidobacteraceae bacterium | reverse complement strand
TACCGCAGGCCATGAGCTCACGGAAAACGCTTCGCGCGAACTTCAGGTCCTCCCACGCCTTGCGCTTGTCCGCCGGTGTGCGCAGGAGATAAGCGGGATGATACGTCACAACGAGGGGTGAGTTCAGCGGTCCGAAGGAGTGGACCCGGCCGCGCAGCCGGCCGAGCGGCAGATCGGTCGCGAGGAGATTCTGCGCGGCGATGCGTCCCACCGCGAGAATCAGCACGGGACGGATGAGCTCGATCTGGCGCATGAGATAGGGCAGGCAGCTCGCGACCTCCTCGGGCTTCGGATCGCGATTACCGGGAGGCCGCGATTTGAGGATGTTCGCGATGTAGACGTTCTCACCGCGAGCCAGGCCGATCGCCTTGAGCATCGCATCGAGCAACTGGCCCGCGCGTCCGACGAACGGCTCGCCCCTGCGATCCTCCTCGGCCCCGGGCGCCTCGCCCACGACGAGCCACTCG
Source organism: Steroidobacteraceae bacterium (assembly GCA_050738595.1). Classification (GTDB taxonomy): domain Bacteria; phylum Pseudomonadota; class Gammaproteobacteria; order Steroidobacterales; family Steroidobacteraceae; genus JASHUC01. The sequence goes on along the minus strand of JBOHZR010000389.1, from coordinate 9,587 downwards.
GCTCGCGGATCGCCCACGCCGAGGACCGGCTGCGTGCGCGTGCGGTAGAGGGGGCACTTCGTGCAGTCGCGGACCGCAGCCCGCAGCACCTCCCAGGCGTCATCGGGAGCGCGAGTTTGGGCCGCCTCGCTGGCGGGGCCGCCCGCCGCATCGCGAGCTTCGACTCGGGCCTCGATGGATGCGGGACTGCCGGAGCCCTCCTCCGCAGCGCCGCTGTGCTGCGCAGCGCGCGCTCGCCAGGTGTCGATGCCCAGAGCCTCGAGGTACTGCGCCCGGCGCGCCTCGTCCATGGCTCAGCTCGTCACGGAAGGGCCGCGGAAGACTCTGCGGACCCTGCGTGCGACCCAGAGCAGTGGCGCCGATGCCGCATACGTGGCGAAGATCGAGAGCAGCATCGTCGGCGGGTCGATCGCGATCAGCACGAAGAACAGCGGCACGAACAGGATGTATGCGACTTTGACGCGCCGGTCGAGATTGAATTGCTTGAAGCTCGGGTAGCTGAAGCGGCTCACCATGAGCGCGCCCGCCGCTGCCGTGATGCAGAACGCGGCGATGAGGCCCGTGAGCCCGGGCTCGCGCCATTCGCTCGAGAACCACACGAAAGCCGCCACGATCGCGGCGGCCGACGGGCTCGGCAGCCCCTCGAAATAGCGCTTGTCCGCCGTCGCGGAGCGCGCATTGAAGCGTGCCAGCCGCATCGCGGCGCACACCGCGTAGAAGAACGCGGCGAGCCATCCGAAGCGTCCCCACGCCCGCCCGTACTCTGCGATCCGTACGACGCCCCACTGGTAGGACACGATCGCAGGCGCGAGGCCGAAGGCGACCATGTCCGCGAGGCTGTCGTATTCCTTGCCGAATGCGCTTTCCGAGCGCGTGAGCCGCGCGATGCGCCCGTCGAGCGTATCGAAGATCATCGCGACGAATACCGCGATGCCCGCCGGCGCGAAATGCTTGTCGATCGCCGCGACGACCGCGTAGAAGCCGGAAAACAGGCACCCGGTCGTCAGAAGGTTCGGCAGCAGATAGACCCCCGGCCGGCGGGGCCTCGACTGCGGATCGTCATTCTCGATATCGTCGTTCAATACGTGGTCCATCGACACTCTGCGGGCGGCCAGGCACCCGCGTGATAATACAGTGACGCGTATCGCAGCCGCGGGCCGCGAAATTGAAACACGATCCGGGCCTCAAGTCTCGCCGGACGCTTCCGGCCCGAACGCCGCCGCCCCGGGGTCCCACATCACCATGCCCCTCGCCCCGCGCCTGCCGTGCCGCGCTCCGCGCGCGCTGTCCATCGCGCTCGCCGCGGCCGCGGCACTGCTCACGTGCGGTGCGGCGCGGGCCGACCAGCAGCGCGACCCGGGCCTCAAGAGCGTGGTCGCCAAGGCGATCAGCCAGGCGCAATGCTTCGCGGACCGCTTCGACTCGGCCGTCTGGTACCGCCTGATGGAGCCGCGCCTGCGGCGCACAGTGCCCGACCCGCGGGAGCGCGTGGAGATACTGAAGGATGTCTACTGCGAAACGCACCGTCCCGGGCAGAGGCGCCTGCCTCCGGGTCTGGTGATGGCGCTCATCGACGTCGAGAGCCGCTTCGATCGCTGGGCCGTCTCCTCGGCCGGCGCGGTCGGCCTCATGCAGGTCATGCCATTCTGGCCCGAACAGCTCGGGATGAAGCGCTGGGAGCTCACGCACGTCGGGGCGAACGTGCGGATGGGCTGCGCCGTACTGCGCTTTTATCTGCGGGAAGAACATCACAACTATGCGCGGGCGCTCGCCCGCTATAACGGCAGCCTCGGGCGCCGCAATTATTCCGACGCCGTGCTCGAGCGCTGGGGAGAGCGGTGGACCGGCGCCGACGACCTCGGCAGCGGCACGCAGGCCGCTCAGCCCGTGCGAAAGTCGGCCGGCGGCTGATCGCAGCGGGCTTCGGCGACCTCGACCGCCGTGACGCGGCTCCCCGTCGAGCCGACCCACAGCCAGTCGACGAACACCCGCACCGCCTCGTCCTCTCCGCATACCAGCACTTCGACGCGGCCGTCGGGGAGATTCTTCGCGTATCCGGTGACGCCGAGCTCGCGAGCCCGCTGCGCCGCCGAGCCGCGATAATAGACGCCCTGCACCCTCCCGCTCACCCAGCAGATCTTTCCCATGCGAGTCTCTCTCAAGAGCGCCGCGCGAGAACCGAGCGGATGAACGGCACGGTGAGCCGCCGCCGCTCGATGAGCGCCTCCTGATCGAGCGCATCGAGCAGATCGTAAAGAGAGCGCATGTCGCGCGGAAAGCGCCGCTGCAGCCAGCGCGCCGTGCCCTCCGGCAGCTCGATCCCGCGTGCGCCGGCGTGCAGTTTGAGCGCATCGAGCACTTCGGCATCCTCGAGTCCCTTCAGCTGGAACACGGCGCTCGCGGTCCAGCGCGAGCCGAGGTCCGAAAGCGCCCAGCTCGCGAGTGCGGGCGGCCGCCGAGCGGACGCGACGAGCGTCCCACCCCGCTCCTCGATCTCGCGGTGCAGGGCGAACAGCGCGCGGGCCCAGCCGGGCTCCGCGGTGACGGAATCGATGTCATCCAGGCACAGGCAATCGAGCTCGCCCAGTCCCTCGATGGTACGGCTGCCGAAGGAGGCGAGCTCGCGCAGCGGTAGATAGCCCGCGCGCAGATGCTCGCTCGCCAGTACGCAGGCCGCCTGCAGCAGGTGCGACTTGCCCGCTCCGAGGGGTCCGCAGATCCACGCCGTTCCGCCCGTGCGCCCCTCGGCCAGCGCTTTCAAATATTGAACGGCCTGCGCATCGCGCCCGGGCAGAAACGTCGCGAACACGGCGCGATCCGCAATGCGAATGCCGAGGGGGAGCTGCCGCATGGGAGGCAGTGCACCGGCTTCCACGAGCCTTTAGAGCGAGCCCGCTGGCGCCGCGAGCGCTCGACGCGTGAACGCCGCCATGTAATCGAGCCCCGAGGCGATCGTCGTCAGAAGCGTGACCACCGCGAGCGCCGCGAGCATCGCGGCGCTCGGGAAGCGGAACGCCGCCTGCGACATCACCGCAAGCAGGTAGGCGAGCTGCACAGCCGTATTGAGCTTGGAGAGCGGGGTCGGCCGGCCGCGCAGCGGCCCGAACCACACCCGGAACACGAGCGCGCCGAGCGCGATCATCGCGTCCCGCGCAACCGCGGCCGCCGTGAGCCAGCGAGGCACCATGCCGAGCCACGTGGCGCTCACGAAAACGCTCACGAGAAGAAGCTTGTCGGCCGCCGGATCAAGGAGCTTGCCGAGCTCGGAAGTCCAGTGGAACCGCTTCGCGAGATAGCCGTCGAGGCCATCCGAGACGGCCGCCACGGCGAATATCAGCATCGCGAGGTCGAAGTTTCCGCTCTTGAGCGCCGCGACGATCGGCCACACGAGCGCAATGCGACTGACGCAGATGAGATTCGGCAGGTGCCGCATCATCGAGGCTGGCCCCGGCTCAGGGGTGGTATTCATACGCGAGCGATGCTTCAGCGCCGACTTCTCCCGTGCCCGTGCCCGTGCCCGTGCCCGTGCCCGTGTCCACTGCGGTGCCGGTGCCGGTGCCCGCCCCCGCTCCCGCAGGCGGCGTGCCGACCGGGGTGAAATGCTGTGAGTCCTCGAGCGCGCGCTCGATTGCCTGCGCGCCGCCGCGGATCAGCACACGGAACGTCGCCGTCGCGCCGTCGGCCACCTCGATCCCGGAGCGTCTCACACCTGGCAACTCCCCGAGCGTCCGCTCGACGACCGCGTAGTCCGCGAGTGTGCCGACGCCGCTCACGTGCACCTCGGCCTGTGCGTCCTCGAGCGGCAGCGCGCCTCCCCCGACGCTCGCGAGCGCATCGGCAGTGCCATCGATGCCGGCATCGAGAGGCCCGTTCCAGCTTTGCGTTTTGAATCCCGTGATGAGCATCCACTGCCACACGCCGTCCTGTGCAGACGGATCCGCGCGGCCGAGCAGCACCGCATCGCCGCCGAGCCGGCGCGCATCCGTGAGCAGCACGTCGGCGCTCAGCGGATTGCCGCTCTGATCGGCCACGGGCATCGGAACGAGCGCGATGGGCAACCCTCGGAGCTCTGCGACCTGCTCGAGCTCGCGTCGTGTCTCGTCGTCGGCGGCGCCAGTCGGAGCTGGATTCAGGACCACGAGCGTGAACGGGCGGTCCGCATCCCACACGCTGCGACCGGCGGCGGCGATCTGGCGCTCGATGGCCGCACCGTCGAATGAGACGGCAAACAGCCCGTCGCCGGCCGGGCGCGACGCACGCACGTATTGCGCGGCGTTCATCACGAGCGCTGCGAATGCTGGATCGCTCGCTGCATCCTTGCGTCCCGTCGCGCGGACGAGCACCTCCTTCATCCCTTCCTCGGTTGCCGCCGCTTGATCGACGCCGCGAACGGTTGCCTCATAGATGGGGACCGGTCGTCCCGCCCAGGCGCTCGGCGCCAGCGCTTGAGCCAATGCGAGCAGCGCCCCGAGGGCGAGAGAATGAGTCAGGCTCATGCGCCTATTGTAGGGCGGCGGCCGGCTGTGCCGGCAGTTGCGTACAATTCGCCTTTCGTTCGCTCCACAGCGTCGATGCAGACTGTGATTATATCCAGGCACAGAGGATCCATCACTCGTTGCGTCATGTCGCCGTTTTTCCGATGAGGAGTGCGGCGCTTGCAATCGGTGTGCTCGCCGTATACGCCATGCTCCCGGCCGCGGCTGTCGACGGGCACGCGGCCGCTGGACGCGGGGCCCCCCCCCGGTCCGCTCCTCAGCCCTTCACGGCCGTGTACGCGCTCCAATGGCACGGGCTCACGGCCGGCTACTCGACGCTGTCACTCACCCAGGCGAGCCCCGGCCAGTATGTCTACAGCTCCGTGAATCGCGCGAGAGGTATCTTCAAGCTCGCCTTCCCGGACGCGATCAGCGAGCGCAGCACTTTCCGCATCGCCGAGGGGCGCGTGGAGCCGCTCGAATACCAGGAGGACAACGGCCCATCCCGGCACGACCAGAATGTCGCCCTGCAATTCGACTGGGGAAGCAGGCAGGTGCACGGTAGCGCGGGCGCCAAGACCGTGGAGCAGCCGCTCGAGACGGGCACGCAGGACCCGCTGTCGGTGCAGATCGCGCTGATGCGCGAGCTCGCGGCCGGCCATTCGCCCACGCGTTTCCTGCTCTTCGACAAAACCGAGGCCGCGGAGTACCACTACACGCTCGAGGGGAGGGTCGCCCTCGACACCGCGCTCGGACGGCTCGAGACGCTCATCTACCGCAGCGATCGGCCCGATTCGGATCGTGTGATGCGATTCTGGCTCGCGCCGACTCTCGGCTACCTGCCCGTGCGCGCCGAGCGCAAGCGCCGCGGCAGAACCGAATTCGAGCTGCGCATCCGCGATCTCACACCGAAGCCGGACTTGCCGTCCGCGCCGCCGACGTAGCGAGACACGCCACATGGCTCTCGTCAGCCCGCTCGATGCCTCGAGCCGATCGCCGGTGTACACCGGCATCCTGCCCTCCCAAAAGCTCCGCGAGATGATTGCGGATCGGGAGATCGCCCCGACCGAAGGCTTCACGGAGATCGGGGCAGATCAAATCCAGCCCGCCAGCATCGACCTGCGGCTGGGCGAGCTCGCTTATCCGGTCGATGCGAGCTTCCTGCCGGGCAAGGGCAAGAGCGTTCCGCAGCGCATGGCGGAGCTCGATCGCGACTTCCGGAGCTTTGCGATCGACTTGCGGGCCGGTGCCGTGCTGGAGAAGGGCCGGCTCTACGTAATCCCCCTTCAGGAATCGATTCGCCTGCGAAGCGATGTCGCCGCGTTTGCGAACCCGAAGAGCTCCACGGGGCGACTGGACATCCTGACCCGTCTCATCGCAGATGGGGCAACGCTGTTCGACCAGGTCGAGGAAGGATACGAGGGCCGGCTGCATCTGGAGGTGGCGCCGCGCAGCTTCAGCGTGGTCGTCAGGACGGGCACGCGCCTCAATCAGCTGCGCTTCCGGCGCACGCGCGGCGAGGCGCCGAAGCCGATCACCTCCTCCGACTGGCGGCAGTTGCTCACCGAGGGCCAGCTCGCCAATGTCGCCGAAGGCTTCGACCGTACGGGTGTCCTGCCCTTCTCGATCGATCTGACGGGCGCCGGCACCGGGGGCTCACTGATCGGCTGGCGCGCGAAGAAGCACGCGCGGCGCATCGATCTCGACAAGCGCGACTATGACCCGCTCGAATTCTGGGAGCCGATCCACTTCCGGCGCGATGCAACGCTCGTGCTCGATCCCGATGAGTTCTACATCCTCACGACGCGGGAAGCGATCGCGGTGCCGCCCGATTTCGCGGCGGAGATGCTCCCGTACGACACGCGCGCGGGGGAGTTCCGCGTGCACTACGCCGGGTTCTTCGATCCGGGGTTTGGCTGGGATCCGGCGACGAAGAAGGCTGGAAGCAGCCAGGGCGTGCTCGAAGTCCGGTCCCACGAAGTGCCGTTCGTCCTCGAGCACGGGCAACGGGTTGGGTGGCTGCGGTATGAGCGCATGGCGGAGCGCCCCAGCGCGCTCTACGGTATCGACCTCGCCTCGAACTACCAAGGTCAAAGCCTGAAGCTCGCCAAGCAGTTCAGCTCTCCTCGACGACGATCTTCGGCATGATGCGGCTCAAATCCCTTGCGCGCTTGGCGAGCTCGGCCGCGGTGCGCCTCGCCATCTGAAAGTACGGCTGCGCGTGCGGTGCTGCGGGCGCGGCGGCGACGGTGGGGCGACCCCCGTCCGCCTCCTCGCGCACTCGCACATCGAGCGGCAGCTCTCCGAGCAGCCTCACCCCGTACTGCTCCGCCATGCGCGCCCCCCCGCCTGCCCCGAAAATGTGCTCCACGTTGCCGCAACGCGAGCACACGTGCACGCTCATGTTCTCCACGACGCCGAGCACGGGCACGGAGACCTTCTCGAACATCTTGAGCCCTTTGCGCGCATCGGCCAGCGCGATGTCCTGCGGCGTGGTCACGATCACCGCTCCGGCGACCGGCACGCGCTGCGCGAGGGTGAGCTGGATGTCTCCGGTGCCCGGTGGCATGTCGACGACGAGATAGTCGAGGTCGCCCCAGCTCGTATCCGCGAGCAGCTGCGTGAGCGCCTGCGTCACCATCGGACCCCGCCAGACCATCGGCTGCTCGGCATCGACCAGGAAGCCGATCGACATCGCCGCGATGCCGTGGCTTCTGAGCGGCTCGATGTGCTTCCCGTCGGGAGTGCTCGGACGCTGGCCAGCGAGGCCGAGCATGAGCGGCTGACTCGGGCCATAGATATCTGCATCGAGTACGCCGACGCGCGCGCCCTGCGCCGCCCATGCGAGCGCGAGATTGACGGCCACCGTCGATTTGCCGACGCCCCCCTTGGCCGAAGCCACGGCGACGATGTTCTTCACACTCGCGAGCGGCTTGAGCGTGCGCTGAACGGCATGGGCCTCGATCCTCGACTCGACCTGCACATCGAGCTCGCTCGTGAGACCCTGCTCGCGCAGATGCTCCCGCAGAGCCGGCTCGATCTCCTGCCGATAGCCGCCGACCGGAAACCCGAAGCGCAGGCGCGCAACGTAGCGGCCGCCCGCGGTATCGAGCGCTTCGAGCGCCCCGGCGGCCCCGAGGGTTTCCTGCAGGTAAGGATCGAGGTAGCTCTCGAGGGCAGCCTCGAGGGCAACCGGTTCGGCGGACTGTGACATGAGGCAGATCGCGCGGGGCGGGGAAAAGGCAAATTCTAAACCGCTCGGCGAGCGGCTGCATGCTCCCCGGTTGGAACCCGCAACTGAAGTCCTCCGCGCCCCTGTGGCATAATTCATACCTAACCGCCGGCGGGGCCGCGAGTGCGCCGGCGGGGGGGTCGCGCTCGGGATCGCGCGAGTGCCGCGTCCGCTGCGTCGCGTGCACGATCATGGCCGGACTCTAATGGGCTGAATGAGCTTTTTCACTAACCTGCGCGCGGAGCGGCTGATCACGGAGGTGCGGTCCGCCTCTTCACCCACGGACCCCGCTGCGCTGCGTGCCGCCTCCAAACTCAAGGAGCTCGGCGCGGGCGCCATCGAGTCGATCCTCGCGGCGCTTCCCGAAGCCGACAAGAACGCGACGGTCATTTTCATCGATGCGCTGTCGGCGCTCGTGAGCGTGAAGAGCCTGCCGCAGATGCTGCAGGGGCTCGTCGAGGGCAGTCCGCGGGTCATCGCGGGCATTTCCTGGGCGCTCACCTCGAGCCGCGCCTATCCGCCGCATCTGCTGCTCGAAGCGCTCGCCATGCAGGGCATCTCGAAATCCGCTCTGCTCGAGATCATCGCCGCGCACAAGCAGCGCCTCGGCGTCCGGGAGCTCCTCACTGCGGCGTATGCGCAGGAGCCCAACGAGAAGGCTGCCCTCTTTCGCATCATCGGCGAAATCGCCGATGCGCAGGCGCTCCCGGAGCTGCTCGGGCGGCTGCAGGGCAAGGACCCGATCGCCCGGGTACACATCATCAACCTCCTCGGCCGCTTCGCGACTCCCGAGGTGCAGACTGCCCTGCAGGGGCAGCTCAAGGACCCGAACAAGCTGATCCGCAGCGCCACGCTCGCAGCCCTGCAGAGGATGGACGGCCCGATCGACGTCGAGCGTGTATGTGCGCTGCTGAGGGACCCCGAGCTCGACGTACAGAACAAGGCGATCGACGTCGTGGTCAAGGCCAACCACCCTGACACGGTGCGCCATCTGATCGATGTCCTGAAGGACGAGAACGAGTACGCCCGGCGCGCCGCGGTCGAGGTGCTGAACGAGGTGGGCGACGCGAAGTCGGTCAAGTACCTCCTCGAGGCGCTCAAGGACAGCGACTGGTGGGTCCGCAGCCGCGCTGCGGATGCGCTCGGCAAGATCGGCGGTCCGAAGGTCATCGAGGCGGTGCTCGCCCTCGTGCGCGACCGGGACGAGGACATCCGGCGCGCTGCGATCGAGATCCTCAACCAGACGAAGGACGAGCGCGCCGTCGATCATCTCATCCAGGCGACGCGCGATTCGGACTGGTGGGTGAGCGAGCGGGCGGTCGATGCGCTTGCGGAGATCGGCAGCAAGCGCGCACTGCCGCGCCTCACGGAGATGCTCCGCGCCGGCAATTCCAAGGCGCTGCCGATCGTGGTGCGCGCGCTCGGGCGCATCGGCGACGCCAAGCTCGTCGGCGATCTGCTGCCCCTGCTCGCGCGCCCCGAACGCGAGGTCCGCATCGAGGCGATCCAGGCCCTCGCGAAACTGACGGATGACCCGCACGCCGCCGAGGTCCGCGCGCAGCTGCAGTCTCAAATCGCTTCGCCCGATCAGACGATCGCGCGCATGGCGGCCACCGCCATGGCCGAGCTCGACGGCCGCACGACCGGCGGCCTGACCCCGCTGCCGGCCTCGGGCGCTCCGCCGGTCGTGGCTGCTGCGCACTCGAGCAGCGCCGGTGCTGCGGCAGCCACCTCCGCGACGCTCGCAGGCAAGGCCGGGCAGCCCGCCACACCCACCCGCACGCTCCTCATCTCCGACGGCGCGCTCGCCCAGGCCTCGCGCCAGAGCGAGGGGCCGGGCCGCCTAGATATCTCCACGCTCAAGGCGGGCGACATCATCG
>JBOHZR010000388.1:0-3485 GCA_050738595.1 Steroidobacteraceae bacterium | reverse complement strand
ACGCGCCGCAGGAAACCCATGGCAGCGAGTCACATTTTCAAGGTGCTCTTTGTGAACCAGGGCAAGGTTTACGAGGTCTACGCGCGCAAGGTGAGCCATGGGAGCCTTTTCGGTTTCATCGAGGTGGAGGAGCTGGTTTTCGGCGAGCGCTCGACCGTCGTGCTCGACCCCGCCGAGGAGCGCATCAAGACGGAATTCGCCGGGGTCAAGCGCAGCTTCCTGCCGCTGCATTCCGTGCTGCGCATCGATGAGGTGAGAAAACAGGGTGTCAGCAAGATCAGCGCGCTCGAGGGCGGGGGTAACGTCGCTCAGTTCCCCCTGCCCGTCTATTCCGCACCACAGGGCGAGCCGCCCGGCAAGAAGTAAGCTGATGCTGTCGCTGCCCGGCGCACCCGCTCTTTCAGACTTCCGCGTCGCGAAGCTCCTCTCCCGGCTCAAGCTGCTCGATCCGCGCGTCGAGTCACTCGCGGCGCGTTTCGTCCATTTCGTCGATGTTGCGCGCGAGCTGACGGACCGCGAGCCAGAAGTACTCGCTCAGCTGCTCGAGTATGGCCCTCGAGAGCCGGCGCGCGAGGCAGGTCCGGGTGCGGGCGGCACGGGTGGCGCGGGCGGCGAGCTGTTGCTCATCGTGCCGCGTCCGGGCACCGTCTCGCCCTGGTCGAGCAAGGCGACCGACATCGCGCACGTATGCGGGCTCGATGCAGTCGGCCGCATCGAGCGCGGTGTGGCGTACCGCGTGCGCTCGGCCGGGCGCGCCTTCGGTGAGTCCGAGCTCCTCGCGCTCGCCGCGCCGCTCTTCGATCGGATGACCGAGAGCGTGCTCCTCGATCCGGCCGGTGCGGCCGTGCTGTTCGAGCACGAGCAGCCGCGGCCGATGCGCACCGTGGCCCTCGCCCCGCGCGGTGGCCGAGCGGCACTCGAGGCCGCGAATGTCGAGCTCGGTCTCGCGCTCTCATCCGGCGAGATCGACTATCTGCTCGAGGGCTTTCAGCGGCTCGGCCGCGACCCGACGGACGCGGAGCTCATGATGTTCGCGCAGGCAAACTCGGAGCACTGCCGCCACAAGATTTTCAATGCGCGCTGGATCATCGATGGCCGCGAGCAGGCGGAGTCGCTCTTTGAGATGATCCGGTACACGCACGCCCGCAATCCGCGAGGTGTGCGCTCGGCCTATCGCGACAACGCGGCGGTCATCGAGGGGACAACCAGCACACGCTTCTTTCCCGATCCGCGGACCGGCGCTTATCAGCGCGCACGCGAGCCGACCGATATCCTGATGAAGGTCGAGACTCACAATCATCCGACGGCGATCTCACCTTTCGCGGGAGCCGCGACCGGCTCGGGCGGGGAGATCCGCGATGAAGGTGCAACCGGACGCGGCGGCAAGCCGAAAGCCGGGCTCACGGGCTTCAGCGTCTCGAATCTCCAGATCCCGGGCTTCGTGCAGCCCTGGGAGCAGCCCCACGGCCGCCCGGAGCGCATCGCCTCGGCGCTCGAGATCATGCTCGAGGGACCGATCGGCGCGGCATCTTTCAATAATGAATTCGGACGGCCGAACGTGTGCGGGTATTTCCGGACGTTCGAGAGCGCAATACGCGCGGACGAGGAGCCGCAGACCGCCGGACGCGCAGAGGGCTCACGCTGCATCCGCGGATATCACAAGCCGATCATGATCGCCGGCGGTCTTGGCAGCATTCGCCGGCCCCACATCTAGAAGGCGCTCGCCCCGGCCGGCGCAAAGCTCGTCGTGCTCGGCGGTCCCGCGATGCTGATCGGGCTCGGCGGCGGCGCCGCCTCCTCGATGACGAGCGGCGCGAGCCGTGCCGACCTCGACTTCGCCTCCGTGCAGCGCGGCAACGCGGAGATGCAGCGGCGTGCGCAGGAGGTGATCGATGCCTGCTCGGCACTCGGGGAGCACAATCCCATTCTATTGATCCACGACGTGGGCGCCGGCGGCCTCGCGAATGCCGTACCGGAAGCAGTCGCTCCCGGAGGCCGGGGCGCGCGGCTCGATCTGCGCGCGATCCCGACCGCAGAGCCGGGACTCTCCCCGCTCGAGCTGTGGTGCAACGAGGCGCAGGAGCGCTACGTTCTCACGATTGCAGCAGCAGACCTTCCGCGCCTCGAGCGGATCGCCGAGCGCGAGCGCTGTCCGCTCGCTGTGGTCGGAACGCTCGACGAGAGCGGCGAGCTCGTGGTGGAGGACCCGCTGTTTCGATCCCGGCCCATCGACATGCCGCTCGACATGCTGCTCGGCAAGCCGCCGCGGATGGTGCGCCAGTGCGTGCGCGCGGAGCCGCGCAGGCAGCCTCTCGCGCTGGAGCGCATCGAGCTCCGCGAGGCGGTCTATCGCGTGCTGCGGCTTCCGGCCGTCGCCGACAAGACCTTTCTCATCACGATCGGCGACCGCACGGTCGGCGGGCTCGTTTCGCGCGATCAGATGGCCGGACCCTGGCAGGTGCCGGTGAGCGATGTGGCCGTGACGCTTGCCGATCACGTCGGGCACGCTGGGGAGGCGATGGCGATGGGCGAGCGCACACCCGTTGCGGCGCTCGATGCCCCCGCCTCCGGCCGCTTGGCCATCGCCGAGGCCGTCACGAACATACTTGCCGCAGATGTGGCGTCGCTTTCCGACATCCGGTTGTCGGCCAACTGGATGGCGGCCTGCGGAGAGCCCGGGGAGGATGCCGCGCTCTACGAGACGGTCAGGGCCGTGGCGAAGGAGCTGTGCCCCGCGCTCGGCATCGCGATTCCCGTCGGAAAGGATTCGCTGTCGATGAAGACGGCGTGGAAGGAAGGCGCCGAAGAGAAGACGGTCCTGGCGCCCGTGTCGTTGATCGTCTCCGCGTTCGCTCCGGTCCGTGACGTGCGCAGCACGCTGACGCCGGTCCTTCGCACCGACCGAGGTGCGACCTCGGTGTGGCTGATCGACCTCGGCGCCGGACGCAATCGGCTCGGAGCCTCGGCGCTGGCGCAGGTGTTCGACGAGTCGGACGGTGAGCCGGCGGATCTCGACGACCCGCAGCGGCTCGTCGCATTCGCGCGCGCGCTCGCGGAGCTGAAATCGGCCGGTCTCGTGCTCGCGTACCACGACCGCTCCGACGGCGGAGTGTTCGCGACGCTCATCGAGATGGCCTTCGCGGGGCATTGCGGGATCGAGATGGAGCTGCCCGCAGGCGCGAGCCGACTGCCCGGCGCCGCGCGCGATCTGCGGCACGGGCGCATCGCTCTCGACCCCGCGGCGCTCGCGTTCCTGTTCTGCGAGGAGCCGGGTGTGGTCGTACAGGTGCGCGATGAGCATGAGCCGCAGCTGCGAGAGGTGATGGAGCGGCACGGGCTGGGAGCGTATTTACACGAAGTCGGCGCGCCGGCGATGCCGACCGGCGCTGGCGTGACGGAGAGCTCACGCGCGACGGCCGCGCGCGACATGCGCGTTCGCATCCGCGCGCGCGGGGAGCTGATTTTCGATGAGCCCTGGACCAGCC
>JBOHZR010000387.1:0-22630 GCA_050738595.1 Steroidobacteraceae bacterium | reverse complement strand
GGCGGGTACGGGGTCCGCCGCGTCCACGGTACCTCCAGCCGGCGGGTCGCCCCCGCCAATGCCGCCCGGCTGATCGTCCTCTTCCCCCGGGGCGGGGCCATGCAGGTCGCGACCACGTTGTGCCGCGCGCAGATCGGTCTGCACGCGCCGCTCGTCCACGTCGAGGTCCACCTCGGAAGCGGTCTGCCGTTCTTCGCCATCGTCGGTTTGCCCGCGGCCGCCGTACGCGAGAGCAAGCAGCGCGTGCGCGCTGCGATCGAGAACTGCGGTTTCGAGTTCCCGTCTGGCCGAATCACGGTCAACCTGGCGCCGGCCGATCTGCCGAAGGAAGGCGCGCGCTTCGATCTGGCGATCGCGCTCGGAATTCTGCAGGCATCGGGACAGATCGCTCCCGAGCCGGGCACCGGCCGGGATGCGGCGCGCCGCCGCGAGCTCTATGGCGAACTGAGCCTGAGCGGCGCGGTGAAGCCCGTGAAGGGACTGCTGCTCGCCGCGGCGCAGGCCTCCGAGGCGCGGCACGACATTCTCATCCCGCGCTCGAACGTCGGTGAGGCGCGCTTCGCCCTCAATGAGGAGGCGATGCTCGCCGTCGATCATCTGCTCGAGGCCTGCGCCGCATTGCGCGGAGAGCGGCTGCCGCCGTGCGCGGCCACCGCGGTCGCTCGGCTCGCGCCGTCCGCTCTGGATTTGCAGGATGTGCGAGGCCAGTACCGGGGCAAGAGAGCGCTGATCGTCGCGGCCGCCGGATCGCACAGCCTGCTCTTGAGCGGTCCGCCCGGCGCGGGCAAGACCATGCTCGCCCAGCGCCTGCCCGGGCTGCTGCCTGCGCTCACGCGGGCCGAAGCGCTCGAGGCCGCGAAGGTCGCCTCGGCGAGCGCGGAAGGGTTCGACTCGCGCCGGTTCGGTGTTCGGCCATTCCGCGCCCCGCACCACACGGCCTCGGCGCACGCGGTCATCGGCGGCGGACCCCACGCACAGCCCGGTGAGGTGAGCCTTGCTCACCGCGGCATCCTCTTTCTCGATGAGTTGCCCGAGTTCGATCGGCGGGTGCTCGAGGCGCTGCGAGAGCCTCTCGAGTCGGGCGCCGTTGCCGTCTCGCGAGCGCAGGCTCATGCACATTACCCTGCCGCCTTTCAGCTCATTGCCGCGATGAACCCCTGCGCGTGCGGCTATCTCGGGGATGAGGCCGCCGAATGCCGGTGCACGGCGGGGCAGATCGAGCGCTATCGGGCGCGCGTCTCCGGTCCGCTCCTGGACCGCATCGATCTACACGTCTCGGTGGCGCGCGTTGCGGCGAGCGAGCTCGGCGCTCCCGCCGCCGCCCGCGAGGGCGAGAGCACCGCTTCGGCGGCCGCGCACGTTGCGTGTGCGCGGTCGCGCCAGCTCGAGCGCGCAGGAAAGTTGAATCGGGATCTCACGGCCGCCGAGCTCGGCTCGGTCCGCCTCGCATCGGGCGCGCGGGCGCTGCTCGAGCAGGCGTTCGAGCAGCTGAGGCTGACCGCGCGCTCGTTCCACGGCGTGCTGCGGGTCGCGCGCACGATCGCCGATCTCGAGGCGAGCGAGTGGATCGAGCCGCCGCACGCGGCAGAGGCCGTTCAGCTCAGGCGCGGTCTGTGACCCGCGCCGGCCCCGGCCCGGGCGAAGTTCCTAGAATGCTGCTTGCGCCGCGCCCGCGACGCAAGGGACGCTCTCCGCATCGGCGGCATTGGCAGCCTGCGGGACCTTGCCGAAGCGGCGCTGCCTGCGCCCGAAATCGCTCAACGCGTGCCCGAGGCCCTGCTCGTCGAAGTCGGGCCAGAGGCAGTCCGTGAAGTAGAGCTCGGCGTACGCGCATTCCCACAGCAGAAAGTCGCTCAACCGCTTCTCGCCTCCGGTGCGGATGAGCAGATCGACCTCGCGCGTGGGCAGAAGTGAATGGTTCACCTCGTTCATGCTCGCGAGGAAGGCGGACTCGGGCGCGTCCGTATCGGGGGGTGCGCGGCGCGCCGCCTCGACGATGCTGTGCCGCGCCGAATAATCGACCGCGATGCGCAGATGCAGCCGCGAGCCCTCGGTGGTCAGACGCTCGCTCTCCTCGATCGCGCGCACCAGCTCGGGACCGAGCCGGTCGCGGCGGCCGATCACGTTGAGGCGCACCTGGTTCGTCGCGCAGCGGCGGGTTTCGCTCCTCAAGTAGCGCCTGAAGAGCTCGAGGAGCGCATCGACTTCACCGGCCGGACGACCCCAGTTGTCGGAGGAGAATGCGTACAGCGTCAGCGTCGAGACAGCCGAGCGCGCAGCGGCCTCGACCACGCGGCGCACTGCCCTCGCACCCTGCGCGTGACCCGCCGTGCGAGGCAGCCCGCGCTGCGCCGCCCAGCGACCGTTCCCGTCAATGATGATGGCCACATGCATGGGTCGGCTCACTCGCGGCGCATGGCCTCGATGACCGCCTCGATGTGCGCGAGATAGCGGTTGAGAGCCTTGCGGCCGGCTCCGGTCAGGCGGTACTCCGATCTCGGCCGCCGTCGCTCGAAGCTCTTGCGGCAGCTGATGTAGCCGGCGTCCTCGAGCTTGCGCGCATGCGCGCTCAGGTTCCCGTCCGTCACATCGAACAAGGATTTCAGATCATTGAAGGTGAGCGGCTCGTTCACGGCGAGGGCGCTCATGATCCCGAGCCGCACTCGGCCGTAGATGAGGCGGTCGACCTCCGCGTCCTCCGCATCGAAGGCGAGCACGGGCCCCAGGCGGGACTTCTGCGACTCCCGCGGCGTGCCATGCGATACCGTGTCGTGGCGCTTGCGCGCGCCGGCTCTAGCGCTCACGTCGTGCCCACCCGATCAGAATGCCGAAAGCGAGATGCAGTCCGCCGAACCCGGCGCCCAGGAAGAGATTTCCGAAGTTGGGCGGCAATGCGAGTGCGCAGACGCCGAGCCCCGCGAATGCAAACCCCATGACACCCACGAGGCGGATGGTTTGCGTGCTCGCCGCAGCGACCCCGCAGCCGTAGAGCAGCAGCCACACTCCCGGGATCATGTCGAGCGCGCCGTGCCGCCACAGCGCAAGCGTGATGACGGCCCCTGCCGCGAGCGGCGGGGTGAGGCACAGCAGGAAGCGCCGCGCCGGCCCGCGATAGAGCGCGCTGCCGGCGCGCATGGCCTGGTGGATCATGAGCGCGCTGCCGCTCAGGAACGCGGCGATGCCTGCGCCGAGCCAGATGTCGAGCCAGTGTTCGGTGAGTGCGGGCTGCGCGGCGAGCACGGCCGCGAGCAGTCCGACGGAGCCCATCGCCACGCCGGCCGAGCCCGGCACGGCGAGCAGACGCGCCGCATCGATCGAGGCACGGATGTAGCGCAGCGTGCCGAGTGCATGCGCGTCGAGCGTGACGGTGTTGCCGCCCGGAGCCTCGCGCCGCACGCTCCCTTTGCTCATGGCGCGAAATGTAGGCAACAGGGGCTACGGCGTCAAGTTCTCTGCGTCGCAAAGTGGAGACGCGTCACAGCGCCGCTCGAGGCTGGGAGGTGTCCGGCCCGTGGCGAGCCGCGCCGTCCGGTCTTCCGCGCCGATCGGTCAGTGCTTGACCATGCCGACCATGTAGTCGACGGCTTGCTTGATGACGGCGTCGGGAATATCGAGACGCCCGCCCTTGGCAGGCATCGTGCCCTTCTTGCCGGTGAAGCCGTGCAGCGCGTGTTGGTAAAGCGTCGGCTTGCCTTCCGCGATGCGCGGGCCCCACGCGGCGGCGTCGCCCGCCTTGGGCGCACCCGCGATGCCCATGCCGTGGCAGGTCGAGCAGACGTCCTGGAATGCTTGCCGGCCATTCTTCGGCACGGGCAGCGCACTGCCCGCCTGGCCGGCCGATTTGGTCGGAGCGATCGCGAGTGCGGCATTGTCCTGCCCGGCGATTGCCTCGCGTGCGAAGGGCTGCAGCCGCTCCGTCACGCTCGCGACGTAGACCGGCTCGGCGTACACCTGTCTCTCCTGCGTCGCTCCCGCGACGATGCGCGCCAGCGCGAACAGGAGTATCGCCACGGCGACCAGCAGGCCGATGACCAGACTGAAGACATTGAAGAAGTGCGTATCCTGCTTGCTCACGATCGGCCCGATGCAGACCCGCCCCCCGATTGGGGCGGCGCAGTATACCGGCTAGCCCCGCCGCCTCGAAACACCCCGCGCGCCCGGCGCGCACGAGGCGGATGCTCGCAAGGGAGTGCGGAGGCGCCTAAGCCTCAGAGTCAACGGGAGACTTGGCGCGCCCGACTGGATTCGAACCAGCGACCTGCAGCTTCGGAGGCTGCCACTCTATCCAACTGAGCTACGGGCGCGTGCGTCGCGATCGAGCCTGAAAGCGTATCACAAGCTCACCGAGGCTCGGCGCGTCGGCGGCCCGTTAGGGCGCAGGCGCGGCGCCAGCTGAGGCGGGACGCCTACGAGCGATGCGAGCGCTGCTGATGATCGAACGCGACGAGGTCATCGATCAGCTGGATGAGCTGCGCGTCTCCGCCCGCCTTGCCGGCATCGGTTGCGTACTTGCCGTCGACGGCGACGAACGGTACGCCCTCGATGTGGTAGCGATCCGTGATCTCTTGCGCGTGCTGCAGTTGCGCACCCACGCCCGATGAGTTGTAGGCCGCCGTGAAGGCCTTCGGATCGATCCCGTTGGATTTCGCCCAGTCGAGCTGTTTGGCGAAGGTATCCTGCTCATTCGTCCCGAGGAGCGGATTGTTGCCCTGGTGGATGGTGTCGAACGCCTTCTCGACCAGATCGTCACGGTCCAGCGCCTCGAGAGTATAGAAAAGCCTCGCGTGCAGCCGGTGCGCCGGCCCCCACATCACCGGCACGCGCACGAAGTCGACGTAGCTCGGCTTGTCCTTGCGCCACTTCTGCAGGTAGGGCTCGAGCGCGTAGCAGTGCGGGCACCCGAGCCAGAACACCTCGAGCACCTCGATCTTTCCGCGCGCCGCGACGGTCGGCTGGGCGGGAACGACGGCGTCGTAGTTGACGCCGGCCTTCCAGCGTCCGTCGGGCAGCGAGCCGGGCGTCGCGGCCGCTGCGCAGGTGCTTGCAGCGGCAACCAGAGCGACGAGCAGAATCGAGCGAGTCTTCATCGCATACCTTGCACATACGATGCCACGTTGCGGACGTCCTCAGGTGTCAGGAGCTTCGCGATGGTGGCCATCATTTCGCCGTTGCGACTGTGGAGCTTGTTGGCACCGGCGCC
This sequence comes from Steroidobacteraceae bacterium, assembly GCA_050738595.1. Classification (GTDB taxonomy): domain Bacteria; phylum Pseudomonadota; class Gammaproteobacteria; order Steroidobacterales; family Steroidobacteraceae; genus JASHUC01. The sequence goes on along the minus strand of JBOHZR010000387.1, from coordinate 17,430 downwards.
CGCGTAGCGCGCACCGCTCGCGAAGTCCTGCAGCTGCTTGATCACGTACTCGGCATGCTGCGCTCGCAATGCGGGATAGCCCGAGGCGAGATTGCCGCGGCCGACGGGCCCGTGGCATGCGATGCACGCCGGGATGCCGTGCGCGGGATCGCCGTTCTTGTAGAGCTGCTCGCCTGCCTTCCAGTACGAGGGGTCCGCCTCGCCGCCCGCCGGCGTCTGGTTCTCGTAGTAGACGGCGATGTTGTCGATGTCCTTGTCCGAGAGCATCGTCGCCATCGGCATCATCACCGGGTTCGTGCGTACGCCGGCCTTGAACAGGTGCAACTGCTCGTCCGTGTAGACGGCATTCTGTCCGGCGAGGCGGGGCCACATCGGATTGGTGCTGTTGCCGTTCGGGCCGTGGCATGCCGTGCACGTGGCGATCTTCGCAGCGCCTGCCTGAGCCGTCCCATTGCCGTACGGATAGAGCGTGAGTGTCGGCGCGGCGGACCAGGCCACCGTGCCCGTCAGAGCGAGGCCGATCGCGGCCGCCGTGGCGTGAGCGAGCCGCCGCGCGGCGCGCGCTCCGATGCGTGCGTTCAAGATGCGTCGTCCTTATCTGTCCGGAAACGCGAAGCGCGCCGAGATGCCGACGCCGCTCGAGCCTGCTCGAGCGGCGAGCTGACTCTCGGGCGCGAAGGCCGCGAATTGTACACTACGGTTTTCCCTATCCGGGGGTGCCGCGGTGGCCGGATTCGCGCACGCGCGATTTTCTCTGAGCGTTGCATCGCTCGCGCAGTTCCCGCCCGACCACGGTGCGGAGGTCGCCTTCGCAGGCCGCTCGAACGCCGGCAAGTCGAGCGCCCTCAACGCGATTCTCGGGCGCCGCGCGCTCGCGCGTACCGCGAAGACCCCGGGCCGCACACGACTGCTCAATTACTTCGAGCTCGGTGCCGGCCGCCGCATCGTGGATCTGCCCGGCTATGGGTATGCGCGCGTCTCCGAGCGCGAACGCCTCGGCTGGGAGCCGCTGCTCGCGCGGTTGCGAGAACGGTGCTCGCTGCATGGGCTCTTTCTCATCGTCGATGCGCGGCGCGAAGTGGCAGCGCTCGATCTCGCCCTCATCGACTGGGCGGATCGGGTACCCGTCCACGTGCTGCTCACGAAGTGCGACAAGCTCAACCGCAGCGAAGCCGCTCGCGCGTTGAGGCAAGCGCAAGGGACCCTCGAGTCGCGCGCCGAGCGTCCGAGCGTCCAGCTGTTCTCGGGGGTCACCGGGGCGGGAGTGGCTTCTGCGCAGCGCGTTCTGCTCGAATGGCTCGAGCGTCGCGGCGCGGTGGGCGGGGTCGCCTCGGCAGGGGAAAGCGGCGCATAAAAAAACCCCGGGGACCTCAGGGGAGGCCACCGGGGCAGACTAACCCGGCACAGGTCTCATGAACCGGGTCTGACCCGCTCAGGGAGGGAAGCGGGGAGTGCTGGAGGCACTCAACCGATTAGACGCCCTGCCCCCAGGGAAGTTCCGCGGACGTCCGCAAAATAAAATCCCATAGAATCAGTTAGTTGGCACTGAGACTGTAGCTTCGGCGCCACATGCCGCCCGGCCGCGTGCTGCGCTGCAGTAAGCTGCAGGAACTGCCTCTTCCGGCTCACCTCACCGGCTCAGTGCGCCTCGTCCCAGTTCGCGCCGACCCCGACCTCGATTCGTAGCGGCACGGTGAGCTCGGCCGCGCTCACCATGCGTTCGCGAACGACCTCCGTCACGCGCTCGACCGCCTCCGCAGCCACCTCGAGCACCAGCTCGTCGTGCACCTGCATGATGAGGCGGACCGGCGCATCCTCGCGCACGCACCAGGCATCGACGGCGATCATCGCGCGCTTGATGATGTCCGCCGCCGTGCCCTGCATCGGCGCATTGATCGCGCTGCGCTCGGCATATTGCTGCAGCGAGCGGTTGCTCGAGCGGATGTCGGGGAGATAGAGCCGCCGTCCGTAGACCGTCTCGACGTGCCCGCTCTCCCGAGCCCGTTTGCGCGTCTCGTCCATGTAGCGGCGCACGCCTGGATAGCGCGCAAAGTACCGCTCCACGTACTGCTGCGCCGAGGCGCGGTCGATCCCGAGCTGGCGTGCGAGGCCGAACGGGGACATGCCGTAGATCAACCCGAAGTTGATCGTCTTTGCGAGCCGGCGCTGCTCGGCGCTCACTGCCTCGAGCGGCACCGCGAAGAGCTCCGAGGCCGTCGCCCGATGCACGTCGCGATCCTCCGCGAAGGCCCGGAGCAGTCCTTCATCGCCTGATAGATGCGCCATGATTCTGAGCTCGATCTGCGAGTAGTCCGCGGCAAGCAGCCGGTAGCCGGGCGGGGCGATGAACGCCTGGCGGATGCGGCGCCCCTCGGGCGTGCGGATCGGGATGTTCTGCAGATTGGGATCGGAGGAGGACAACCGGCCGGTTTGCGCGACCGCTTGGTGATACGAGGTGTGCACGCGACCCGTGCGCTCGTTGATCTGCTCGGGGAGACGGTCGGTGTACGTCGATTTGAGCTTCGCGAGAGACCGGTAGTCGAGCACGATTCGCGGCAGCGGGAAGGTGCCGGCGAGCTCCTCGAGCACATCCTCGGCCGTCGAGGGCTGGCCGGTCGGCGTCTTGCGCAGCACGGGCAGTCGCAGCTTGTCATAGAGGATCTGCTGCAGCTGCTTCGGGGAGTCGACGTTGAATTCGTACCCCGCTTCACGGTGCGCCTCGACGAGCAGCGCGCCGAGCCGCGCGGTGATCTCCGCGCTCTGAGCCTGCAGCCGCCCGCGATCGATCAGCACGCCGCGGCGCTCCATCCGATAGAGCACTGCGACGAGCGGCTGCTCGAGCTCCTCGTACAGGGCTCGAAGCTTCGGGGCCGCCTCGATCTGCGGCCAGAGCGCGCAGTGCAGGCGCATCGTCACATCCGCATCTGCGGCCGAATACTCGGCCGCGCGCTCCACCGGCACCTGGTTGAATGCGAGCCGTTTCGCACCGCGCCCCGCCACGTCCTCGAATTTGATGGTGCTCACGCCCAGGTAGCGCGCAGCCGTCGAATCCATGTCGTGGCGCGTCGCCACGCTGTTGAGCACGTAGGACTCGAGCATCGAGTCGTAGCGCAAACCGGCGAGGCGGATGCCGTGATTCGCGAGGATGTGCGCGTCGAATTTCAGAAGATGGCCGAGCTTGCCGCGCTCGGGCGCCTCGAGGACCGGTTTGAGCGCCTCGAGGACGCGCTCCCGATCGAGCTGCGCGGGTGCGCCTGCATAATCGTGCCGCAGCGGGATGTACGCCGCCGCGCCGGGCTCGATGCAGAACGCGATTCCGACGATTTCGGCGCGCATGTAGTCGAAGCTCGTCGCCTCCGTGTCGAACGCGAACAGCTCCGCGCCGCGCAACCGCTCGATCCAGCGCTCGAGGGCCGGCCAGTCGTAGATCGTCTCGTAATAGCGTTCCGTGGCCCGCGCAGCACCATCCGCGCCCGCTGCAAGCTCGACGGTGGGGGCGAGGGTCAGGCCCGCGCCCGGTGCTGGAGAACCCGCGGTGCTTTCAAGCTGCCGCAGCAGCGCGCGAAATTCGTAGCGCGCGTACAGCTCGCGAAGCCGTGCTGCATCGGGCGCGGAGGGCTTCAGCTCCTCGAGCGTGAGGGGCAGGTCGAGATCGGTGCGCAGCATCGCGAGCTTGCGCGAAAGCTCGAGTGAGGAGAGGCTCGAGCGCAGGTTCTCCCCGACTTTGCCTTCGATCTCGCGCGCGTGAGCCACCAGTGCATCGAGCGTCCGATACCGCGTGAGCCATTTCGCCGCGGTCTTCGGCCCCACCTTCTCAACGCCCGGAATGTTGTCCACGGAGTCCCCGACGAGCGCGAGATAGTCGACGATCTGCTCCGGGTAGACGTCGAACTTGGCCTTGACGCCCTCGCGATCGAGCGTCGTATTCGACATCGTGTTGACCACGGTGATCGCCTCGCCGACGAGCTGGGCCATGTCCTTGTCGATCGTCGAGATGATCACGCGGCAGCCCACGCCTGCGGCGCGGCAGGCGAGCGTGCCGATCACATCGTCCGCCTCGACGCCTTCGAGCCGGACGAGCGGCAAACCGAGCGCCCGGACGATCGCGTAGAGCGGCTCGATCTGGGCGCGCAGGTCATCGGGCATCGGCGGGCGATGCGCCTTGTACTGCTCGAACAGGTCGTCGCGAAAGGTGCGCCCCGGCGCATCGAAAACCACGGCGATGCGATCGGGCCGCTGCTCTCTCAGAAACTTGAGCAGCATGTTCACCACCCCGTACACCGCTCCGGTCGGCTCCCCGCGCGAATTGGCGAGCGGAGGCAGCGCATGGAAGGCGCGGTACAGGTATGAGGAGCCGTCGATGAGGACGAGTGTGGTGGCCATGAAGGGCGGCGCGCCGAGGTGCCCCGGACAAAGGAGGAGGGATTATATCGAACGGCTCTGGTGCGCTGCAGCAGCCGTTGTTGCCTGTCAACGCGCCCCACACTTCCGCGCTATAGGGCTGCATGCGAGCCTCGCTCTCAGCTGCCGTCGCGGCGAACCGCTACGGCCTCGGCGCCCGGCCGGGTGATCTCCCCGCCATCGGAGCCGATCCGCGCGGATGGTTGATCGGGCAACTCGCGGGCGCGCCGCCGCGGCTCGACGCACCGCAGCTCAGAAGCTCCGCGGAGATCCTCGCCGCTGCAATGCGGATCCGGCGCGAGCGCCGCGCGTTGCAGCGCGCGGCTCGCACGAGCGATGCCGCGGCCGTGCGGCTCGGCGCGGCGCAGAAGGTTGCGCAGCTCTACCGGCCGATCTATCTGGCCGAGACGACAGCGCGGCTGCGCGCGGCGATCGAGACGGAGCGGCCGTTCCTCGAGCGGCTCGTGCACTTCTGGACGAACCACTTCGCCGTCTCGGTCGACAAGCTCGCGGTGCTCGGGCTCGCCGGCGCGTTCGAGCGCGAAGCGATCCGCCCACACGTGCTCGGCACGTTCACCGAGCTCACGCTCGCCGTCGAGCAGCATCCGGCGATGCTCATCTATCTCGACAACCAGAACTCCGCGGGCCCCGACTCGCTGATCGCGCGCCGCGCCGAGCGTCGCGGCGCCAGCGTGCTGCCCGGAATCAACGAGAATCTCGGGCGCGAGATTCTGGAGCTGCACACGCTCGGCGTCGACGGCGGCTATACGCAGACGGATGTGACGAGGTTCGCGAAGGTGATTTCGGGCTGGTCGATCGGTGGGGCTCCGGGCCGGCTCTTCGACGGTGAGCCGGGAACATTCAAATTCCGGCGCGCACTGCACGAGCCGGGACCGCAGGTGATCCTCGGCAGGCGCTACGAGCAGCCGGGCATCGAGCAGGGCATCGCTGTCCTGACCGATCTCACGCGCAATCCGGCGACCGCGAAGCACATTGCCGGAAAGCTCGTGCGCCACTTCGTGGCCGACGATCCGCCTCCGGCGGCCGTCGAACGCGTCGCGCAGGTCTTTCTCGAGAGTCAGGGCGATCTGCGCGCCGTCTATCACTCGCTCGTCGCGTCGACTGAGCCGTGGGCGCATCCGCTGGCCAAGTTCAAGACGCCCTCGGACTACGTGGTCTCCGTCTATCGCGGACTTCAGCTGCCCGCGCCGCGGGAGCAGGGCGCACGAGCGGGTTTCGAGGCGCTCGGCCAGCGCACGTACTGCCCGGGCTCCCCTGCCGGCTGGCCCGATCGCGCATCGGACTGGGACGGCGCATCGGCCGTGCTGCAGCGGGTCGAGTGGTCGCACGCGCTCGGCGAGCGGCTCGGGTCCGGACGCGACGCGCGCGCCCTCGCGCCGCAGCTGCTCGGGGGCACGCTGAGTGCGCGAATGCGCGCGGCCGTCCATCGCGCTGCGAGCGCCTCGCAAGCGCTCACGCTCCTCCTCGCTTCGCCGGAGTTCCTACGCAGATGATCGATAGGCGTGATTTCTTGAGGGGCGGTTCGCTCGCCGCGGTCGGACTCGCCGGATCGGGCGCGCTGCTGACGGCGCGCGTCGCGTTTGCCGGGATGCGCAGCCCGATGCGCCAGGCGGGCGGCGCTGCGGCTCCGGCGCACGCCGCCGTCGCTGATCCGCGCCTCGTGCTCGTCATTCTGAGGGGCGCGATGGATGGGCTTGCCGCGGTTCCGCCCTGCGGCGATCCCGACTACGCGCGGCTGCGGGAGGAAATCGCGATTCCGGCCCCGGGAGCCGCGGGAGGTGCGCTCGCGCTCGATGGCATGTTTGCATTGCATCCGTCGTTCGCATTCCTTCACGAATGCTACGGCGCCGGCGAGCTCACCGTGTTCCACGCAGTGGCGAGTCCCTATCGCGCTCGCTCGCATTTCGACGGACAGGACGTGCTCGAGAACGGCACGGCGCAGCCGCACGCCCTGCGGACGGGGTGGCTCAATCGAGCCCTGGCTGCGCTGCCGGTATCCACGGCGCGATCTTCCGCGCGGGGTGCAGCGAGAAGTGCAGCGGGCGGCGGTCCCCGGGAGCTCGGCGTCGTGCTCGGCCTGAACGTGCCGCTCGTGATGCGCGGACCCGCGGAGGTGGCCTCGTGGGCTCCCTCGCGGCTCGCGCCGCTCGACGACGACACGCTGGCGCGCATCGAGGACCTCTATGCGCACGATCCGCTGCTTGCCCGGCGTCTCGCCGACGCGCTCGCTGCACAAACGATGGCGGGTACCGGCCGCGAGAAGCCCGCCGGGCGCTATACCGAGATCATCCGTGCCGCGGCAGGATTTCTGCGGCGTGAGGACGGGCCGCGCGTCGCGGTGTTCGACACGAACGGCTGGGATACACACGCGAACGAGGGTGGAGCGCGCGGCGGGCTCGGTCAGCGATTCGCCGTCCTCGATGCGGCGCTGCGTGGATTTAAGGAGGACCTCGGCCCTGCCTGGCGTGAGACAGCGATCGTCCTCGTGACGGAGTTTGGCCGAACCGTCGCGGTCAACGGCACGCGCGGCACGGATCATGGGACCGCGACGGCGGTGTTGCTCCTCGGCGGTGCGATTCGCGGCGGCCGCGTCGTCGCGGACTGGCCGGGGCTTGCCGCGCGCGCGCTCTACGAGGGACGCGACCTCGCGCCGACGCTCGACCTGCGCTCGGTGCTCAAGGGCCTTCTGCACGAGCAGCTCGGCGTCTCCCCGCGGGCGCTCGCGGACTCGGTATTCCCGCAGAGCGCGCAGGTGCCTCCGATCCGGGATCTGCTGAGGGCCTGAGGGGGCCTCGACCCAGACCCGCATTGCGCGGGCGAACACCCCGACGCTATCCTTCCGCATTGCGGCACGAGGGGATGCGCCACCGCACTCCGCCTCGTGAGTCGCGCTTTGCCCCGGGGGTTGCGAGGATCGCGTTAGGGCACATCCCGATTCCCCGGTGAATTCCAAGATGCGCGAGCCGATTGCCTCAAGCGCAGGGACCTGCAGCCGTGGCCGTCGGACTGGCGTCCGGGAGAGGATCTGTCGTTGAACCGATCGGCGGCGCGCCCGCGCCTGACCTCGCGATCCCGTGCGCGGTGCCTGCGCGCAGCATTCGCTGCGTTCGTGTCGAGCGCTGCCTGGACGACGGTGGCACTGGCTGGCGCCGCTCAGGGCTCGACCGAGGCACAGCTCGCTCACATGTCGCTCGAGGACCTGACGAACGTCGAAGTCACCTCCGTCTCCAAGACTGCCGAGCCGCTCAGCCGGGCTTCCGCCGCGGTCTATGTGATCACCCATGACGAGATCGTCCGGTCGGGGGCGACGAGCATCCCGGAGGCGTTGCGCCTCGCGCCGAACCTCGAGGTGAGGCAGCTCACCGCGACGACCTACGCGATCACGGCGCGCGGCTTCGGCGGCAATCAAGCGGATCAGAATTTCTCCAACAAACTCCTCGTGCTCATCGACGGCCGCAGCGTCTACAACCCGCTCTTCTCGGGAGTCTACTGGGATGCGCAGACGGTCCTGCTGCAGGACGTGGACCGGATAGAGGTCATCAGTGGTCCCGGCGCGACGCTCTGGGGCGCCAACGCGATGAACGGCGTCGTCAACATCATCACGAGACCGGCATACCTCACGCAGGGGACCTTCGCCTCGACGAGTGCGGGCAATCAGGAGCAGGATGGCCATGTCCGCTACGGCGGCAAGATCAACGACGAGACTGCCTACCGGGTCTACGGCTTGGCGTTTCGGCGCGATGCGCTGCAGCTGCCGGGCGGCGCAAGCGCTCAGGATCCGTGGTGGAAGGGGCAGGCGGGATTTCGCATCGATTCCTCCCTCGCGGACGACAGCCTGACCGCCCAGGGAGATGCCTATCACTCGATCGAGGATCAGCCCGGCCAGCCGGGCCTGCTGGTCACCGGGGCGAACCTGCTCGGCCGGTGGCAGCATCACACGCCCCGCTCGGACCTGCAGCTGCAGGGCTATTTCGACGATACGCAGCGTGGGACGGCAAATGGCGGTGCGGGCTTCGTGCTGCACACGTTCGATCTGGAGCTTCAGCAATCCCTGGTTGTCAGCGTTGCGAATCGCCTCGTCTGGGGCGCGGGAGAGCGCCTGAACCTCTACGGGCTGCGCCTGGCCCCGGGCGCGGCGACGAGCCTGCTGTTTGCGCCGACCGCCCGCTCGCTCACGCTCGGGAACTTCTTTGCGCAGGACACCTGGAGCATCGTTCCGGCGTTGAGCCTGACGGCCGGAATAAAGTTCGAAGACGACCCTTTCTCGGGTTGGGCGTTTCAGCCGGATGCGCGCCTGTCGTGGATGGCGACCGCCAAGACGCAGATCTGGGCGGCCGTTTCGCGTGCGATCCGCGCGCCGACTCCATTCGATGAGGATGTCGCCGAGACGGTCGGCCCGACTCTGTTCCTCACGGGCAATCGCGATTTCAAGCCGGAGCGGGTGACTGCGTACGAGATCGGCTACCGCGGACAGCCGGCTGCGATCCTCTCCCTCTCGGGCTCGGTGTTCTATAACCATTACGACGATCTGCGGACGATCAATGTCGGACCCGGTGTCGGACCGGCTCCGTTCGGGCTTCCGCTGTACTGGGGCAACGACATGGAAGGAGACACCTACGGTGTGGAGGTCTGGGCGGATTTGCAGGTGACCGATTGGTGGCGGCTGTCTCCGGGCTTCCGATCCTTGCACGAGGAGCTGCGTTTCAAGCCGGGGTACGTCGCCGTGGCCGATATCTCTCAGGCAGGCGATGATCCGAGCGCTCAGGGCTTTCTCACCTCGTCCATGGATCTCGGCCCGCGCATCACATTCGATGCATCGCTGCGCTACGTCAATGCGCTGCCCGACCCGGCGCTGCCGGGCTACTACGAGATGAGCGCCCGGCTCGCCTGGCGCGCGAGGACGAATCTCGAACTCGCGCTCTCGGGAGAGAATCTCCTGCACGCACGCCACTTGGAATATCCATCGCCCGATGGTGAGGCCATCCCGCGCAGCGGGATGCTCGAAGTGCGCTGGGGGCTGTGAGCCGTGCGTCGCCCCTCCGCCAATGCCGTGCTGAGCCGCCGAGACGTGCTCATGCTCGTCGCACGCACGGCCGGTCTGGCTCTCATTGGGCGCTGCACTCTGGGCGCGGAGGTCTACTCGGAGGACGCCGTCAAGGCGGCCTTTCTCTATCGCTTTGCCGCCTATGTGACCTGGCCGCCGCAGGCGGCGCGCGACGTCCGAACCTTCACGATCGCCGTCCTCGGCGCCGATTCGATCGCGCAGGAACTCGAACGGATCGTCGCGGGTCGGATGATCAACGGCCTGCCGGCGCGCGTGAGGCGGATCGAGGCGATTCGCGCGCTCGGGGATGCGCAGATGCTCTTTGTCGGCGACGGCTCGATCGACATGCTGCGCCGGCAGATCGACCGGATCGCCGCGCAGCCCATTCTCGTCGTCACGGACACGCCAAGCGGCCTCGACTCCGGGAGCACCGTCAATTTCCTGCTCATCGACCGTCGCCTGCGGTTCGAAGTCTCACTCGCGGCTGCAGACCGCGCAGGTCTCAAAGTGAGCGCCGAACTTCTGTCCGTCGCCGCGCGAGTGGAGGGCGACCACCGCCGGTCTGACATATCGTGCGCGCCGTTCGCGCCGTTCGGGCCACGCTGCCCGGCGCGTCTCGGCTAGCCTCGGACCCGCCCGTGCGCTCGAGCAGGCAAGCGCGCTCCGTTCGCGGGAAGCTCCTGCGGATCGTCATGCTCACGACGCTTGCGGCGCTCCTGATCGCCGGTGTCGCCATGCTCACGAGTGATCTCGCCGCGTATCGGCGCTCGTGGGCCACGGACCTGACGACCGAAGCGCACATCCTGGCGCTCTCCACCGCGCCAGCCCTGGCTTTCGACGATCCACAGGCCGCCGTACGGGACCTCTCCGCTCTGCGCGTGCGTCCGGGGCTGCGCGTGGCGGCGCTCTATGATGCGAAAGGCATGCTCTTCTCTCAGTGGGTCGCACCGGCAGAGGAGCGGCCCGCCGCGACGATCGCGCCTGCGCGCCTGGGCGCCCTGAGTGGAAGCGCCCGCATCTCCGGCGAGCGCGTGGACGTCTATCAGCCTGTCACACAGCGCGGCGAGTGGCTCGGCACCGTCTATTTGCGGGCGCGATACTCCGTGATCGGCCAGTTGCAAACCTATTTCGGAATATTCCTCATCGTGACGGTCGGAAGTCTGGTGCTCGCGCTCGTTCTGTCCAGGCGCTTGCAGGAAGCGATCACCGGGCCTCTTGCCGCGATGGCGAACGTCGCACGGCAGGTGATCGAGAATCGGGACTACTCGCTGCGCGCCGAGAGGACGACGGATGACGAGATCGGGATCGTCGTCGATGCATTCAACGGTATGCTCGATGAAGTCCAGGCGCGCAACCAGGCGCTCGCCGAGGCCGACCGGCGCAAGGATGAATTCCTCGCGACCCTGGCGCACGAGCTTCGCAATCCGCTCGCGCCGATCCGGCAAGCAACGAAGATTCTCGATTCCGGCCGAGCGGACGAGCATCAGCGCCGCTGGGCGCGCGAGATCATTGGTCGGCAGGTGCAGCGCATGGCGCTGATGCTCGATGATCTGCTCGACGTCTCCCGGATCACCCGCGGGCGTCTCGAGCTGCGCAAGCAGGCGGTCGAGCTCGCGGCCGTCGTGAACTCGGCGGTCGAGGTGGTCCGGCCCCTGATCGACGCCAAGGAACACGTGCTCGAGATCCGCTTGCCGGCCGAGGCCGTTCGCCTGCACGCCGATCCGCTGCGGCTCTCGCAGGCGCTCTCGAATCTTCTCACGAACGCCGCGAAGTACACGGACCGGGGCGGCCGCATCGTGCTCACGGCGGCGCTGCAGCAGCAGGAGCTGCGGGTATCGGTGGAGGATACGGGCATCGGCGTGAGCCGGCAGGCATTCCCAAGGCTCTTCCAGCCTTTCACGCAGCTCGACCCGGCGGCCGACCACTCCGAGGGCGGCCTCGGTATCGGCCTTGCGCTGGTGAAGGGCTTGATCGAGCTGCATGGCGGGTCGGTGGGAGTCGCGAGTCCCGGGCCCGGTGAGGGCACCACGTTCACGGTGAGCTTGCCCGACGCAGCCCTGGCCGCAGAGGATTCCCGCAAGGAGCCTCTGTACGTGATTCAGGCGAGACCCCCCGAGCGGCGCACTCTCCTCGTGGTCGATGACAATCGCGACGCCGCCGGGACGCTCGCGATCCTGCTGCGCATGACTGGACATCACGTGTCGGTCGCACATCGGGGCAAGGACGCTCTGGCGATCGCCGCCCGCGAGCATCCAGAGGTATTCATCCTCGATATCGGCATGCCCGAGATGAGCGGTTACGAGCTCGCGGAACGCATCCGCCATGAGGATTGGGGCAAGCGGGCACTGCTCATCGCCCTCACCGGATGGGGCCAACCGGCCGATAAGCAGCGCGCGGCGGCAGCCGGATTCGACCACCATGTGACGAAGCCCGTGGACCCGGAGGAGCTCGAGCGAATCATCACGGGATTCAGCAAGGCCGGCTCCTCAGATCGACTCATCGGCGACGGCGCGGTCTGATCGGCCGCGCGGCGGCCGGCGAGTCATCTGTCGGAGGGAGCACTGCTCGAGGAAGCGCTCGAGGAAGCGCTGGATGCGGAAGTCGACGAGGAGTGCACGCTCTCGCGTGATGGCGATGCCGCGGCCGGCGCGGGCCGTGTGACGACGGTACCCGTGCGCTGCGGCAGATAGAGCGGCCCCTTCTGGCCGCACCCCGCAATAAGGAATGTGCAGGCCGCGGCGAGCACTCCGCGCAACACGAGGCACCGCAAGCCGGCGCGTAGCGCCTGCGTAGTCGCCGCCGCGCCGCTCATCGTTTGAGCTCCTTCGCGACGCGCTGGTACGCCTCGCGGAAGGAAATCCCCTCGCTCGCGACGAGCGCGTACGCCTGCTCGGCGGCGTGGATCGCCGGATCGAGTGTGATCCGCTCAGCCCGGAAGTGCATGGCGTCGATGGCGGGCGGAAGGATCTCGAGCGTCGCGGCCGCGAGATCGATGCCCCGGAAGAGCGGCGCCTTGATGAGCTGCAAATCGCGATGGTAGCCCGAGGGAAGCTTTGCGCACACGCCGAGCACCTCGGCGAGGCACGCGTGCGCCGAGGCGGCCCGTCCGCGCACGAGCTCGAAGACATCCGGATTGCGCTTCTGCGGCATGATCGAGGAGCCGGTCGTGAAGGCCTCGGGCAGCTCGAGAAAGCCGAACTCCTGTGTATAGAAGAGCAGCACATCGGATGCGAGACGTCCGAAGTCCTGCATGAGAAGCGCGAGCTCGAAGAGCAATTGCGCTTCGGCTTTGCCGCGCGAGAGCTGCACGGCCGTGACGGGCGCTTGCACGCTTGCAAACCCGAGCGCGCTCGCCGTCGCCTCGCGATCGAGCGGCAGGCCCGGCGTACCGTAGCCTGCGGCCGAACCGAGGGGACTCAGATTCACGCGACGCAGCACCGCTCTCAAGCCCTGTGCATCGTCGCGGATCTCCGCCGCGAAGCCCCCGGCCCAGAGCGCAACGGAGCTCGGCATCGCCTGCTGCATGTGCGTGTAGCCCGGCAGTGTGATGCCGGCCTGACGCTCGCCGAGCTCATCGAGCGCCTGAGCGATGCGCTCTGCTTGCGCCGCGAGCGTCGCGATCTCCTCGCGCAGGTACAACCGGATGGCGGCGAGTACCTGATCGTTCCGCGAGCGGCCGAGATGAAGGCGGCCGCCGGCCGCCCCGATGCGCTCGGTCAGGCGCCGCTCGAGGGCAGTCTGGCCGTCCTCCTCCGCGAGCTCGATGCGCCACAGCCCGCGCGCGTGCTCGTCGGCGAGCGCGAGCAGCCCGGAGCGAATGGCATCGAAATCGCTCTGCGCGAGCAGCCCTCGCACGCACAGCATCTGCGCGTGTGCGATCGAAGCTTCGACATCGAAACGGACGAGCCGCTCATCGAGCGCGAAGTCCTCTTCCGCCGTGAAGCGGAGCACGCGCTCATCGAGCGGTGCGCCCTTGTCCCAGAGACGCCTCATGACCGCATCAGCCGCTCGCGTGCTGCTCGGCGGGGGAGAGGGCGTTCACGTCCTCGACGATGAGCGTTCCGGTTCCCTCGTTCGTGAATACCTCCCCGAGAATGCCCTCGGGCGCCTTGTACGAGACGACGTGCACGCGCTTGACTCCCCCGCGAATGGCGCTCTCGATGGCCTTGGCCTTGGGGAGCATGCCGTCGGCGATGCGTTTCTCCCGCCGCAGCCGCTCGAGCCCGGCGAGGTCGGTGAAGGAGATGAGCGAGCCCGGGTCATCGAGACGCTCGAGGATGCCGTGCTCACCGGTGCACAGGATCAGCTTCTCGGCGTCGAGCGCGGCGGCGAGCTCCGCCGCCACGGTGTCCGCGTTGATGTTGAGCAGCACGCCGTTCGCATCCGCCGAGAGCGGACTCACCACCGGCATGAGGCCGCTGTCGAGGAGCTTGCGGATGACCGTGGCGTCGATACCCTCGATGTCGCCGACGAAGCCGAAATCCACCAGCTCGTCGATTCCCTCGAGGCGCACGGGAGGCCGCCGGTGCGCGCGGACGAGCCCCGCGTCGACGCCGCTCACGCCCACCGCATCGATCGCGAGCTCGCGGCAGATCGCGAGGATGCGCGTGTTGATGAGCCCGTTGAGGACCATGGCGGTGACCTCGATCGCGCGCTCGTCGGTCACGCGCCGGCCCTGCACCATGCGTGTCGTGACCCCGAGCGATTCTGCGATCTCGGTGAGCTGCGGGCCGCCGCCGTGCACCATCACCACGCGTACGCCGAAGTAGTGCAGGATGCCGATCTGTTCGATGAGCGTGCGTGTCGAGACAAAGTCCCCGAAAACACCGCCTCCTGCCTTCACGACGAACGTCCGCCCCTTGTAGAGGCGGATATAGGGCGCTGCATTGCGCAACGCGCCGATCGCGAGCGCCTGATCCGTTTTGTGCATCAGCACGGTTATCGAGCTCCTACGGTGGGCGTCAGCATTCGATAGAGAACAGCCATCTGCACCGCGAGGCGGTTGCGCGCTTGCGCGACGACGACGCTGCGCGGCCCGTCGAGCACCTCGTCGGCGACGGCGACGTTGCGGCGCACCGGCAAGCAGTGCATCAGCCGGCACTGCTGGGCCGCGCGCGCGAACCAGCTCTCGCGCACGCACCAGTCGGTGAGCCCCTTGCGCAGGCGCGCATCGTGCTCGGCATCTCCGTACGGGGCGGTCGCGCCCCACTCCTTTGCGTACACGACGTGTGCGCCGTCGAGCGCTTCCTCGCGCTCGCTCGTCTCCCGCACGGAGCCGCCGGCGGCCGCGGCAGCGCGGCGTGCCTTGTCGAGAATCGGCGCCGGCAGGCCGCAGCCCTCCGGCCGCAGCACCACCACCTCCATGCCGCGCATCGCCGCCATGTGCACCACGGCCGACGGCACCGCGAGCGGCAGTGCGCGCGGGTGATAGGCCCAGGAGAGCACGAACCTGCCGCGGCGCGGTGTGCCGAAGTCATCCATCGTCTTCCAATCGGCGAGCGCCTGGCAGGGATGATTGGCCGCGGACTCGAGATTGATGAGCGGCTTGTCGATGAGCTCGGCCATCGCGTTGAAGCTCTTCTCGGCGAGATCGTCCTCGAGCCGCTTGCCCTCGCCGAACGAGCGGATGCCGACCGCATCGCAGTAGGAAGAGAGGACTGGAATGCCCTCGCGCACGTGCTCGGCGGCCGCCCCGCTCATCACGGTGCCGAGCCGCGTCTCCATCTCGTAGGTGCCCTTGCCGGGCGTGATGACGAACGAGGCGCCGCCGAGGCGCGCCATGCCTGCCTGGAATGAGGCCAGCGTGCGCAGCGAGGGATTGAAGAACAGCAGTCCCAGCACCTTGCCCGCGAGCGCGTGCGGCTCCGGGCGCTGCTCGAGCCGGCGGGCGAGCTCGAGCAGCGCGAGAATCTCGTCGCGCTCGAAGTCCGCGAGATCGACGAACCGCCGGAGAGTCATGCTGTGAGAGTCATGCTGCGAGTCCGGCGAGCGCATCCTTGAGCAGATCGACGTGCGGCTCCTCGAGAATGAAGGGCGCGAGAATGCGGAGCACGTTCGGATCGGCGCTCGTGCCGGTCAGGATGCCGCGCGCGAGCAGCTCGGCCTGGATCGCCTTCGCCGGACGTGTGGTCATGAGCCCGAGCAGCAATCCCGCGCCCTGAAAGCCCCTGACGGGGCCCGTGAGGCACGTGCTGCGGATGTAGGCGGATACGCGCCGCACGCGCGCGAGCAGCTCCTCCGCTTCGATGGCCTCGATCACTGCCTCGATCGCCGCGCAGGCGAGCGGGCCGCCGCCGAAAGTCGTGCCGAGCAGATCGAGCTCCACTGCCGCGGCGACGCGCGCCGACATGAGCAGCGCCGCGCAGGGGAAGCCGTTGCCGAGCGCCTTGGCCGTCGTGATCATGTCGGGCGTCACGCCGTAAAGATTCGCCGCAAAGGGGTGTCCGGTGCGGCCCATCCCGCACTGCACCTCGTCGAAAATCAACAGCGCGCCAACCTCATCGCAACGGTGCCGCAGCGCCTCGAGAAACGGCCGGCCCATGTCGAAGGCGCCGCCGAGCCCCTGGACGGGCTCGACGATGACGGCGGCCGTCTCGCCCGTCACGTGCTGTGCGATCGCGGCCGCATCGCGCCGGGGAATGAAGCTCACGTCGAACGGCGCGCGCGGGAAGCCGTACCACTTCTTCGCCGCGCCCCAGGTGAGAGCGCCTGCCGCCGCGGTGCGGCCGTGGAAGGCGTGCTCGATCGCCGCCACGTGCGAGCGCTTCGTGAGCCGGAAGGCCATCTTCAGCGCGTTCTCGTTCGCCTCGGCACCGGTCGAGACGAGAAAGACCGTGTCGAGCGGCAGCCCCGAGAAGCGCACGAGGCGCGCCGCGGCCCGGGCACGAATCTGCATCGCGACGGCGTTCGTCTGGAATTGACAGGTGTGCGCCTGCTCCGCAATCGCACGCGTCCAGCGCGGATGTGCATACCCGAGCGCCGCGACGGCGTGGCCGCCATACAAATCGAGGACGCGCTCGCCCTTCGCGCCCGTGAGCCAGACGCCCTCGGCGGAGAGGACCTCGAGCGGATACTGCGCGAACACGCGCGCGAGCGGATCGCGAGCGGGCGTGGGAGAGGGGATCGCTGCGGCTCTCGAGCTCATGGGTTCACCTGGCGGCATCGGTGGGGTGTTTGGCGAGGTGCTGTCGGTGGGGCTCGGGCGGGGATCAGGTCCAGCCGGGCGCGGGCTGCTCGAGCCCTGCCGTCTCGGGGAGCGAGAACATGCGATTCAACCATTGGATGGCGCCGCCCGCCGCGCCCTTCGTCAGATTGTCGAGGCAGCAGAGCACGGCGACCGTGCGGCCGTTCGCCCTGGCCGAGAGCTGCGCGTAGTTGCTCGCGACGACGTCCTTCACGCGCGGCGCTTCGGGCAGGACTTGCACGAACGGTGCGCGCGCATAGTACTCACGCAGTGCGGTGAGCGCGTCCGGCGATTCGAGCGGCCGCGCGAGCGGCGCCTGGACGGTCACGTGGATCCCGCGGGCAAACGGACCGGAAGAGGGCACGAAGTTGAACTGCGCCTCGACGCCCGATGCGGCGCGCGCGCAGGCGGCGATCTCGGGCACGTGGCGATGCGCGAGCGCGTTGTAGGCGTAGACATCGCCGTGACGCAGCGGATGGTGAGTGCCGTCGACCGGCTTGCGGCCCGAGCCCGTGCTGCCGGTGATGCCGCAGATGTAGAGCGTCGGGGCCGCGAGCCCGAGTGCGAGGAGCGGCACGCTCGCGAGCAGGATCGCGCTCGCGAAGCAGCCCGGATGCGCGACGTGTCGCGTCGGCAGGTTCTCGAGGTGCTCCGGCAGCGCGCAGGTGAACTCCGCGAGCCGGCGCGGCGCGCCGTGGGCGTGCCGGTACACGGCCTGGTAGCCCTCCGCCGAGCGGTAACGAAAATCGGCCGAGATGTCGACAACGCGCGGATGCTGGCC
>JBOHZR010000386.1:0-5888 GCA_050738595.1 Steroidobacteraceae bacterium | reverse complement strand
GCCCCGCGGCCGCACCGTTCGGCCGCGCGCCTCCAGATACAGAACGCTGAAGAAGCCGCGCTCGTCCGACCACGCGGCGCGCACCCTCCAGCCCGCCCGCGCCGCGAGCGTCCCGAAGGACTTCTGCGTGTACTTGTGGCAATGTTCGGTGACGATCGGCTCGCCGACCTCGAAGTCGATGCTCTGCCCGGCCAGATGCACCCGCTGCGGCAACAGGCTCACGAGATGCATCTCGATGCGGCTCTCGGCCGCATTCCAGACGGCGGCGTGCCGGAAGGCGCGCAGATCGAAGTCTGCTCCGAGCTCGCGGTCGAGGCGCGCGAGGAGATTGAGATTGAATGCCGCCGTGACGCCTGCCGCATCGTCGTATGCCCGGAGCAGCCGCTCGCGATCCTTCACGAGGTCGATGCCGATGATGAGCGCGCCGTTCGGGCCGGCCAGGCCGCGCGCGAGCGCCAGCAGCTCGACGGCCGGCGCGGCATCGAAGTTGCCGATGGTCGAGCCGGGAAAGTAGACGATCGTGCGCGCCGCCTCGGCGCGCACGGCGGGCAGCGCAAACGGACGCGTGAAGTCCGCCTCCACCGGCAACACTTCGAGCCCCGGGTAGGACTCTCGGATCGCGCGCGCCGCTGTGCCAAGGGAACTGCGGGAGATGTCGACGGGGACGTACGCGGCGAGGTCCGGCAGCCGATCGAGCAGGATACGCGTCTTGAGGCTCGCGCCGCTTCCGAGCTCCAGGAGCAGCGCTCCAGAGCCGATGCGCAGCGCCATCTGCGAGCCGTGGCGCTGCATGATTGCGAGCTCGGTGCGAGTGAGGTAGTACTCGGGCTGGCGGCAGATCAGCTCGAAGAGCGCCGACCCGCGGGCATCGTACAGGTAGGTCGGAGAGAGCCGCTTCGGGCGCTCGGTAAGTCCGTGCAGCACCTGCCGCGTGAGCTCACCGTCCCCGGCGCCGGCCGCCCGCGGTGAGGCCTGCGCATGCATGACCGCCCCCGCCATCTCAAACATCCATCGCGAGCCTGAGGCCGCTCATCTGCCAGCGCGCGCCGGGCGCAAAGAAGTTCCGGTACGTCGCGCGGATGTGCGAGCGCGGCGACAAGCACGAGCCGCCCTTCAGAACGAGCTGGCTCACCATGAACTTGCCGTTGTACTCCCCGAGCGCCCCCTCGGGGGGCGCATAGCCCGGATACGGCGCGTAGGCGGACCGCGTCCACTCCCATGCGTCGCCGAACATCTGCTGCAAGGGCGCGCGGCTCACGGGCGGCGCGAGCGGCCGCAGATGCTCCTCCTCGACGAAGTTGCCGCGCACCGGGAGCGCGGCCGCGGCGAGCTCCCACTCGAACTCACTCGGCAGCCGCGCACCCGCCCAGCGGGCGAAGGCGTCGGCCTCGTAGTAGCTCAAGTGGCAGACGGGGGCATCAGGGTCGAGCTCCTGCACGCCCGCGAGCGTGAACTCGTGGTCGAGCGACGCGCCCCAGTACAGCGGCCGTTCCCAGTGCTCGCGCTCGAGGCAGGCCCAGCCCTCGGAGAGCCAATGCTGCGGGGAGGAATAACCGCCGCTCGCGACGAAGCCGCAAAACTCCTCGTTCGTGATGAGCCGGTTCGCGATGCGGAAGGGTGCGATCCACGCGCGATGCTGCGGCAGCTCGTTGTCGAAGCAAAAGCCGCGTCCCGCGTGACCGATCTCGACGAGGCCGCCCTCGAGCTCGAGGAAGGCGAGCGTCGGGGACTCGCGGCGCGGTGCCGCACGCGGCGCCACGTAGGGCGGATGCAACGGATTGCGGGCGAAGGCATGTTTGATGTCGGTGAGCAGCAGTTCCTGATGCTGCTGCTCATGATGCAATCCGAGCGTCACCACGCGCCAGAGTGCCTCGGACTCCTCGCGCCGCTCGAGCAAGCGCGACATCTGCTCGTCGACGTAAGCGCGGTAGGCGAACGTCTGCGCAACCGTCGGCCGCGAGAGCAGTCCGCGCTCCGCGCGCGCGATCCGCGGACCCACGGCCTCGTAGTAGGAATTGAACAGGTAGCCCCAGCTCTCGTCGTAGCAGCGGTGGTCCGGCGCGAAATGCTGCAGCACGAACTCCTCGAAGAACCAGCTGGTGTGTGCCAGGTGCCACTTGGTCGGGCTCGCATCGGGCATCGATTGCACGGTGTAGTCATCGGGTGCGAGCGGTGCACAGAGCGCCTCGGTCACGCGGCGCACCTTCCCGTAGGAGTCGAGGAGCGTCGAGACTCGCGGGGTGGTTTCCACAGCACGCGCGAGGTCCCGATCGCGCAGCGCGTCGCGCTCGAGCGATGGGAGCTCGCCCTGAACAGCCTCAGGGGCAGGGACGGCCGATGGGGCCGCGGGGTAGGACTCGAGAGCCAAGGAGAGCTCCTTGCCGCCTGTGGGGGAACACGCCGGGTCCGCAAGTTGTGTGCCGGCGAGCGGGCCGAGCCGTGCGAGACATCTAGACGTTCCACCGGCTGCAGGGACGCTGCGCATCCGCACAGCTGCCGATTCTACCGCTTCGTCGTTACGCTTACACTGCACGGGTTGGCCGGGAGGGGCCGAAGGAGAGATGCCGTGATCATGAGAGAGCTCGGCAAGTCGGGCCTCGCCGTCGCGCCGCTCGCGTTCGGCGGCAACGTCCTCGGCTGGACCGCGGATGAGGCGACATCGTTCGAGGTGCTCGATGCCTTCGTCGCGGCAGGTCTGAATCTCATCGACACGGCCGACGTGTATTCGCGCTGGATTCCCGGACATCAGGGTGGGGAATCCGAGACGATTCTCGGCAAGTGGATGAAGAGCCGCCGCAACCGCTCGCGGGTGATCATCGCGACCAAGGTCGGCATGGAGATGGCGCCCGCAGAGCAGGGCCTTTCGCGCGCCTATATCCTGCGCGCGGTGGAGCGCTCGCTCCGGCGCCTCGAGACCGACTACATCGATCTCTATCAATCCCACCGCGACGATCCAGACACCCCGCTCGAGGAGACCCTCGGCGCGTACGGCGATCTCATCCGCGCCGGCAAGGTGCGGGCGATCGGCGCATCGAACTTCACGGCCGAGCGGCTGAGCGCCGCGCTTGCCGTGAGCGCAGCGAGCGGCCTGCCGCGCTACGAGACCCTGCAGCCCTGCTACAACCTCTACGAGCGTTCGGGCTTCGAGGGAGAGCTCGCGAGCCTGTGCCGCCGCGAGCAGCTCGGCGTCGCGAGCTACTTCTCGCTCGCGAGCGGATTCCTGACGGGCAAGTATCGCACCGAGGCGGCGCTCGCCGGACGGGCGCGTGCCTATCGCGTCAAGGACATGCTGAACGAGCGCGGATTGCGCATCCTGCGCGCGCTCGATGAGGTCGCGCGCGAGCTCAACGCCACCCCGGCGCAACTATCGCTCGCGTGGCTGGTCGCCCGCGGCGTCACGGCCCCGATCGCGAGCGCGACGAGCGTCGAGCAGATGCAGGAGCTCGCGGGCAGCGTGCCTCTGGAGCTCGGCGCCGATGCGCTCGCGGCGCTCGATGCGGCGAGCCGCTGAGGGAGTTTCACGAATGGCGTGAGGCGAGCAGGGCGAGCTCGGGCGGCATGGGAGCCACATCGATCTCGACGTTGAGGCATGCGGGGCGGCCGCGCGCGAAGGCCTCGCGGATGGCAGGACCGAGCTCCTCGATGCGCGTCACGTGCCGCCCGTCGCAGCCGAACGCTCGAGCGACCTCATCGTAGCGTGCGCCCGCGAGACGCGTGCCCGCGATCGGGTTGCCGATCATCTCCTGGAAGTGCTGTGAGGCCGCCCAGCTGCGGTTGTTCATCACGACGACCACGATCGGCAGCTGGTGCCGGGCGAGCGTATCGAATTCCGCAATCGTGAATCCCACGGCTCCATCGCCTGCGAGGCAGAGCACCGGCCGGGCCGGGTGAGCGGTCTGCGCGCCGATCGCAAGACCCAGCCCGAAGCCCACGGCCCCGAGGAAGCCGTGCGTGATGTAGCTGCCCGGACGATCCTGCCGGATCACCTCGTTCATCCAGTGATACGCTTCGGCGCCGTCGCCGATCACGATCGTCTCGGCGGGCATGTGCTCGACGATCGCCGTGACCGCCTGGTAGGGATGGATGCGCGGTGCCGCGCCCCCGAGCGTCTCGCGGAGCCGTTCGCGGCGCGCGGCCCGAGCCGTGCGCACGACCTCGAGCCACGCCGAGCGCTCGGTGAGGGGCCTGCCTCGTGCCTTCGCGGTGAGCGCGCGCAGCGTCTCGCGGCTGTCGGCTGCAATCGCGACGGCGGCATCGCGCAGCTTGC
This sequence comes from Steroidobacteraceae bacterium, assembly GCA_050738595.1. Classification (GTDB taxonomy): domain Bacteria; phylum Pseudomonadota; class Gammaproteobacteria; order Steroidobacterales; family Steroidobacteraceae; genus JASHUC01. Next base: position 1,621 of record JBOHZR010000386.1, on the reverse strand, counting down.
CGATCTCGCGTGGATCTATCTCGACATGGATCACGCGAGCCGACGCGGGTACCAGCCGGTCGCTCGCGCCGAGCGTGAAGAGCCCGAAGCGCACGCCGAGTGCGAGCACCACGTCGGGACGCGTGCCGGGGCTCGCGAGGTCGGCGAGCTTGTGGAAGGTGCCTCCGTAGAGCGGATGGCTGCTCGGCAGCAGGCCGTGCGCTTGAAAATCCGAGAACACCGGGATGCCCGCGAGCTCGGCGAGCTCGGCGAGCTCCGCCCCGCAATCGCACTGCCACGCACCTGCGCCGGCGAGGATGATGGGCCGCTCGGCGGCCTCGAGCAGGTCGAGCGCGGTCTCGATCGCCGCCTCGCCCGGGGCAGGGCGCGTCTCGACTTCGATGGTGCGCGGAATGCGAACGGACTCCTCCTCCACGGTGGCCGTGAGCACGTCCATCGGCATGTCGAGCAGAACCGGTCCGCTCGGGGCGGATGTCGCGACCCGAATTGCGTGGGCCGCGAGACGCGGGATCTCCCGGGTGACCGTGATCGCATGCGCCCACTTCGTGATCGGTCGCGCGACGGCGACCTGGTCGATTCCGGCCTGGAGCGTATTCGTCTCGGCGTCGCGCAGCGCCGCGGAGCCGCTCACGTACAGCACGGGCGTGCGGTCGAGGTAAGCATTCGCGAGCGAGGTGATCGCGTTGGTGAACCCAGGGCCTGCGGTCACGAGCGCGACGCCGAGCCGCCGTGCGGCGCGCGCATAGCCCTCCGCGGCGTGGCCGGCCGCCGCCTCGTGGCGCGTGTCGACGATCGGGATCCGGTGGGCCGCGCAAGCCTGGAAGATCGTCTCGAGATGGGCGCCGTGCAGCCCGAAGGCGCTCTCGACGCCGGCTGCGGCGAGCGTGCGCACCAGGAGCTCTCCGCCGGTTATCTGGGCCATATCTAATCTCCGAATATCTGCTATCCGGCACTTCAATGGGGGCCTTGCGACGGCCATGCTACATTCCTCGCCACCGGTGGCGAAACTGTTGGAAGCAAGCCCCATGGCCCAGACGAACATCGAGATCGCCCAGCAGGCCAAGATGCGGCCCATCATGGACGTCGCGCGCGAGCGCCTCGGTATCCCCGAGGAGCGCCTCTCGCCGTACGGGCGCTACAAGGCGAAGATCTCCCTCGACTACATCGCGACGCTGCGAGAGCGCCCGAACGGCAAGCTCGTCCTCGTCACCGCGATCTCCCCGACGCCCGCAGGGGAGGGCAAGACGACGACCACGGTCGGGCTCGGCGATGCGCTCAATCGCCTCGGCAAGAAGACCATCATCTGCCTGCGCGAGCCTGCCCTCGGCCCGGTGTTCGGCGTCAAGGGCGGGGCGGCCGGGGGCGGCTACTCCCAGGTCGTGCCGATGGAGGATATCAATCTTCACTTCACGGGGGACTTCGCCGCGATCGCCGCGGCGAACAATCTCCTGGCCGCGCTCATCGATAATCACATTCATCACGGCAATGCGCTCGGCTTCGACGTGCGGCGAATCACCTGGCGGCGCGTCGTCGACATGAACGACCGCGCGCTGCGGCAGATCGTCGTCGCGCTGGGGGGCGTGGCGAACGGCTATCCGCGCGAGGACGGATTCGACATCGT
>JBOHZR010000385.1:0-9942 GCA_050738595.1 Steroidobacteraceae bacterium | reverse complement strand
GCACACGATCGCGAGCTTCAACATGTACGTGAACCTACCGCACGACTTCAAGGGCACGCACATGTCGCGCTTCATCGAGATCCTGCACGATCACGAGCGGGAGATCTCCGTCGACACCTGTCGCGCGATGCTCGAGGAGATGACCCAGCGGCTCGAGGCGGATGCAGGCCACATCGAGATGAGCTTTCCGTTCTTCGTGATGAAGCGCGCCCCGGTCTCGGGCGTCGAGAGCATGATGGATTACCGCGCGACCCTCGTCGGCGAGCGCCGCGACGGCCGCACCGAGACCTGGATCCGCGTCGCGGTGCCCGTGACGAGCCTGTGCCCCTGCTCGAAGGAGATCTCCGCCTACGGCGCGCACAACCAGCGCTCGCAGGTGACGATCAGCGTGAATGCGCTCGAGCATATCTGGATCGAGGAAATCATCGAGATCGCCGAGTCGGAGGCTTCCAGCCAGCTCTACGGAGTGTTGAAGCGCGCCGACGAGAAGCACGTCACCGAGCGCGCTTACGAGAACCCGAAATTCGTCGAGGACCTCGTGCGCGACGTGGCCGTGCGTTTGAACCGCGACGACCGCGTGGCCGCCTACGTGGTCGAGGCCGAGAACTTCGAGTCCATCCACAACCACTCGGCCTACGCCCTCATCGAGCGCGACAAGCGCGCGGGGAGCGATCCTCGACGATGATGGTCGGATGACCTTTTTCGCGGCTCGCGTGTCTATTGAACGTGACCCTGAAGCCCCCCACCCTTCTCGCGGCGTACGTGAACCCGGGCGTGATCCTGGGCGTGATCCTGGGCGTGGCCGCTTCACGTCCGGCAGCCGCCGCGGGCCCGCCTGCACCCGTGCCGGTCGTGCCAGATACCGCCCAGTATTTGCTGCAGTCGCAGCTCGCCATCGAGCAGGCTCGAGCCGAGGCGCAGCGCGCCGCGGCCCAGGCGAAGGTTCAAGCAGAGCTCGACGCCAACCAGGCCAGGCTCGAGGGCCGGCTGGCCGCCGAGCGCACAAGCGCCCAGGCGCGGCTCGCCGCGGCGAATGCGGGGACTGCAACGGCTACCGCGGCCCAGCTGGCGGAACTTTCACTGTTGGCGGCACGGCCGGCCCGCGAGCCACTCGCGAACCCGAATGCAAGCATGAAGCTCGCCACGATAACGCCGGGCCTCGGCAGCTACTTCGGTACGGATCACGGCGTGCTGGTGGTGCGCGCGCCGACGCACGGGATTCTGAAACTCCACGACGGGGATGTGATTCTCTCGATTGGCGACCGTACGCCGGCGAGCGGCTCCCAGGCGATCCGGATCCTCTCCTCCTATGACCGAGGCGAGAAGATCAGGCTCGTCATCCTGCGCGAGCACCGCAGAATGCAGATCACGGCGACCATGCCGGCAGTCAAGCACCAGCACTGAGCTCGAATTCAATCCTGACGCCCCAGTCACCGAAGGCCTGGCTGGCCTCTGGCAGCACGATGAAGCTGCTGACCGCCCCCGCGGAAATCGCCACCAGTAGACTGACTTCGCCGCCCTCGGAGCGGATGCGTCGCAGTAACTCCGCGTGTTTGCGCAGAAAGCGTGTGGCCGTCAACGAGATCGCCCAGCTGAGCGTCCGGGTTTCAGCCGTCAAACGCTCCTGAGCGAGCTGGGATCGGCGGTCGCCCGGGAAGGACACGTTGATAGCGGGAGATTGCGGCGGGAGTATCCCGAGCCAGTAGCTGTCCGTGTACACCGACGCAGGTGCAATTTCGCTGCGGCGGGGCCGTGAGTCGCCGGCGCGAAACGAGTGCTCCGCCTCGATCCCAAACGCTCGCGAGAGCTCTGCAGGGTCCATCGAGGGGTGGCGAATGCGCAATGACAGTTGATACCCCCGCGGAGCGGATTTCGAGAGGAGTCTTCGGGCTTGCACGCGAGCCTTCCTCCGGATCGTCAGTGCCACTCAGTGACCGACTTTGAGCCCGAGCTGTTCCCGGAGCTGCCGAGCGGTGAGCAGTTTCACGTAGACGGGCGTATCGACGTCGAATTTCCGGGCCGTCGAAAGGTCCCCCACGATCACTGGCTCGAACCCGGCATCGCGGACCAGGCGCGCGGCGACCGCGAGCGCGCCGCGATCGCTCCCCGCGAGCGGAATCCCCACCAGCTCGCCCGCGCGATGCGCCTGGCTCCTAAGATCAGTCCACTTGATCGCGTTGAACGCGCGCACCAGCCGGACGCCGGGCAGATACTTCGCCGAAGCGACGCCCGTCCCCTCGCGCCGCGCCGCCTCTGCCATCGCGCCGTCGCGCTGGGGATAGGGGTTGCCGGTATCGAGCACGATCTTCCCGGCGAGCTCCGGGGCGAGCTCGCGCCCGAGCGGCGGAAGCGCCTTGTACGGCACGGAGATCAGCACGACGCTGCCGAAGCTCGCCGCCTCGCGGGGCGTGCCAACGCGCACGCTCGGACCGATCGAGTGGGCAAGGCCCTCGAGCTTCGCGGGGTGGTCCGAGGAGATCATGATCTGGTAGCCGGCCGTTGCCCAGAGCTTCGCCAGCGTGCCGCCCATCTTGCCGGCACCGATGATGCCGATCGTCTCCGTACGGGGTGACCGCGCCTGCGCATCGGCGCTGCGCAATCCGGAACCGGTTAGGGCGAGCAACAAAGCGGCGGAGGCAACACCGATCAGCCCGCGCCGGCTCACGCAGGGCCAGCGCACGGCGAAAGGTCTCCTCTGGGGTCTCGAGCGCATGGACGTCTCCCGAGCGAGCTCACGCTTCGACGCGAATCATGCGAGGCCGCCGCGAATTCCACAAGCTCCCGCCGAGGTGCGGGGGCTCAGTCGACATCCAGGACTATTGCGCTTTGCTCTTCTTCAAAGGCGCTTGGACGATGACTGCGGACTGGCCGAAGCGTTCCGCGCGCTCACCCCCGGAAGGCAGAAAGGCTATTTGCTGTATTTCGGCCGCGCGAAACAGTCGGCGACTCGCGCGGCGCGCGTGGAGAAACACGCGCCGAGGATCCTGAAGGGACTGGGTCTCGACGATTGAGCTGCCGCAATCCAGCGCCAGCCGCTGCGCGGATGCGAGCGCGCAGCGTCGCCACCCGGTGCTCCATGAGATGAGCGAAGTCGAAATGGGCCGCCGGTGCGAACCGGTATTCCGGATACTTCTCGAGCACGCTCCTCAACGAGGGGTCCGTCTCGGTGAGGAGCCCTCGGATCGCCTCATTGACGGCCCGCGTCTGCTCCGGGCTGAGCGGCGGGGGCGCGGCAGCTGCGATGCGATCGACGATCACACGGAACGACGCGGGCGAGCCCGATGGCAAGTCGATCTCCGCTGAGCCGGACGACAGATCGAATGCACCCGTCTTGACGACCGCCTTCTCGTCTCGAATGACCGTATAGGAATAGTGTTCCTGCCGAACGTCTGCGCCTGGAGCACTCGACACGGTCCAACCGGCCCGCTGCCCCGGCGCATAGACACCATCGGCTCGCCACGCCCTGAACGCCAGCTCGGACGGACCGGCGGTTGTCGCAGCATCCGAGCTCGAGTGAGCGTGCGAGCTCGCGCCATCAGCGTGCGAGCTCGCGTAGTGGATGGACCGGTCCACCCACTGGATGAAGTACTTCATGTTGGGCGCATCCGTGTGACCGCCGTCGTCCTGACGCCACGCGAGCTGACCGTCGAGCAGGCCGTGGTTCACCTGTGGCATTTGGGCATGCAGATAGTCATCCGAGACGCCCATCCCTTTCGCGCCGAGCAGCCGAAAGACCGGCTGCGCGGCGACGGCCGCCATGAAGCTGCCCCGATGGTCGAGCCATCGCGCATCGCCCCGCTCCGGGACCCCGTAGCTCAAGAACGTGAGCCGCGGCGCGGTGAGCGCGATCAGCTCGTGCGAATCGACCGGGATCTGCCCCGGATTGCCGCTGCCGAAGCGCGCCGCGGATGCGCCGTACTTCATGAAGTTGCCGGCCATCCAGTAATACTCACCGCCCGTCAGACTCTCGACCGCTTCGCCGAAATGGCGTCTGAGGAGCGTCGCGCCGCCCTTGCCCGATGAGCCGACGAGCACCATCGCGAAACGCGGATCGAACGCCATCGTGACGAGCGCCGCCTTTCCGTATCGGGATACGCCCTCGATGCCCACGTGTCGTCCATCGACTGCGGGATCGGTGCTGAGGTAATCGAGACCGCGGCTCGCGGCCCAGGCCCAGGCGCGCAGCGCGCCCCAGTCCTCGGGCTTGCGCGGCTGACCCTGATCGACGAGCCCGATGATGCCGCGCGTGAGCCCCGCGCCGTTGTCGGCTTGCGCGGACTGCGGATCGAGCAGCGCGAATCCCCATCCGGCCGCAATCAACTCCTCGGTCGACGGCGGGTCGCCATCCGCATTGCGCTGCGTCGGTGCAAAGGGCACCGGCGCGATCGGCTGATAGAAGAAGTTGTGCCGGAAGATAGCGGCGAGCGATGGATCGGTCGCGACGAGCGCCCTCTCGAGCGCCGCGTTGATGCGCCGCAGCTCCGCGCGCGTGGGTTGTGGCGGAGCCGGGAAACTCGTGGAGCCGAACATCATCAATACCGGAACCGGCTTTCCAGCGTCCGCGGGCAGCACCAGCGTCATCGAGAGATTCACGTCGATGAGCGGATAAGCAGAGTTGTCGACGTGGCCGACGAGCCGGTTGATCGTGACCGGGATGCCCCCGACCCGATCCCGCTCGGTCGCCGCGATGCGCCACGTCACCGGCGGTACATGCGGCGGAATGCGCCCGTACACGTAGCGCTCGAAGTCCGCGACGATCTGCGGCCGACGCTCTCTCCGCCACATTCGCGCGCTCGTGACTCGGCGGCCGTCCGTGAGGACGAGCGGATCGGGAAGCTGCGGGTACGGGTTCGCGAGAGCCTCGTCGTAATTGGCGTGATTCGGCGCGTTCTCGTCGCCGCTCGGCCCTGGGCGCAGCGCACGGATGCCGAGCTGACTCATCATGTTCTGCTGGTCCTGCTCGGCGGTGAACGTGACGGGCGGCGGGAAGTGCGCTGCCTCACCCGCGATCGGGACCGAGCACGACAACGCGCCGAGGAATGCGACAGTCCGCGAGAGGTGTCCCATGCGCCGAGTCTACAACGGGCGACCGCCGCTGCTTCAGCGATTTCCCGTGAGCACGAGGATCGCGCCGATGACCGCGCCCACGGGTCGCTCGATCAGTCGCGCGAACAGGTCCATGCGGTATCCCAGCTGAGCGGCGAGTATCGGCAGCAGGAAAAGCAGGCCGATCACGATCGACATGCCGTAGCGTCCGAGCCGCGCGAGCGGCGCCGCGAGAAGGTCGGGCAGCAGCCCGATTGCGACCCGTCCGCCGTCGAGCGGCGGTATCGGGATCAGGTTGAACAGCGCGAGGATCACGTTGAGCTCGATCGCATTGACGAGGTTAGCGAAAAACCAGCGCCCGAGCTCTCGGGGCAGGAGCGCAACCCCGTGCACGAGTAGCGCGGCGAGGATCGCGAGAACGAAGTTCATTGCAGGACCCGCCGCGGCCACGCAGACCATGTCGCGGCGAGGATTCCTCAGCCGCTCGAACCTCACGGGTACCGGCTTGGCGTATCCGAACAGAAAGGGGGCATGCATCAGCAGCAACAGTGCGGGCAGCGCGACCGTACCGACGGGGTCCACGTGCTTCAGGGGATTGAAGGAGACGCGCCCGAGCTGCCACGCCGTATCGTCCCCACGCAGCTTCGCCACATACCCGTGCGCGGCTTCGTGGAGCGTGATCGCAAGCAGCGCCGGTATCACCCAGGTCGAGGCCACATAGACTGCGCTGTTGATTGGGTTCCCCTCCGATGCCGGACGATACGCCTAGCAGATCACCCACGCGGCCTGCTTGCAAGCGGCCGCTCATATGCTACAATACGTAGCACTACTACATGTGGCAGATGGCACGCAAATGAGATCGAATTTAGGGGAGCTCGAGCGGGAGGTGCTGCAGGCCGTGTGGCGTTCGAGTGAAGCGAGTGCCGATCAAGTGCGACAGGCGCTGCGGCGGCCCCTCAAGGAGTCGACCGTGCGTACGGTACTGGGTCGCCTGGAGAACAAAGGATACCTGGCGCATCGTGTAGAGCAGCGCGCGTTTCTCTATCGAGCCGTGAAGCCACCCGCGCATCTGGCAGCCCGAGCCGTCCAGCGGGTGGCGGACTGGTTCTGCAACGGGTCGGTCGATGCAGTGTTGTTGGGAATGGTCGAAGCCAAGGTCCTTACCCGGCGCGATTTGCGGCGCCTCATCGAGCGGATCGACAAGGGCGATCCTGGGAGGAAGTGATGTTTACAGCCCTGCTCGAGGCCGCTGTACGCGGCGCGATCCTGCTCGCAGTGGTGTGGGTCCTGCTCCAGGCGCTCCGCGTGCGCGACCCTGCGGTCGAGAAAAATACCTGGACCCTCCTCGCAGCAGCGACACTTGGGATGCCGCTGCTTTCGTGGATAATCAGCCTCGTCACGCCACCGCTCAGGATGGCTCCGCTCAGTTTGGTCCCCTCCAGCCCCGTCGCAGCGACCGGGGCACTGATGGGCATAGCGCCCGGCGGATCGGGATCACGCCTCGAGCTCGCATGTGCGCTCCTCTACGCGATAGTCGCGGCGCTGCTGTTGATGAGATTCCTGACCGGACTGTGGATAGGTCTGCGACTGCGTCGACGTGCATCCATTGCACCTGCGCTTCAGGTCAGACACATGGATGTGCGCGTCAGCGATGCAATCCGCAGCCCGGCTTCTTTTGCCTCGACGATTCTTCTTCCCCTTGGATATGAGAGCTGGGACAGCGCGACTCTCGACACTGTCCTGGCCCATGAGCAGGCTCACGTCGCTAACCGGGACTGTTACCGTCTTTGGTTGGCCGCGCTGTATCGAGCCGTATTCTGGTTTGATCCGCTGGCGCACTGGTTGCACTGGCGTCTGCGTGCCTTGAGCGAGCTGACGAGTGACGAGGCTGCCGCCGCTGTGGCCGGCGACCGGGCGGCCTATGCCGCCACCCTCAGACAGATGGCCTCAGCGCCCGAATTCATTCCGTCCACCGTCGCGATGGCAGACTCCCCGTCGCTCGGCCGGCGATTGAGAAGGCTGGTGAGCGAGCAGGGCTTATGCCCGCCTCTGGCTCGAGGGTGCCGAGCGCTACTGACGAGCGCGGTGCTTGTGATGGTCGTGCTGGCGGCGGCGCCCTGGGCAGGAGCCGTCGTGCCGGCAGCGCAGCGCCCCGCAACCCTCGAGTTCCATCTGGTCGACGAGCAGAATAGTCCCGTCCAGGCGCAACGGAGCGGGGAGGTGCCCTCGGGCGATGAGCTCTACAAGGCGCAGGATGGCGCCCCCATCCTGCTCAAGCGCGACGCCATCGCCACAAGCGATGAAATCACGCGTGTCGCCGTGCAGATGACCAAGTACGGTACGGCGGTCAGTGTTCGCCTAGATCCACGCGGCGCAGCCTCCATGCTCAGTGCCACGCGCAAGAATATCGGCCATCAAATGGCAGCGGTGTACAACGGGCGGGTGATCAATCATGCCGTGATCCGCGGCGCGTTCGGGCGGCAGTTCCAGATAACGGGACTGACTGCGGCGCAGTCCCATGACCTCGCGATGAAGTTCAGTCGAGTGAGGTGAAGTCCCTGCAGCGCAGTCCGCACTCCGCACGCGTCGGCTACGATGACCTGCCGAACCCGTCGCGAGCGGGGCGGTCAGCCTCATCGTACATGTCGCCGCAACGCCGGAAAAGGTTATAGTGCGGACAACGAGAGAGGCGGTGAGAAGTCAACCCGCCCCAGGGGGAACCCATGTCGAACGAGACGCGCTGGGATACGTCCTACGAATGGAAGGCGATGCTCACCCTGAGCCTCGCCTTCGGGCTGGTCGGACTCGACCGGTTCATCCTCCCGCCGCTCTTTCCGGCGATGATGAAGGACCTGCAGCTCAACTACCAGGACCTCGGGATCATCGTCGGGATACTCTCGATCTTCTGGGGCGCTGCGGCCATCCTCGTCGGAGGTCTCTCCGACCGCGTGGGCCGGCGCGGTGTGCTCGTACCGGCGGTCGTTCTGTTTTCCATGCTCTCCGCGCTGAGCGGCATCGCCGCGGGCCTCGTGAGCCTCCTCGTCATCCGCGCGATCATGGGACTCGCCGAGGGACCGGTCGCCTCGATCGGCGTCGCCGTCGCGGTCGAAGCTTCACACCCGAACCGCCGCGGGATGAACAACGGCTTCTTCCAGTGCACGATCGCACTGTTCGGCTTGGGATTCGGGCCGATCATCGCCACACAGCTCCTGCTCGTGACGACCTGGCGGAAGGTATTCCTGATCGTCGGCATCCCCGGCCTGATCATGGCGCTGCTTCTGTGGCTCGTCGTGCGCGAACCGGCCACTGTCGGGGCGGCGCCGAGCGGCGCGATCCGCAAGCGGGCGCCGCTTGCGACGATATTCAAACATCGCAACGTGCCCCTCTCCATGGGGGGACTACTCTGTGCGATGTGCGGCATCTTCGTGGTCTCCACGATGGTGCCGAACTATCTGGTCGATCATTTGAAGCTCTCGAGCACCCAGATGGGCTTCGTCACCTCCGCGATCGGATTCGGCGGGGCGATCGGGCAGCTCGGCTTGCTCACGGTGTCGGACTACACCGGACGGCGAGCCGCCACGCTCGCATCGTTCGTGATCGCCGCGGTGTTCCTGTGGCTGTTCATTCAAACCGGAGCGAACCCTCCCCTCCTGTTCGTCTTCCTCTCCATCGCGGCGATGTTCAATTTCGGCGCGCTCGCGATCCTCGCGGGACCCATTCCGGCGGAAGCCGCGCCCGCCGGGCTGATCGCCTCAGTCGCAGGGCTCGTCATCGGCACCGGCGAAATCTTCGGCGGCGGCATCGCACCCTCGATCGCCGGGGGCATTGCGCAGCACTTCGGCATTCAATACACGCTCTATCTCGCGCTCGGCGGGCAGCTTCTGGGACTCGTCGTCTGCGCGTTCCTGCACGAGACGGCGCCGCGCAAGTCGCGAAGCGCTGCGCGCGCGTCGATTTCAGAGCTCGATCGCGTGCACGAGCCAGCGCCCGGAACGGTGGCTGGCGCAGTGCCCGGTACGCTGGAGAGAGCGCAGGATTGAGCTCGATCAGCTTCGATAGAGATAGGTCATGACGTGAGAACGGTGCTTGCTCTTCGCGAGCCAGGCCCGAAACTCCTCGACCTTCGCCGTGCCGTCCGCACCGATCATTCGAGTTAGGATTTCGCGCCGGGTCTCCTCGCTGAGCTCGCGGCGGATGCGACGCTGCCAGGCGTCGGTGAGGATGCTCGGTATCTTGTGGCTCAGGTGGAGCGCTTCGAGCAGTTCCCACTCGCCACCGTCGAGCCATGCTTCATCGCATGTGGAGCACACATCGAGTCGATTGGAAATTCGGCCGCTCAGTTTGTACTTCGCCATCACTCGGGCACATTTCGGGCAGGTAATCGCAGCGGTGGTATCCGTGCTCTCCAGTACCGCCGCAGCGCTTGGCTGCTCGCTCTCGGTCGTTGGCGATCTCTGCGTCTCCGCCCAGTGCCGGTAGTACAGCAGGGACAAGAGACAGCCGTGGCACGTGCCGCAGCCCATCGCCGGCAGGAACTCGTCGATCATCGTCGGCTTGAGGTCCGACGTTTTGCAATGCGGGCACTTCATCCAGGCTCGTCCTCCACGGCCCTAAGATACGGCGCATGCTGCGACGGCACGGTGACGCACTGCGCGATCGCCGACGCGGGTGACGATCTGTCGCCCCTGAGCGACGACGCGCGCAGCAAGGACGACGCTTCGCGAAGTCCGAGCTGACCTCGACCCTGTCTTCCTTTGAGCTTCGTTCATCTAGTGTAGTGTCCCTGAAATGACTTTACAGCTCACGTCTTTTGCCCCTCGGGAGGGTCGATCCAGGTTTGAGCTGCTCCATTTTGGCCCGCGCCCTGCCTATTTTCTCGATCATCTCCTCCACCGT
>JBOHZR010000384.1:0-5699 GCA_050738595.1 Steroidobacteraceae bacterium | reverse complement strand
GCATGAGCACGAACAACACCGTGCAGCACGCCAAGTTCATCAACGCCAAGCCGGTGTATTTCCCGTCGATGGAGCACAAGTGGAGCAACGACGATTACGGCAACGGGACCTATAAGACCGCGGTGTTCCACGACGTCGACGGTTCGGTCACCGGTGTCCGCGACTCCTACGTTCTCATCAATGACGCAAATAACGGAATCGCCATCGACAAAGCCTGTGAGATCAAGCCCACCTGGAATGCCGCGGTGTGCAAGGGTGATGTCGGACGCTTGGCGGTTGGCGGCCCCGGCGGCGGCGGCGGTTTGCGCGGTTTCCCCGGTTTCGGCGGCGCTCCTGGCGCACGTCCTGCCAGTGGCGCAGCTGCCGGTCCCGGCGCTGCCGCTGGTCCCGGTCCTCGCGGCGCTGGTCCTGGCCCAGGCGCCGGTCCTGGCCTAACCGCAGGTCGTGGCGGCCCTGGCGCACCCTTCGGTCGAGCCCGCGGTCCCGCGGGACCTCCTCAGCCGCCAGTCGTTCTGAGCCGCAATGGCAAGGAGGTCACCCTGGCCGGGGAAACCAACATACGCGCCGGCACCGAGATCAAGGTGACCACCGAAAGGCCATCCATGGCCCTGCGCCTCACCGAACTGAATAGAGGCTCGTGGGTGATCTTCGACCTGCCCGGGTTCGCCACTGCAGCCTCGGGTACGCCGCAGGACAGCCTGGATGCGCTGCGCAAGGCCGGCGCCACCTCGTACTACAAGGGCAAGGATTCGCTCTGGGTGAAGGTTGTCTCCAACGGTGAAGGCGCCCGCATCTCTGGCCCTGGCGCTGGTGGAACCAGCGTCCAGGTCAGCCGGTAAGCTGGTTCTCGGTGAGCTTCACCTGCAAGCTCTTGTCGCGGTGGATGTGCGGGGCGGAGTAGAGCGCCGCATCGACCGCGATGTAGCCCGAGCGCCCGGGCGATCTCCCGGATGCCCCGGCCCTCGGCGAGCCGGCGTCGAATCTCTTCGTATCGAGCCACGGTCAATCTCCTCGTCGTCATCCTCGCGACCCCCGAGTTGGCAAAGATGGCCAGGATAGGGGGGCCGGGAGGCTCGTTGTGCCTCGAACCGCCGCCGTCGCGACCCTCGGCCGCCGATCCGTGGAAGCGATCGCTCGGGCGCAAGGGGATGAGCAGTAACGCCGTGTCGGCTGGTGGAAACATCGGGACGGTGGCCGTGTTGGTTGCCTGTCTTGCGGCATCCGGATGCAATCGGCAGGCGCAGGTCGTCCCCTCAACGCGCACGGTTGCAGGTGTGCGCGCCGATGGGGGTTCGGGCGCCGACGGAGATACGCGGGCCGTCAGGGATGCGCACGCTCATGCTCGCGAGACTGACCGCAGAGAGCCTTCCTACGATCCGCGGCAGACTTTTGCGCCGTTGAGGTTGCCCGATCCGGTCAACGTCTATCGCGCGGCGAACGGTGTGCCCGGTCCGGAGTACTGGCAGAACCGTGCCGACTACGTGATTCACGCGACGCTCGACCCGGCAGCGAATCGATTGACGGGCTACGAGGTCATCACCTACACCAACAACAGCCCGCAGCTGCTCGCGAGCCTTTGGATCCAGCTGGACCAGAATACCTATCGCCGGGACGCTCGCTCGCGCTACGTTCGCAGCGGCGGGAGCCGGCGGCTCGCCGGCGGTTCCACCGACGGTGATGTGCTCGAGTCGGTCGAGATCGGGCGGCAAAGCCGCTTCGCTGCGGCCGACTACATCGTCTCCGATACACGTCTGCAGATCCGGCTCCCGCATCCGCTCGCACCGCGTGGCGGCAAGCTCAACATCCGCATCCGCTATCACTACACCGTGCCCGGCGCGTTCGGCGGCCGCACAGGTCACCTGCGGACAAGGAACGGCGAGATATACGACATCGCTCAGTGGTACCCCCGCATGGCGGTGTACGACGATCTGCGCGGCTGGGATACGCTGCCGTATCTCCGCAGCGAGTTCTATCTGGAGTACGGCGATTTCGACTACTTCGTGACCGTGCCCTGGGACATGTTGGTGGCGGGCTCCGGTGAGCTGCGGAACCCGCGCGATGTGCTCACGAGCCTGGAGCTGAAGCGGCTGCGCGAAGCGCGCGCGAGCGACGGGACGGTCGTGATTCGCAGCGCGGCGGAGATCGGCGACCCGCACAGCCGCCCGACACAGAGGGGCACTCTGACGTGGCATTTCCAGCTCGATGAGGCGCGGGACGTCTCCTTCGCCGCCTCGCGAGCGTTCATCTGGGATGCTGCGCGGATTGACCTGCCGGGCGGCAGGGGCGCCCTGGCGATGTCGTTCTATCCGGTCGAGAGCGCGGGCGCGGGAGCCTGGGGCCGCGCAACGGAGTACCTGAAGGACGCGACCGAGCATTTCTCGAGCCGCTGGGCTCCTTATCCCTATTCGACCGCCGTCGCCGTCGCGGGACCCGTCGGCGGCATGGAGTATCCCGCCATCGTCTTCGACGATTACAAAGATGCCGGCAAGGCGCTGTTCTCGATCACGGCGCACGAGATCGGGCACACGTGGTTTCCGATGGTCGTCGGCTTCGATGAGCGCCGCGATCAGTGGATGGACGAAGGCTTCAACACCTTCATCGACGTCTACGAGTCGGAGGACTTCAAGCATGGGATCTACGGACCGAAGCGCGATTCGGAATATGCCCCAGGCGGCGGCAATCCGGCCGATGAGATCGTGCCGCTACTCGAGGACCCCGAAGCGCCCATCCTGCTCACTCGGGCCGACCAAGTGAGCGAGCGCTACCGCCACCCGCTCACGTATTTCAAATCGGCGCTGGGGCTCGTGCTGCTGCGGGAGCAGATTCTCGGCCCGCAGCGCTTCGACTGGGCATTCCGGAAGTTCATTCGCGACTGGTCGTACCGCCACCCGACGCCTTCCGATTTCTTTCGCGCCATGGACAGCGCTGGAGGCGAGGATCTGTCCTGGTTCTGGCGGGGCTGGTACCTCAACAACTGGACGCTCGATCTTGCCGTCGAGGGCATCCGTCCCGTCGAGGGAGGTTGGAACAAGGGCGCGATCGTGACCGTCGCCAATCTCGATCCGCTTGTGATGCCGGCCGTCCTCGAAGTCGACTTCGACGACGGTAGCCGCCGCCGAATTCGCCTGCCCGCGGAGACCTGGATACAGCAGGGTCGCATCGAGCTCACGCTCGACAGCACACGGCCCGTCCGGGCCGTGAGGATCGATCCCGATCGCGTCCTGCCCGACAAGGACCGCAGCAACAACGTCCTCGATGCTGGCCCGAAGGCAGGATCATGATCTGACCCGCCGACACGCGCTCGATGTCGCCCACGAGCGTGCGCACGGCCGTGCGGATCTTCTCCTCCGGCCGATGCAAAGCCCGAGCCTCCGCATCACCGTCACCAGCCACGGCGGCCCACGCGAGAGCATGGCTCGAACCCGCGGTCCGCCGGAGCTGCGCTTCAAACAGGGGATTGCGGAAAGCAACCATCGCGGCACGCGATGATGTCGCGATCCTCGAAAGCCGGCCACTCCGTCAGGCTGCCCGCGAAGCCTGGGCCACAATGCGGTGAGCGGCTGCCCTTTGCCAGCGGGCTTTCGCGCGAGCCATCGCGGGCTCGACGTGCTTGAGCACGTATGGCTTGCCGCGTGCGAACCACTGAAACGCCGGGGACCAGGCGTGCGCGGCGGCGTGCAGGCCGAAGACCTTCAGCGCCTCATTGCTCCAGCGAAGCTTGAATTTCTCTGTGCCGACCAGGAAGTCGATGCCTTGCATTCCCGAGCTGCAAGCATGCTCGAGCAGGAGCGAGAGGAAGACCGTTCCGGGCGAGTATCGCTGGTACTCGACTCGCAACGCCGGCCTGTAGAGCAGGATCCAACCGTCCGAGACGAGATTGAACGAGTAGTAGATCTTCTTTTCGCCGCATTGTAGCGCGGAAAAGAGCAGTCCACGGCCCCAGAATCGCTCCAGAATCGCGAGAAAATGGCGGCGATTCGCCGGATTGTGGAATCGCGCCGGCTGGCCCTGCGCAAGCCACTTGTCGTCATGCACTTCGAAGAAGTCGCGCACTGCAGTGCGCGCTTCTTCCAGCGTCTCGGGCTGCCACAGCCGCAGCGCGCCGAGCGCCTCGAGCCGCTGTCTCTTGTGCCGCACCTCCTTGCGATGCCGTGGCGACCACCCGGCCTCGACTTCGGCGTAGCTGCGGCCGCCGATCCGGATGCGGGAAGCGACTCCCGTCGAAGTCGCACAGGCCATTTGCCTCTTTTGCAAATGAGAGAGCAGGAATTGCAACGCCGGGTCGGTCGAGGGAATGTTTGGGAACCAGTAGACGACGTGCCGGCCGAAATGGCGAATCGCAGCGTCGAGCAGCGCAGGCAGCACCTCCCTTGCGGCGCCCGCTGCGAGGATGAGTGGCTGATAATCGCCGCGCGCGAGCGAGGTGGCGAGCGGTAGAAAGAGTCCGCGCACATCGGTGCGGACGAGCGACATCGGCAGCAGGCCGACGAGCCGGCCGCTCTCGCGAGCCGTCACGACCGCGATTTGCTTCGGAGGAAAGGCATCAAGCCACGCAAGGTGCCACTCCGCTCTCGAGAAGGTGGCGCTGAAGGAGTCGGCAACGAGTGAACTCCATTCTGCGGCGAGACTGCGAACGTCGTTCGTCTCGCTCAGGATGTCTGTCGCGATCACTGCGGAATTCCTTGTCGGTAGCATCGCCGACCCGGCCCCGGTGCCGATGCGCCTGCCGGCATCGCTGATGCTCGCTTAGGCAGCTATGTAGCACGCTGCATTCCATCCCTCGTGAGCGCGGCGCGCGCCGATCGCCTCGCGGAGCCGCTCATTCGAGGCATCTCGGAGGAATCGTCGTGGGATCGCCGCGGACCGGGGGCGTCGCCGCGGACGGGGCGACGTGGAAGGGGCAGCGTGCGTAAGCTCCTGCAACGCCCGAGCGGTCGGGAGTTGCTGTAGAATCCGCCGGCTTTATCATGCGCGGCGGGAAGTCCCGCACGCATCGTGGGCCGCCCGGCTAGGTGGCAGAGTGGTCATGCAGCGGCCTGCAAAGCCGTGTACGCCGGTTCGATTCCGACCCTAGCCTCCAGAAGACCCTCCGCCGAGCGCCAGCGACTTCCGCCAAGAGCCGGCATTTCTCGAAAAAACCCCGTATTTCCAGCCCATGGCGCTTTACTTGCGTCCATGGGCATTTTGCCCAGCTCTGGGGTAAGTTACAGGGGCACTCGTAAAGTGGGCAAAACGGAGCGGGAGTTACCCACCATGGCGAGACGCGAGCAGCATATCGTGCCGCTTTCAACCCAAGCGGTGCAGGTCCTGCGCGAGCTCGAACTGCTCACGGGGCCCGACGGGTACGTCCTCCCGCAGACCCGCGACGCCTCCCGCCCGATCAGCGAGAACACGCTCACGGTCGGGCTGCGCGTCCTGCGGTACGCCCATGGACAGATGATCGCCGAACAGGGCTTCAACGCCGACTGGATCGAGCGGCAGCTCGCGCATGGCCCGCGCGACAAAGTGCGCGCGGCGTACAACGGCGCCCAGTACCGGCGGGCTCCGGGCGGTGATGGCTAAGTTGAATGCGGCGCTAGTGTAGTGTCCCTCAAATAGCTTTACAGTATTTCCGGGCATTGCTATGATCTCGTTCATGCCGAACGAGGGCTTGGCGATCAAATTGCCAGCGGGAGAGCGGACCCAACTGGAACAATGGG
>JBOHZR010000383.1:0-14514 GCA_050738595.1 Steroidobacteraceae bacterium | reverse complement strand
TCGGCATCTCCTTCTGGGACTACCTCAACGACCGCCTGACCGGCGCCGGCGCCATCGCGCCGCTGCCCTTCACCATCCAGTTCAGGGCGCGCAACGCGTAAACGCCCCGGCTTATTGAGCAGTTACTTCGAGGCGACATAACTCGCTGAATCGGAAAGGACTCTGGTGCCCGGTGGAGCCCCAAGCGTCGACGAGATCGTGGCTGTGTGATGATCCACACACAAGCCTTTAACTTTTAGGTTAACATGCAGCTCGTTCTCATCGGGAAGGGCCAATGGACGGTCTATGCGGTTTGCAGCGATGAGAACACTTGTCCGCTTCTCGATCTGGTCGACGAACTGGATGAGAAGCGTGGGGCAAAAGTGATGTCGGACCTCAAAGAATTGGTTCCGAATTCCAGTCAAGCGGATTGGGCGCGGATTCATTTCTCTTGGCCGTTGCGCGGATGCGATGGGATATTTGAATTCCGATGGAGCACAAGGGGTGGGGGAACGCCTCGAGTGTTTTGGTTTTTCGATAAGGGCCACATTCTGGTCTGCTCTCACGGCCTAAATAAGAAGGGCAATTCGATCGATCGCAGAGAGATCGAAATTGCGGAAGCTGCCAGGGCTCAATACTTGCAAGCCAAAGAAACGGGGCGACTTAAGGTTGTAGCGCTCGAGCAATTTGTCCGCCCAGATTGAAATACGGAGAGCTGTGATGGGTAAGTACGATCGCTTGATAAGGCGTGTGCTTGGAAGCGTCGACTACTGGGCGCAGGCTGCGATGCGCCGTTTCGTTTTGGACTTGGATCGCCGGATGCGTGCACAAAGCATGTCTCGCGTGATGCTGGCTGAAAGACTGGAAACGACTCCCGCATACGTTACGAAGGTGATGCGCGGCGATGTCAACTTTACTCTGCAGACGATGACTAAGCTCGCGCTCGCGGTCGGCGGAAAGCTGAACGTCGAAATCGTCGATCGAGATGCCAAATGGCGCGATCTCGAATGGCACTCCGAACATGCGCGATGCGGGTACGCCGTTTCTCGTACTACCGTGCTCGAGTTTGAGCACAACATTGCGAACCAGCCGCATTATGAATATGAAAAGGTGGTGGGGATTGCAGCGTGAACGCCAGCCCTGGCGCGCGCGCTGTTTCGATATATCAGATCGAAGACGTATTTCTACTCAGATCTGAGGTATGGGTCGCGCGCGACTTCAACCCGTTTCAGCCAATGCCGGAATTTACATTTGGCCACTCTTCGGGGGTGGAGAACGAATGTATAGCTCAGGAGCGGACAGACCCGTCGCGCGCGATCAGCTTCCACATCCTGCGTTACTTCGTTGGCGCAGAGATTCGGCTTTTGAGGCCTGGCGTTGAGCTGGATAAGGAAGAGCCGGCCGAGGGCAGCATTCTCGCGGTGTTAAAATTTACACTCGCGGCTGATTATCGGTGTCCCAAAGAGGCTTTAGAGGATAAGGACGCGATCGGGGCGTTCAGTAGAAACGCGCATTTCCACGCATGGCCCTACATGCGAGAAGAGGTGCATGCGGCATGTGCAAGGCTTCGCATCCCGCGGATCACACTTCCGATGTTGAAGCCCGACGGAAGCCCCTTTATTCAGGCGCCATCTGTACCAAGCCTTTAATAATCGGCGGCGACGACTCCCGCTCCACGAAAACGCCGCCCGAAGGCGGCGCGATCGTGCGGTGCGGCGAGCGCCAGCAACCATATGAGCAAGATTGAGTATCGGGGCGACCTGAAGGACGTAGTGCGAGCTGTGCTGCAGGTTGTCACGAATCGCGTGAAGGCCGGCAGACCTCCAGAGCCCGAGAGGGCTGCGGAGCTTGTGCCCAGCGTTCTTTCGCTACTGCGTGTTAACGTCTCCACAATGACGAAAGATCGCGCCGATTCGCTGGTTGAAGAAGTTCGCGATCAAATCCGCGAGGGCGTGTTGCACCGGGCGTATCTCAACGGTGAGTTCACCGACGAGCAGCTCGAGGCGCTGGCGTTCCTGATGCGCAACGGACCGGCGCGAGGCGCCTAATCGCTGAAAACGAAAAGGCCGACCCATCGGTGGGCGGCCCTCTCGGTGAGCGTCAGCCTATTTCAGCCGGATTCTGACGGGGGTAGGGACAGACCAACTCGGGACTTCGATGTGAGCCGGCGCCGTGCCTGCCATTGTTTGACGAGGCGATAGCCGAGCAGCAAGGCGAGCATGAAGGCGTAGAGAACGGGCAGCCGGACGTCGCGTTTGACCTGCCAGTAGTAATGCCATACGCCGAAGATCGCTGCCACGTAGATCAGCCGATGGAGCTTCTGCCAGCGCCGCCCGAGACGGCGCATCATGCGGTTCGTCGAGGTGACCGCGAGCGGAATGAGCATCAAGAGCGCCGAGAACCCGATCGTGATGTACGGCCGCTTGGTGATGTCGGTGACGATGCTGTGCCAGTCCATCCCGCGGTCGAGCACGATGTACACCGTGAAGTGCAGCGCCGCATAGAAGAATGCGAACAACCCGAGCATGCGCCGCAGCCGCACGAGGTGGGTGAAGCCCGAGAGCTGACGCACCGGCGTGACGAGCAGCGTGATCAGCAGCAGGTTGAGCGCCGTCTTGCCGCAGGAGTGCAGCAGCTTGTTGACGGGATCGGGGCCGAGCAGCGAGGCGAGGGTGTTCGCGGCCGCCGTGCCGCTCCCCGAGGACTGCAGCAGCACACCGACCGTGCCGAGCCCAAGCAGCACCGCGGGCACGAGGCACGCGGCGAAGACGACCGGCTTGTAGAGGTAGCGGTAGCGCTGCTCGACGCTCAAAAGTACCGCCGCAGGTCCATACCCTTGTACAGGTATGCCACCTCGTTCTGGTAGCCGTTGAACATCAGCGTCGGCTGGCGTGCGAAGAGCCCCTTGCCGATGACCCGCTCGGTTGCCTGGCTCCAGCGCGGATGATCGACGTGAGGATTCACGTTCGCGTAGAAGCCGTATTCGTTCGGGGCGACCACGGCCCAGGTGTTGCGCGGCTGCCGTTCCGTGAAGTTGATCTTCACGATCGACTTGATGCCCTTGAACCCGTACTTCCACGGAATGATGAGCCGCAGCGGGGCACCGTCCTGATTGGGCAGCACGGAGCCGTAGAGCCCGACGACCATGAGCGTGAGCGGGTTCACCGCCTCGTCCATCCTGAGCCCCTCGACGTAGGGCCACGGCAGGATCGACGTATAGCGCTCGCCCGGCATCTGGCTCGTGTCATACAGCGTCACGAACTCGACGTACTTTGCGCGCGAGGTCGGAGAGAACTGCTTGATGAGGTCCGCGAGCGGAAACCCCACCCATGGAATCACCATCGACCAGGCCTCGACGCACCGAAATCGATAGACCCGCTCCTCGAGCGGATGCGGGCGAAGGATATCCTCGAGGTGAAACGTCCCGGTCTTCTGCGCCTCGCCGGTGACCTCGACGCTCCAGGGCTTGGGCCGCAACGTTCCCGCGTTCTCTTTCGGGTCGCCCTTGTCGGTGCCGAATTCGTAGAAGTTGTTGTAGCTCGTCACGTCCTCGTAGCTCGTCGGCTGCTCGCCCACGGAGTATTTCGAGTTGAGCGTGCAGGGAAGCTTAGGCAGCGGCGACCCGTTCGCGGCGTGTGCCTCGGGCAGCAAGGCGGTGGCACCCCCGGCGAGCGCTCCGGCAAGGAGCGCACGGCGGTTCAGGAACACCTCACGCGGCGTGATTTCGGACGGGGCGATGCCGCCCGCTTGTCTTTTCATTGGACACCTCGAGAGCCGTCAGCGTTCGTGCAGCCGTGCGGCTGTGCAGCCGTGCGGTTGTGCAGCCGTGCGGTCGTTCGACCGGTCGCGGGCGCGCACCCCGCGGCCACGCTCCGGACGCGCCCCCCATATCCGATGGGGCAGCCGGCGGCGCGCAGAAGTTCCCGGCCGCAATCGCCGAATATAACGCGGACCGGGCGAGCCGCGTAGCGGCGAGCGCCCAGTGAGGACGATC
Source organism: Steroidobacteraceae bacterium (assembly GCA_050738595.1). Classification (GTDB taxonomy): domain Bacteria; phylum Pseudomonadota; class Gammaproteobacteria; order Steroidobacterales; family Steroidobacteraceae; genus JASHUC01. The sequence continues at coordinate 10,541 of JBOHZR010000383.1, read as the reverse complement.
GGGCCGGAAGCGCGTCCCATGGACGGGCACTTGCGGCGCTACCGGCGGCACGTGACCGATGCGCGGTCAATGCCACCGGGCGGTCGGGACGCCCTCGCGCGCAGCCCGACGGCGCGCCGATCGGGAGCCGCAGACGAGTAGCGGTCGATCCGCGAGTACCAGATGCCCGAGGTCGGCGGCCTCGTTGCCATAGGCGGCGAGCGGGACTCCAGGATGCCGCCGCTTCAGCTCGAGAACGCAGCGCGCCTTCTCCTCTGCGCGGCGGTTCGGGGTTGCCAAGCCTCCGTCGAGGCTCTCGCCGCGCCAGCTGAGTCCGGTGCAGAGCGTCTCATCAAATCCGAGCTGCGCGCCGATGACGGGCACGTAGAGATCCGGGCTTGCACTGAGCAGCACGAGGCGGTCGCCGCGGCGCCGATGCGCCTCGATTGTGCGGAGCGCATCGGCCCGCAATCCGCGCTCGATGAGCCCCGGGACGTACCGCGCCGTCCAGGCATCGAGCTCTGCGCGCCGGTAACCACGCAGCGTCCTCTGAAGGAGCTTCGCCTTGAGGACGCCGCGATCGAGGCGGCCGAGCACATAGGCGATGAGCGCGGGTGCGACCCGGACGACCCGCAGCCATCGCCACGGCCGGTGCGCAAGCAGCCGAATGACGTACGGCGCGAGCGTCCCGCGCCGGCTGATCGTGCCGTCGAGGTCGAATACGGCAAGTCCTGGCGCGCGCGCCGGCGCGGTGGGCGAGACGGGCGCGGTCACGCTGGCGAGCCCGCCCGTGGCCTTCAGTGGGCAGCCGGGCGGCTCAGGCAGCGCGGCCAGCGGCCGCGAGCTGCCGCAGGACGTACTGCAGGATGCCGCCGTGCCGGAAGTACTCCTGCTCTTTCGGGGTGTCGATGCGAACGCGCGCATCGAACTCGATGGACTTGCCGCCCGGGGCCGTCGCTTTCACGCGTACGGTGCGCGGGCCTGGAGATTGCCCGGTCCCCGAGCCGGCTGCCGCGGCGAAGCCGGTGATATCGAAGACTTCGCGGCCCGTGAGCCCGAGGCTCTGCGCATTCTCGCCGGATGAGAATTCGAGCGGCAGAACCCCCATGCCGATGAGATTGGAGCGGTGGATGCGCTCGAAGCTCGCGGCGATCACCGCCTTCACACCGAGCAGCATCGTGCCCTTCGCAGCCCAATCGCGCGAGGAGCCGGTTCCGTACTCACGGCCCGCGAGCACGACGAGTGGGGTGCCCTCGGCCTTGTAACGCATCGCCGCATCGTAGATGGACATCTGCTGTGCGCTCGGCACGTGGATCGTGACGCCGCCCTCGGTGCCGGGGGCGAGCAGATTGCGCAGGCGGATGTTGGCGAACGTGCCGCGCATCATCACCTCGTGATTGCCGCGGCGCGAACCGTAGGAATTGAAGTCCTTGGGCTCGACGCCCTGCTCGATGAGATACTTCGCCGCCGGGCTCGAGCGCGCGATGCTGCCCGCCGGAGAGATGTGATCGGTCGTCACGGAATCTCCGAGCAGCGCGAGAGCCCGCGCGCCGCGGATGTCGTCCGTGCCGGGCGGCGCCATCGTCATGCCGTCGAAGTAGGGCGGATTCTTCACGTAGGTCGAGCGCTCGTCCCAGCGGTAAAGATTTCCCTTCGGGATTTGAATGTTCTGCCAGTTGCGGTCGCCTTCAAACACGGTCGCGTAGCTCTCGCTGAACATCCGCGAATCGATCGAGCGAGCGAGAGTCGCGGAGAGCTCCTGGGGCGTCGGCCAGATATCCTTCAAATAAACGGCCTTGCCGTCCCGCCCGGTGCCGAGAGGCTCCTTCGCGAGGTCGATGTCCATCGTTCCGGCGAGCGCGTACGCGACGACGAGCGGGGGGGAGCCGAGGAAGTTCATCCGCACCTCGGGATGGATGCGCCCCTCGAAGTTGCGGTTGCCCGAGAGCACCGCGCAGCCGATGAGATCGCCCGCCTTCACGGCGGAGGAGATCTCCGGGCGCAGCGGGCCTGAATTACCGATGCAGTTGTGGACGCAGACCGTGCCGGCAACGAAGGCGTGCAGGTCGTTCACGGCGAGATCAAACACGGCTCGCTTTCCGGCCGGTCGCCGATCGATGACTTGCAGTGAGAACGTCGGCAGCGTGAGGGAATCCTTCTCCAGGCCGTATCGCTTGGGCTGCGGCGATTCGCGGGACTGCAACGGTGCGAACCACCCCCGAGCTCCGATCTGCTCGAAGAGCTCGGCGGGTGAGGGAAATCCACAACTGTCGCGGTGAAGCGGCTTGAACCTCATCGCCTCCGCAGCCGGCAGGCGATCGAACCGATCATGACCTTCCAGGAGGGAGTAATGAGGGAAGACCGGCGTCTCGAGCGCCGTCAGCTCGGTAGCTGCGATCGCACGAGTCTCGCGGAAGCTGAACTTGTAATGGACCTTGTGCAGCGCTTCCAGCCGGTCGGCCATCCAGAGGCGCTGGCGGTTGATGCTGTCGATCGTGCGCCAGTAGACCGCGGCAGCAGTGGCCCGCAGCGACTTGTCCACGCAATATCGGAAGCCGACCTTCTCCGCGAAGGAGAGTCCTTCCGGAAGCGTCAATCGCACCGCGATCCGCTCGATACCGTCGCGCGCGGCCGGATAGCTAGACGCCGAACGGCGCACCGGATACGACACGATCGATGCTCCACGCGCCTTCACGCCGCAGCGGACGAGCAGATCCATGATCGTCTGCATGAGCTGTTTGAGCTGCTCGACGTGCTCGGGTTTGGCGCTTTGTGAATAGCCGGGCATTCCCATGATCCCGCGGTCCTCGCTCGGACCCTGGCGTTTCAGAACGGGCGCATGGCCGTCGGCGCCGAAGAGCCCGCCCAGGAATTCCCGCACTACCGCGATTGGACACCGCGGATCCTCGATGAACCTCGGAAGCGTGGGCGGCTGCTCGATGCGCCGTCCGATGCGCACCCCTGCCAGCGCGGAGATGCCCTCGGTCAGCTCCTTTGGGAGCACGATGCTCCATTTCCGCTCGTCGTAACGATTGCCCTCCGGACGCTTGCCCGTGAGCAGCTCGATGTCGTTCAGCACGGACTCACGGTCGAGCGCCTGGCCGACGTTCATTCTGCCTTGGCCCTCTCGACTGATCGATCCGTCGCTGATCAGATGCCCGACGAGCCGCGCGAACGCCGAGGTACGCGCCCGCTCGTGGTCGCTGCTCAGATCGAATCTCATCGCGCCGGCGGCAAGCTCGAAACCGGCTTCATCGGAGCGCGGCTCATCGAGCGGTGCTTCCAGGCCCATCACGACACGATCCGCGCTGAGTGTTATCTGGTCAGCTCGAACCCATCGGCCGTCTGCGAGCAGGATCTCGTGGTCAGGTGTGCAGGTGAGAGATCGGCCGTCTTGCAGGATCAGGGAAATACATTCCCGCTCGCCCTGGACCATCCTTTGCGATTGCACCGCCATTCCCAGCCGGCGCTCGGCAGTCGGCCCGAATACTCGCGCCCCGCCCGTGCTCGGCATCTGCTCGATCCGCCTGCTCGTCCCGTTTGCGAGCAGGACTGCAGTTCCGGCTGCTATGCAGGTCGTGCAGCCGTAGCCGACGAGATCGAAACCGACGGCGGCCAGCTCATCGAGCAGGCCAGCCCTCCGGTAGTAGTCCGTGACGACGCGCGAGCCCGGCGCCAGGCTCGTTTTGACCCACGGCTTGGCCTTGAGGCCTGCCCGGTGCGCGTTGCGCGCGAGGAGGCCGGCGCCGAGCATCACCGAAGGGTTGGAAGTGTTCGTGCAGCTCGTGATGGCGGCGATCAGCACCGCGCCATCGCCCAGCTCGTGGGCCCCCCCGGCGAGGCTCAAGGAGGCTTTGCCGGCACTCGCAGCGCCTGCGGCACCCGCAGCGCCTGCGCCATTGTTCGTCGTCCGCTGCGCACGCTCCTCGGACATCTGCGCGAGGCTCGAGCGGTAGGCGCTCTGGGCGTTGCTGAGTGCGATGCGGTCCTGGGGCCGGCGCGGGCCGGCGAGGCTCGGCTCGACCGAGCCGAGGTCGAGCTCGAGAACGTCGCTGTAGTGGGGCGATGCGCCCGGCAGACGCCACAGACCCTGTGCCTTCGCGTATTTCTCGACGAGCTGGATATGCTCCGCCGAACGTCCCGTGAGCTCGAGATAGCGGATCGTTTCGGCGTCGATCGGGAAGATGCCGCACGTGCTCCCGTACTCGGGAGCCATGTTGCCGATCGTCGCGCGGTCGGCGAGCGGCAAACTCGCGAGGCCGTCGCCGAAGTACTCGACGAACTTCTCCACGACGCCCTTCTTGCGCAGCATCTCGGTGAGGGTGAGCACCAGGTCCGTGGCGGTTGCGCCGGCGTTCAGGCTTCCGCTCAGGCGCACACCGATCACCTGCGGGATGAGCATGGTGATCGGCTGGCCGAGCATCGCGGCTTCGGCTTCGATACCGCCGACGCCCCAGCCGAGCACGCCGAGGCCGTTGACCATGGTCGTGTGGGAGTCGGTACCGACGAGCGTGTCTGGATAGGCCTCGCGTCCGCCGCCGGCCTCGCGCTCGAACACGACTCGCGCCAGGTACTCGAGATTCACTTGATGCACGATGCCCGTGCTCGGCGGCACGACGCGGAAGTTGCGGAACGCGGCCTGCCCCCATCGCAGAAAGGCATACCGCTCGCCGTTGCGCTGAAACTCGATCGACGTGTTCGCCGCGAGCGAGCCGGGCGAGCCGTACTCATCGACCTGCACGGAATGATCGATGACGAGCTCCGCAGGGGCGAGTGGATTCACGCGCTCCGGGTCACCGCCCAACCGACCGATCGCCTCGCGCATCGCGGCGAGATCGACGACGCACGGCACTCCCGTGAAGTCCTGCAGGATCACCCGCGCGGGTGTGAACGCGATCTCGTGCGAGGGCGCCGCGCTCGGCTCCCATTCGAGCAGCGCCTCGATGTCCGCGCGCCTCACGTTCACGCCGTCCTCGAAGCGCAGCAGATTCTCGAGAAGAACTTTGAGCGAGTACGGCAGATGCGCAACCTTCTCGCGCGGAAGGGCCGCGAGGCTCGCGACGCGGTAAGTGCGTCCGCCCGCATCCAGAGTCGTGCGCGTCCCGAAGCTGTCCGTCATGAGGTTCTCCGCAAGGGCTCTACTGCGCACGTCGGCCCCGCGCCGAGTGCTGCAGCCGGTCGCGTTGCCGGCGCCGCGCGCGGAATTATATCGGGCATCACCCCCTCGATCACGCCGCCGCCGAGGCAGCGCGTGCCGTCATAGAGCACCGCGTACTGCCCGAGCGTCACGGCACGCTGCGGCGCGTCGAAGCGAACGCGCACGGCCCCTGCCCCTGCCCCTGCCCCTGCAGGACTCAGCTCCACGAGCGCCGGCTCGAGGGGCTGGCGATGACGGATTCTGACCCCGCAGTGTCTCGCATGCTCGAGCGGGGGTGCGAGCCAGTTGAGCGGTCCCGTCGTGAGTCCGGTGTGCGCGAGCCGCGGATGGTCCCGGCCCTGCACGACGATGAGCGCGTTGCGCGCGGGGTCCTTCGCTGCGACGTACCACGGCTCGCCGGCGCTCCCGTGGCGGCCGCCGATCTCGAGCCCCCCGCGCTGCCCGATCGTATGGAAGGCGAGTCCGCGATGCCGTCCGAGCGGCTCGCCTTCGATCGACTCGATCGGACCGGGTGAGTCGGGCAGGAAGCGCGCGAGGAACTCGCGAAAAGGCCGCTCCCCGATGAAGCAAATGCCGGTGCTGTCGGGTTTGTCGAAGACCGGAAGTCCTGCGCGGCGGGCGCGCTCGCGCACGTCCTCCTTCACGAGCTCCCCGATCGGCATGAGTGTGCGCTCGAGCTGTCCGCGCTCCACCGCGCACAGAAAGTACGTTTGATCCTTCGCCGGGTCGCGAGACTGGCGCAGCTCGATGCCATCCGCGCCCCGCGCGATGCGCGCATAATGCCCCGTCGCGAACCATTCGCCGCCGAGCCGGCGCGCGTAGCGCAGGGCGACGCCGAATTTCACCTCGCGGTTGCAGAGCACGTCCGGATTGGGCGTGCGCCCGGCGCGGTGCTCCGCGAGGAACTGCTCGAAAACGCGCGCGCGGTACTCGGCGGCGAAGCTCACACGATGAAGCGGAATTCCGAGCTCATGCGCGACGGCGCGGGCGTCCTGAAAATCCTGGGCGGCCGTGCAGTAGGCATCGTCCTCTTCCCAGTTGCTGAGGAACAGGCCCTGCACTTGCAGGCCCTGTTCCTTCAGCAGCAGCGCCGCCACGGCGGAATCGACGCCGCCCGAAAGGGCGACGATCACGCAGGCAGAGGACTTCGCGCTCATCGGCCAATGTTAGCCGACCGCTGCGCGATCAGACGCTCACGGCGGCGACTTTCGGCGCGGTTTCGAGGTCGAGATAGGCGACGAGATCGAGCGCGTGACGGCGTCCGGCAAGACAGTCGTCGATGCACCGCAGGACGAGCGGACTGCGCAGGCGCGGCTGCCGCTCGATGAGCTCTGCGCGCGTCAGCCAATGCGTGCGCAGGATGCCGCGGTCGAGCGGCTGCTCGGCGCGGTGATCGTCGGCGGTGCCGGCGAAGGCGAACCGGAGGGTCGAGCGGGCTGGCGCGCCCTGGCCGCCCGTCCCACCGAGCAGATAAACGCCGACGAGATGCCGCGGCGTGAATCGCCACGCGGTCTCCTCGCGCGCCTCGCGCACGACGGCCTCGAGCAGCGTCTCGCCCGTCTCGACATGACCGGCCGGCTGGTTGAATACGAGGCGGCCCTTGATGCGCTCCTCGACGATGAGAAACCGGCCGTCCCGCTCCGCGAGCGCAGCCACGGTCACCTCGGGCTTCAGGGGCATGCGAGAGATTATAGACACGCGACGGCGGTGCGCATCATGCGCGAGCGCGAGCGGCGCGCAGCGCATCCTCGGGCGAGCTGGCCGCCCAGAGCGCGTCGAATTCCGTGAGGTACAGTCGTGCGACCGAGGGATTGTTGAAATCGGCGATGCCGTCCCAGGTATCGGCGCGCAGCCGGTAGACGACGGCTCGATCATCGGCGATGAGATACGCTCCGGCGCTGCGGTGCGCCGGCGCAACCGGCGGCTGTGCGGCACCGGTTTCCCCGCGCGTCGTCTGAGGTGCGCGCGGCGCCGGCTGCTCGCCGATATGGCGGATGTCGATGTAGCTCGAGAGGCGCCGCCCCATCGCGGCGAAGCGGTTGCTGTCGCGCACCACGCGCCCCGGGTCCGCGAGCAGTACGCGAACCTTCGAGAAGCTGCGCGAGAGGACGAAACGTTTGATGATCTCGAGAAACGCGCTCTGATCGTACAGATCGGGCTCGAGATCCGGCGTGTAGATCGAGATCATGCGCTGCGCCGAGGAGGCCGCCGTCTCGACCGCCGAGCGCGCCTCATCGAGCGATGTAAACACCGTGAGTGCTTCGGCCGCGCGCGGCGGACCAGCGCTGCTCGCCGGCGACGCGCTGATCACGTGGGCACATTTCGCACCTGCAAGCAGCGCGAACACGCCCGTCGGCTCGATTTCCCCGGATGGCTTCATCTCATTGTGACGTGGGCCCGGATGGGGCTCGACGATCTTAGGAATGTCGCGGCGCACATTAAGTGCAGCCGATCACGATTTGAAGCGCCGGCAGGCGCGCGTACGCCTTAAGAAGCCGCTTCGCGGGCGAGGCGCGCAGCCAATCCGACATAATCTGCCGGCTGGAGCCCGCGGAGCGCGGATTTCACCGGCTCCGCGACGGGGAGGGAGTCGATGATCGCGGCAAGCGTTCGAGGCTCGATCGCTCGCCCACGGGTCAGCGACTTGAGCAGCTCGTAGCCTTCGGGAACGCCCGCCGCGCGAAGCGCAGTCTGATACGCCTCGGCGAGCACCTCCCACGCTGCGTCGAGATCCGCCGCGATGCGGACCGGATCGGCCTCTACCTTTGCGAGACCGCGCAGAAGCGCTCGCCATGCAATGAGCGCATGCCCGAGAGCCACGCCAACGTTGCGCAGCACCGTCGAGTCGGTGAGGTCGCGCTGCCAGCGCGAGACGGGCAGCTTCTCGGAGAAGTGCCTGAGCAGCGCATTGGCGACACCGAGATTGCCTTCGGCGTTCTCGAAGTCAATCGGATTCACCTTGTGCGGCATCGTCGAGGAGCCGACCTCGCCCGCCACCGCTCGCTGCTTGAGATACCCGAGGGAGATATAACCCCAAGCATCTCGGCAGAAGTCGATGACGATCACGTCCGCAGCGGCTACGGCATCGCAGTACTCGGCGATCCAGTCGTGGGGCTCGATCTGCGTCGTGTAGGGGTTGTACGCGAGCCCGAGCGACTCCACGAACTCGCGCGCGACGCGCGGCCACTCGATGCGCGGGAGCGTCGCTACGTGCGCATTGAAGTTGCCGACGGCGCCGTTCCATTTGCCGAGAATCTCCACGGCCCCGAGGCGGCGCCGCGCACGCTCGAGGCGCGTGGTGAAGTTCGCGAGCTCCTTGCCGAGCGTCGTCGGGCTCGCCGGCTGCCCATGGGTCCGTGCGAGCATCGGCAGATCCGCATACGCCCGCGCGAGCCTCGCGAGCTCGCGCGCGACCTCGCCGAGCGCACCGTCGAGCACCGTGCGCGCCTGCCCGAGGAGGCGCGCATAGCTCACGTTGTTCACGTCTTCCGAGGTGCACCCGAAGTGCGTGAGCTCGAGGGTCGCGGGGGAGGCTCCTGCGGCCGCGAGCTGCTCGCGCACGTAGTATTCGACCGCCTTCACGTCGTGGTTGATCCGCGCCTCGATGCGCTTGACGGCCTCGCAGGCATCGGGGGGCGGCGACTCGGCGAGTGCGCTCGCCAGGGCGCGCGCCTGCGCGGTGAGCTGCGCGCCGGGCAGCTCCGGCACGCTCGCGGCGAGATGCAGCAGCCAGCGCGCCTCGATGCGGATGCGCTCGCGAATGAGCCCCGCCTCACTCAGCAGACTTCTCAGCGGTTCGGTCGCGGCCCGGTACCGGCCGTCGACGGGCGAGAGCGCTTCGGTCGCAGACGAGGACATGCGGGGGCGGGGGCTCGCGTGACAGGACAAAGGATGCGACGATTCGGGATCATACCGCATGCGCTCGCCGGCCCGCTCGACCCCGCCGCGCGGGTGCGCCGGCCGGAGTGCAGCACATGACGACGACTTCGCATCGAATCGAACGCGATAGCATGGGAGAGCTGGAAGTGCCCGCCGAGGCGCTCTGGGGCGCGCAGACCCAGCGCGCGGTGCAAAATTTCCCGGTGAGCGGGCGGCGGCTGCCGCGCGGGTTCATTCGCGCGCTCGGTCTCATCAAACAGGCGGCGGCCGCCGCGAATGCAAAGCTCGGGCTGCTCGAGGAGCCGGTCGCGCGCGCGATCGCCGAGTCGGCGGCGGAAGTCGCCGACGGACTGCACGATGCGCACTTCCCGGTCGATGTTTTTCAGACCGGCTCCGGCACCAGCACCAACATGAACGCGAACGAGGTGATCGCGCACCTCGCCGCGCGCCGCCTCGGGCGAGCCGTGCATCCGAACGATCAGGTGAACATGTGCCAGAGCAGCAACGACGTGATCCCGACCGCGATCCAGGCCGGCGCGGCGCTCGCGGTGCACGGGGATCTCTCGCCGGCGCTGCGGCACGCCTGTGAAGTGCTGCGTGCGAAGGAGCGTGAGGTCGGCTCGATCGTGAAGACGGGACGCACTCATCTCATGGATGCGATGCCCGTGACGCTCGGCCAGGAGCTCTCCGCCTGGCGCACGCAGCTCGAGAACGGACATGCGCGCCTCGAGAGCGTGGCGCCGCGCCTCACCGCGCTCGCACAGGGCGGCACGGCCGTCGGTACCGGCATCAACGCCCACCGGCGCTTCGCCGAGGTGTTCTGCCGCGAGCTCGGCGAGCTCACGGGAATCGCGTTTCGTCCGAGCGGCAACTACTTCGAATCGCTCTCCTGCCAGGACACCGCGGTCGAGCTCTCGGGACAGCTGAAAGTGATCGCCGTCAGCGTGCTCAAGATCTCGAACGATCTGCGCTGGATGAACAGCGGACCGCTCGCGGGCCTCGCGGAGATCGCACTGCCCGCGTTGCAGCCGGGCAGCAGCATCATGCCGGGGAAGGTCAATGCGGTGATTCCCGAGGCGGCTGCGATGGTCGCCGCGGAGGTGATCGGCAACGATGCGACGATCACGGTCGCCGGGCAGTCGGGTAATTTTCAGCTGAACGTAATGCTCCCGGTGATCGCGTACGATCTGCTCGAGAGCATCCGGTTGCTCGCGAACATCGTGCGGCTGCTTGCCGATCGCGCAATCGCGGGTTTCACCGTGAACCGCGCGCGGCTTGCGGAGGCGCTCGACCGCAACCCGATCCTCATCACGGCGCTCAATCCGGTGATCGGCTACGAGAAAGGAGCCGCCATCGCCAAGAAGGCTTACGCGGAGGGCCGCTCGATACGCGAGATCGCGGAGCAGATGACCGATCTCGCGCCGGAAAACCTCGCGAAGCTTCTCGATCCCGCGGCCCTCACCCAGGGCGGCCTCGGGAGCCGGGGCCGGGATTGACCGCGACGCCGACAGCGGCGGCGGCGCGC
>JBOHZR010000382.1:0-15985 GCA_050738595.1 Steroidobacteraceae bacterium | reverse complement strand
CCTTCAACCCGCGCGCGCCGCGCGCGAGGCCGTTCGCCGCAAGCAGGCGGGTCACTTCCGCAGCCTCCCGCACGGAGCGCACGAAGGGCACCATCACCTCGACGTTCTGCAGACCGATCTCCTCACGCACCCGCACGAGTGCCCGGCACTCGAGCTCGAAGCATGGGCGGAACGCCGGATCGACGTAGCGCGAGGCGCCGCGGAAGCCGAGCATGGGATTCTCCTCGTGCGGCTCATAGGCGCGTCCGCCGAGAAGGTTCGCGTACTCGTTTGATTTGAAATCCGACAGCCGCACGATGACCGGCTGCGGATGGAACGCGGCGGCGATCTGCGCGATGCCCTCGGCGAGCTTCTCGACGTAGAAGGTCACCGGGTCCGCATACCCGGCGCACTGCGCGGCGATGCGCTCCCTGAGCGGCGCGTCGAGCCGGTCGTAATCGAGGAGGGCCCGCGGGTGCACGCCGATCATGCGGTTGACGATGAACTCCAGGCGCGCGAGACCGACGCCGCGGTGCGGGAGCGCCGCGAAGTTGAAGGCGCGATCGGGATTGGCGACGTTCATCATCACTTTCACCGGCGCCTGCGGCATGTGATCGAGCTCGATCGTGCGATGATCGAATGCGAGCCGCCCGGCATACACGTGTCCGGTGTCGCCCTCCGCGCAGGAGACGGTGACCTCCACGCCGTCATGGACGCGGCGCGTCGCATCGCCGCAGCCGACGACCGCCGGAATGCCGAGCTCGCGCGCGATGATCGCCGCGTGGCAGGTGCGGCCGCCGCGGTCCGTGACGATCGCCGCGGCGCGCTTCATCACCGGCTCCCAGTCGGGATCGGTCATGTCCGCGATCAGCACCTCCCCCGGCTCGACGCGGCCCATCTCCGCGATGTGCCTCACCACGCGTGCACGCCCGGCGCCGATTCGCTGCCCGATGCTGCGGCCGCTCGCGAGCACCTCCGAGCGCTCCTCGAGCGTGAAGCGCTCCAGAGCGCGGCCGGTGCGGCTCTGCACCGTCTCGGGACGCGCCTGCAGAATGAAGAGCTCGCCGGTCGCCCCGTCGCGGCCCCACTCGATGTCCATCGGGCGTCCATAATGCTGCTCGATGGCGAGCGCCTGACGCGCAAGCGCCTCGAGCTGCGGCTCGCTCACCGAGAATCGTGCGCGCTCCTCGCTCGGCACATCGACGGTGCGCACCCGCTCGCCCGAGCCGGGCGGCGCGTAGATCATCTTGATCGCCTTCGCCCCGAGGCTCTTTCTCAGGATCGCGCGCCGTCCGGCCGCGAGCGCCGGCTTCCAGAGATAGAACTCGTCCGGGTTGACGGCGCCCTGCACGATGCTCTCGCCGAGCCCGTAGGACGCCGTGATGAATACGACATCGCGGAAGCCCGAATCGGTGTCGAGCGTGAACATCACCCCGCTCGCGCCGAGATCGCTGCGCACCATGTATTGAACGCCGGCGGAGAGGGCGACCGCCTCGTGCGCGAACCCCTGGTGAGCGCGGTAGGCGATCGCCCGATCATTGAAGAGCGATGCGAACACCGCGTGCATCGCGGTGAGCATCGCCGCCTCGCCGCGCACGTTGAGGAACGTCTCTTGCTGTCCCGCGAACGATGCCTGCGGCAGATCTTCGGCGGTCGCGGAGGAGCGCACGGCGACCGCGATCTCCCGCCCCGCGCTCATGCGCCTGAAGGCCTCGATCACTTCGGACTCGAGGCGCTGCGGGAACGGCGTCGCGAGCACGAGGTCGCGGATGTGCCTGCCGTGCGCAGTGAGCGCCGCGACATCCTCGACGTCGAGCCCGGCGAGCTCTGCGCGAATGCGCTCATCGAGAGCGTCACGCCGGAGGAACTCGCGGAAAGCCGCCGCGGTCGTCGCAAAGCCGTCCGGTACGCGCACGCCGGCCGAGGCGAGCGAGCCGATCATTTCTCCGAGCGACGCATTCTTGCCCCCGACCCGATCGAGATCGCTCATCGAGAGCTCGCTGAACGGCACGACGTACTCGCTCACGGTATGATCCTCAAATGAGCGCCAAGCGCACCGTGTTCTTCGTGTCGGATCAGACGGGCGTTACGGCGGAGACGATGGGCCACAGTCTGCTCACGCAGTTCGAGGGGCTCGAATTCCGTGCGGTGACTTTGCCATTCGTGTCGAGCATTGACAAGGCGCGCGAGGTGGTACGCAAGATCGATGCCGCCGCTCTCGCGGAGGGCGTGCGGCCGATCGTCTTCAGCACTCTCGTTCAGGACGACGTGCGCGCCATCGTGATGAGCGCGAACGGCCTGAATCTCGATTTCTTCGCGGCCTTCGTCGGGCCGCTCGAGCGCGAGCTCGACACCCGCTCGACGCATCGCGCCGGCCGCGCGCACGGCATGGCCGACCTCGCCGCCTATGCGACGCGCATCGAGGCGACCAACTTCTCGCTCGCGCACGATGATGGCGCCGGCGCGGATTACGCGCGCGCCGATGTGGTGCTGATCGGGGTTTCCCGCTCCGGGAAGACTCCAACCTGTCTGTACATGGCGCTGCAGTACGGCGTGTTTGCTGCAAACTATCCGCTGACCGACGAGGACCTCGAGGGCGGGGAGCTGCCCGCGCGGCTCGGTCCGGCGCGCGAGAAGCTCTATGGACTCACCATCCGCCCGGAGCGGCTGCGGCAGATTCGAAACGAACGCAGACCGGCGAGCCGCTACGCTTCCGCGCAGCAGGTGCAGTTCGAAGTGCGCGCGGCGGAGGCGCTGTTCCAGCGCTTCGCCGTTCCGCACATCGACACGACCGAATGCTCGATCGAGGAGATCGCAAGCCGCATCATCAATGAGAGCGGAATCGAGCGGCGGCTGCGGCCCTGAGCCGACCGGGAATTGATCGGGCCGCTGCGGCGCGCGCGCAAACGGCCGCGCGCAAACGGCTGCGCCGCGCGATTTGCAGGCATGATTTTTGACGAGACAAATGCCTTGCGCGGCGCGTGTCGTGCGATATAGTCGGGGAGATGTTGAATGATGCCCTGACGACCGTCTCCTGGCGCGCTCGCCCGCGCAGCTTCGTTGCGCTCATGAGCCTGTACGAGAGCAACTACATCCGGTTTGGATGGCTCGCCGGGGATGTGAGTCAGCTCTCGGGCGCGTACCGCTCGGCCGTCGCGGGCGATTGTGATCTTCTTCTCACCGTCGCGGCGCGCTCGCCGTACACGACGACGCTCACATTGACGTATCTGCTGCCCGAGGAGCCCGTCGCGCGGGCCTATCCGGACATGAGCGTGCGGCTCTATCACGACGCGCGTCTCGCCGAGGCGCAGGAATGGGCCGCGGCGGGCGCAGCGGGGGCCCAGCCCGCGGCGTTGAGGAGCCTGAGGTCGCGGATGGAGCGTGAACTGGATCAGCGCTGGGCGCGCAACGTAATGTTAAACAAGTGGCTGGAGTATTGCGTGGAGCGCGGACATCGCTTCTCGCCGGCCACGAGAGTCCGCTAGGACACCTCGCACGCGGCCGGCGGTCGCCGCTGGCCGATCATGAAATCGTTGACGACGCTCGCGAGCATCGCGCGCCGGCCAATCCTGCCGATGCGGCCGTCCACACCGGTCGTGGTCGACGAGCGTGTGCTGCTGCTGTTCAAGAACCGGGCCGAGCTCAAGAAGGCCTATGACGGGCTGCAGGATGAGGTCTACCGGCTCAAGGACCGGGTGAAGCAGCAGGAGGGCGCGACCGCGCGCGTGCAGGAGATGCTCGCGGCGCTCGAGAGCCGCCTCGGCCTCGTCGCGACCGCCTATCCCGCGCTCGTGTTCTATCAATTGCGAGCGCTCTGGCAGCATGGGCGGGAGATTCTCGGGGAGTTCGTCGCCGACCTCGCCGCGGCTCAGGAGGAGCGCGAGCGGCGCGCATTTCTCGCCGAGTGCAATCGGCGCCTGTTCGCGCAGCGCCGAAGTATCGAGACGCGGCTGCGCGCGGCGGAGACGCAGCACGCCGCTGCGCACGGGCACACCGCCGAGCTTGGCGCCGCACGCGCGCAGCTCACGCGCTTGTGGCACTTCTTCAAGCGCAGAGAGCTCGATCGGCGCCTGCAGGCTGCGCGGAGCGCCGCCGCCGCCGCCGACCTCGCGCTCGCCGATGCGCGCGGCGCTGCGGAGCAATTGGATGCGGAGCCCGCTGCCGAGTTCCGGGGCCTCTCGGTCGAGGCGCGGCGCGCCATAAACCTGGCGGCGATCGCCTACGCGGAGGTGCTGTGCCTGCGTCTCGCCGACACGCCGCTCGTCGCGCTCGCGCGCGAGGCGACCGCGCGGCGCGAGGTCGCCGATTCCTACGGGGAACGCCCCGAGTGCGAGCGGCTGATCGCCGCCATCGCTCGGGCGCGCAGCACGCTCGCCTCGAAGGTGACTATCGCGCCGGACGTGAAGAGCCGCTCGGAGCGTCTGAAGTCGATCGCCCGCTACCGCAATGGCACCGACACGACGCCCTCGCCGGAATCAGTCGCGATCGTCGAGACCGACCTGCTCGCGGGCGAGCCGCTCGGCCAGAAGCGCGCGGCGCGCATGCCGAACGTACTCGCCGAAGACAGCTGGGACCTGTTCCGGGTCCTGTTGCGCTGAGCTGATCCGCTTACGGTGAGCTGATCCGGTTCAGCGGCCGACCGGCGTCTGTGCGGCGCGTGGCAGCGCGACCGGGCCGCCGCGGCGCGCTGTCTGCTGAGGCGGCGTGTGCGGCGCGCCGACCGCAGGACCTGCGATCATGTCGCCGACGACCTGCGTCGCCTGTGCGAGCTCGACGTCGCCCTCCTGCGCCGCGTCGATCTGATCCACGGACTTGATCGGCTGCATGCCCTCGGCTGCCCGGCGAAGATTTTCCCGCGCGAGCCGGTCCCGGTCGGCGCGTTCGCGCTCGGCCTGGCGGAGCTTGAGATTGAGGGAGACGAACCTCTCCCCGTGGAGATCCTCGCTCGCGGAGACCTCCTGTGCGAGCCAGCGGTAGTCCGGGTCGTGCTCCGCCCGCTTATCCTCCGACAGCTCGAGCGCCTTGAGCGGCATCGTGGGACGCTGCGCGGTGTGCCAGAGCGTGAAATTGACCGGCGCGATCGTGTCCCAGGGCAGAGCGTCCTCGAGTGAGCTCTCGCCCACATCGTCCATGTCGATCGGGGAGGGCAGCGGCACATCCGGCTCGACGCCTCGGTGCTGGGTGCTCTCTCCGGTGATGCGGTAGAACTTGCCGATCGTCACGGTGATCTGACCGTTCACGGGACGCTGCGACCAGCGGTCGAGCGGCACGAGGTTCTGCACGGTGCCCTTGCCGAAGGTGCGCTGGCCGATGATGACCCCGCGATGGTAGTCCTGGATCGCGGCTGCGAAGATCTCCGAGGCCGAAGCGCTGTAACGATCGACGAGGACTGCGAGCGGGCCGCTGTATGCGATGCCCTTGTCCGGGTCGGGCAGCGTCTCGACGTGGCCCGTCGCGTCCTTCAGCTGCACCACGGGGCCCTTGTCGATGAACAGGCCGGTGAGCGCGGTCGCCTCCGGGAGATATCCGCCGCCGTCCTCGCGCAGATCGAGCACCAGACCGTCGATGCCCTCGCCCTGGAGCTGCTGGATGAGCTTGCGCACATCGCGCGTCGTGCTGCGGTAGTTCGGATCGCCCGCGTTCTGGGCCGCGACGTCCTCGTAGAATCCCGGCACGTTGATCACGCCGATCTTGATCAGGCGCCCGTTGCGCCTGATCGTGCGCACTTCCTTGTGAGCCGCCTGGCTGTCGAGCGTGACCTTGTTGCGAACGAATAGCAGGGTCTTCTCCGGGGAGCCGGGCGCCACTCCGGCCGGAAGCACCTCGAGCTTCACGGTCGTGCCGGCTTTGCCGCGGATCAGCTGCACCACATCATCGAGACGCCAGCCGATCACGTCGGTGAAGGCTCCGTCCTTGCCCTGCCCGACGCCGACGATGCGGTCGTTCGCCTTGAGCGTGCCGGCGACCGCCGCCGGGCCGCCGGGGAGAATGTTCATTATCGTGACGTAGTCGTCGACCGACTGCAGCGATGCGCCGATGCCCTCGTAGTTGAGGCTCATCGTGATGCGGTACTCCTCGGAATCGCGCGGCGAGAAATAGCTCGAGTGCGGGTCGAAGGTGCGCGCATACGCATTCATCAGATTCTCGAACACGTCCTCGGAGGAGATCTGATCGATGCGCTTGAGCCCGCGCTGATAGCGCTTGCGCAGCGTGTCGGAGGCGTCCTGCCACGACTTGCCCGTCAACATCAGCGAGAGCGCGTCGTTCTTCACGTGCTTGCGCCACAGCTCATCCATCTGCGCTGCGGTCGCCGGCCAGGGCGCATGCATGCGATCGAACTCAAACCTTTCATCGACGGTCCAGTCGGGCTGCTTGTCGAGCAGCGAGATCGCATAGCGCAGGCGCTCGCGGTCGCGCTGCTGGAAGCGGGCGAAGATCGCAAACGCCGGATCGATGTCGCCGGTGTGGATCATGTCGTCGAAGCTGTAGCGCCACTGCTCGAAGTCGGCGATGTCGCTCGTGAGGAAATAGCTGTGCTCGGGGTCGAGGAACTCGAGATAGCGGTCGAAGATGTGCGAGGACATCGCATCGTCGATCGTGCGGCGGCTGTAGTGGGTCTCCTCGAGGATCGAGCCGACGTGCCGCGCGATCTGGCGCTGCCGCTCGGTCGGGGCGAGAGCTCCCGGGGGAAGAAGGACCGTGCTCGCGGGGGCGCGCGCGGAGCCCGCCAGGGCGAGCATCATCACGAGCGCGAGGCATGCGGCGGACCAGCCGCTCGAGCGGCGCGGGAGTCGATGGGTCATCTGGGGGCGCTCACTGATCGATGGAGTTTCCGTGAGAGAGACATCGTGCTGCGCAAGTTCAATCCGCCGCCGTACCGCCGCGGACGACGCCGACCAGCGCGCGCACGAGGAGCGCGATCAGATAGGGGCCGACGGCGATCATCCAATACCCGAACGTGCCGCTCGCGAGCCCGCGGTAGAAGGCTGCGAGGAACGATCCGATTCCGTCGCCCGCATACGGTCCCAGAGTATGGGAGCCCGCGAGCCATACGAGCGGCGGCGCCGCGACGAGTCCGAAGACGAGAGCGGCCGCGAGCAGGATGATCTCGCGACGCATCGAGATCGGGATGCGCAGGGTGGTCTGTAAGGGCGACGAAGGGCTCATGTGAGAGGAAGCGGCTCCGGAGGGCATAATAGCCGCCGCTATGAAAAAAATCAGAGCCGCGGTGGTGGGGGTGGGCTATCTCGGCCGTTTTCACGCTCAGAAATATGCCCGGATCGAGGGCTGCGAGCTCGTTGCCGTGGTCGATCCGGACAGCCAGGCGAGGGAGACGGTCGCGGCCGAGCTCGGTACTCGTGCCCTGCCCGACCACCGTACGCTCCTTGGCGAAGTGGATGCCGTGAGCGTCGTCACGCCGACTTCAGCCCACTACGCGATCGCGCGCGAGTTCCTCGAAAGCGGCGCCCACGTGCTCGTGGAGAAGCCCATTACCGAGACTCCCGAGGAGGCTCGCGAGCTCATCGGCGTCGCCCGCGGGGGTCAGCGGGTGCTGCAGGTCGGCCATCTCGAGCGCTTCAACTCGACCATTCTCGCGGCCGAGCCGTACCTCGAGACCCCGCGATTCATCGAATGTCATCGCCTCGCCCCCTATCGTGAGCGGGGCACGGACGTGAACGTCGTGCTCGACCTGATGATCCATGACATCGACATAATCCAGACGATCGTCGGCGCCCGGATCGAGACGATCGATGCAGTAGGCGCCCCCGTGTTCTCGGAGGAGATCGACATCGCGAACGCCCGCATCCGGTTCGCAAACGGCTGTGTCGCGAACGCGACGGCGAGCCGCGTGAGCCTGCGGACCGAGCGCAAGCTGCGGATTTTCGAGGACGCGGCCTATCTTTCGCTCGATCTGCAGCAGAAAATCATCACGGTGATCCGCAAGCGCCCCGAGTCCCCGGCCGCCGGGGAGCTGCCGGTCACGATCGAGGAGCGCAGCCTCGATCCGGGTGATGCGCTCCTCGCCGAGATCGAGTCCTTTCTCGGCTGCATCCGCTCGGGCGCCGCACCGGTCGTGAGCGGGGAGGCCGGCTTGAGGGCGCTCGAGACGGCGATTCGCATCACCGAGCAGGTCGAGAGCGCCGCGCGGACCCGCCCGCGCTGAGGGCCCGGCGTGGACCGCAGGCCGCTGTTTCCGGCTTGATTTCCCGCGAGCCTCCTCCCACATATCGGGGCATGTCGAATGCATTGCGCAACCCGGCGCTGCCGCCGCTCGAGCTCGACCTGATAGGGGATCTCGCGTGTCCATGGACCTTCGTGGGCAAGCGGAGCCTCGACCGGGCGCTCGAGCAGCTGTATGGCTCACGGCGGGTCCTTCGCTGGCACGGCCTGCCCCTGAGCGCCAATTCCCGCGCCTCCTGGGGCGAGCATTTCGCGAGCCGCCTGCCCCGAGGCGCGAGCCTCACCACGGCCCAGCGTGGGCTCAAGGAGAGCGGCGAGGAGCTCGGCATTACCTTTCACTTCGACCGCCTCCGGCAGGTGCCGGACACTCACGAGGCGCACCGTCTCGTGCGGCTCGCGACCCGCGAGGGCCGGCAGGCCCGGGTGATCGATGCGCTGTTCAGCGCCTTTTTCGAGGAGGGCCGCGATATCGCGGACACGGCCGTGCTGGGCGAGATCGCTCATGACTGCCAGCTCGATTCCGGCATATGCGCGGCCTTCGAGGATCGCGCCGAAGGGCGGGGCGATGTCGATGCGGAGGAGCAGCGCATGCGCGGCTTGGGGATCGCGGTCGTGCCGAATCTGCTCATCAACGGGCGCGTGCTCGTGCCCGGTCCGGCGGATGTCTCGACGTACGTGCAGGCGCTCGATCAGGCGCTGTTCCCGGAGTTCAACGCCTCTGAGAACCGGCGACTGCTGCACTGATGTCGGACGGTGCCGGGATTGACGCCGCACCGGGCCGGTCGGTAGCGTCATTCACGTGAGCACACCGCGCCATCTCGAGAGCACCGCGCGCCCCGCGGCAATCGCTGCCGTGCAGCTCGCGTGCGACTGGGATCTGGCGGCGAACATCGCCCGCGCTGAACGGCTCGTGCGCGAGGCCGCGGCGGGCGGCGCGCAAGTCATTGTGCTGCCGGAGCTGTTCGAGTCGCCGTACTTCTGCATCGAGCAGGACTCGCGCCATCTCGCGCTCGCGCGTCCGCTCGAGGAGAGCGGCGCCGTGCGGCACTTCCGCGGAATCGCGCGCGAGCTCGGCGTCGTGCTCCCGGTGAGCTTCTTCGAGCGCGCGGGCACGGCCTTCTTCAACTCCGTCGCGGTGATCGATGCCGATGGCAGTCTGCTCGGCGTCTATCGAAAATCGCACATACCGAACGGTCCGGGGTATCAAGAGAAGCACTACTTCAGTCCCGGAGACACGGGCTTCAAAGTCTGGCATACGCGCTACGCGCGCATCGGCGTCGGCATCTGCTGGGATCAGTGGTTTCCGGAGGCCGCGCGCGCGATGGCGCTCAACGGCGCGGAGCTGCTGCTCTATCCGACGGCGATCGGCTCCGAGCCGCCGCCCGCGCCCCCGGTCAATTCGCGCGATCACTGGCAGAGGACGCAGCAGGGCCACGCCGCGGCGAATCTCATGCCGCTCGTAGCCGCGAACCGCTACGGGATCGAGCGTTCCCTGCAGGACCCGCAGCATCTGTGCATCCGGTTCTACGGCTCCTCGTTCATCGCCGATGCAACGGGCGCGAAAGTCGCCGAGGCGCCGCAGGAGGGTGATGCCGTGATCACGGCGCGCTTCGACCTCGCCGCGCTCGATGCGCAGCGCAGCGGCTGGTTCGTCTTTCGCGATCGCCGCCCGGACCTTTACGGGGCGCTGGTCACCCTCGACGGCACGCGGCGCGGGTGAGAGCCCGCTAGCCGGCCAGGCCCTAGTGCGCGAGCAGCCAGCGGCGCACGGTTTTCAGCTCGTCCGTGAAGCGCAGCAGCTCCGCGCGCCGCCGCGCCTCCTCGGGCACGCGCAGCAAATACGAGGGATGAACGGTCACCCAGGCGTGCGTCGCGTCATCGAGCGGCACGGCCCTGCCGCGCATCGAGGCGATGGTGAGCGTGCGGCCGAAGAGCGCTCGCGCCGCGCTCGCGCCGAGAGCGAGCACGAGCTTCGGCCGCACGAGCCGCAGCTCCTCGATGAGCCAGCCGTTGCACGCCGCGATCTCCTCAGTCGACGGCTTCATGTGTAGCCGGCGCTTGCCGCGCTGCTCGTGTTTGAAATGCTTGACGGCGTTCGTGAGGTAGATCGAGCGCCGCTCGATGCCGGCTTCGGCGAGCGCACGATCGAGCAGGGCACCCGCGGGACCGACGAACGGATGCCCAGCCAGGTCCTCACGATCGCCGGGCTGCTCGCCGACGAGTATCAGCGGCGCGTGCGCCGCCCCCTCGCCTGGAACGCCCTGCGTCGCCGCGCGCCACAGCCCGCATCGGCGGCAGTGATTGACGGCCTCGCGCAGCTCGGAGAGGGCATGGAGCACCGGGAAAGGCTCGGTCTGGCTTGACCGCGAGCTGCCAACTCGCCGCGGGAGCGGGTGCGGGGGATGTGTTGCTGAGGCCATGCTCATTGCGTCGAATGGCCCGCGTGCCGATAGGTTCCGCGAGGCGCACGCGGGAAGTTCCGCCGCGCGCGCAGATCAAGAAAAGCGAGCTTCGGATGCCTCGCGCCCTGCGCTTCGACCTCCCAGGGCCGCTCCCGGCCCGAGCGGGCCGGGAGCGCAGTGCAAATGGTGGAGGCGGGGGGACAGCGTATCCGCGGCTTTCGCCACGGGCCGGACTATGCCTTCATCCGCTGGCGCCAAAACGCGCCTCGGCGGATGCGGAGCGTCTTATCGGGCCCAAGCCCGATCCTAGTGCCCGCCCCGGGGCGTGAAGCCCCTCGGCGAGTCTATGAGTCTCTACAGGGCAGGCCTGGAGTTCGCCTCCTTCCTACCCCTCGGCGTTGCCATGCCGCCGTCTTTCGACGGCGCCGTCAGGTTTCACCGATGTGAGCTCCGTTTTCAACCGGCTCTCGCGAGCCGGCGCGACCCTCGATCGAACCCCCGTCCGCAAGCGCTAGACTTCAAGCTCTACGTACGTAGCCCGCTCTTTGATTCTCGCGCGGCGCTACCCGAGAGGCAGGGAAGACGCAACGCCAGCAGACGGTGACTCTTAGCGGGACGGCCCGTCGCACACCGGCCCGCGATCCTATGTACGCGTCCCCTGGTCCAGTCGCATAGGCACGAGCCGGTCAGAGGTCAGCTGCGACTAGGCAGCTAGAGCGTAGTTGTCGTCGTTGGCAACTATGTTTTGCAGCGTGATTAACGAGGGCACTGCACCTCGGTACGCACCTGAAGGTTCACAACCCGCGTCGAAACCGGTCGCCCCCAATCAGACTGCCGCGTCAGTATAGGCGAATCCTCACGCCGCAAGGGGCGCATCGGCCGGAAAGCACGCGACTGTCGCATTCCTGCGATCTTTTCATCGCAGCGCAGCAAATGGTTAAATCGCCCCCTTTTCGTCCAGGGGGGTCCATGAACGCACATACCTTCGCGATTGCCGGCGCGGTTGCAGCCACGCTCGCTGCCGTCTCAGCCCGCGCCGCCACCGCGACCGATGCCCCGGCCGCCGCGCTGACCGCCGCCACCACCGATCCCGCGGCCGCCTGGGCCCTCACGACGCTCGAGAGCGACTCGGACTCAGGCGGCTCGGGCGGCGCGAGCGCAAAGGACCCGAAGAAGCTCGGCCTGGCGGCCCAGGGGCAGCTCGGAGTCGTGCTCGCGCGCGGCAACACCGATACCACCACCGCGAATACCAAATTCGAGCTGACGCGCACGACGAAGGCTCTCACGGACGATTTCGAGATCGAGGGGCTGTACGGCAAGACCGGAGGAATCGCGACCGCGGAGCGCTGGGCGACGGACCTGCAGCGCAGCTGGAACCTCACCGATCGGACGTTCTGGTTCGTCAACGGGCAGTACGAGCACGACCTCTTCAGCGGGTTCGCGTATCAGGGGACCGTGGCAACGGGCGTGGGCTACAAGTTCATCAATACCGACGCGACGAAGCTCGACGTGCAGATCGGCGCTGGATATCGGCGGCTGCGGCCCGAGACGCTGATCGAGAACGCCCTCGGCGAGGTGACGGGCCGAGTCGAGGGCGACTCCCAAGGGCAGGCGGTCGGGACTGCGAAACTCGATTTCGCGCACTCGTTCAATGCGCAGACGAAAATCACGGATACCCTGATGAGCATCCCGGGCGCTGCCAACACGTATTTCGAGAACGACCTGGCGCTCGATGTGAAGCTCAACGGCTCGCTCTCGCTCGCCCTCGGCTACGCCGTCCGCAACAACAGCAATCCGCCCGGCGGCCTCAAGCACACGGACACGCTGACTACGGTCAATCTCGTTTACACGAAGAAATAGGGGCGCCTGGCGCGCGCAGCTCGACGGCGCACGCTGCGGCCCGTGCGCCCTGGCCCCGCGCAGCGGCCGCGCGCGCCTACCGGGCTCGCCGCAGGAGCCGCGCTTTGTCGCGCTGCCAGTCGCGCGCCTTTTCGGTCGCGCGCTTGTCGTGCTGTTTCTTGCCCTTTGCGAGTCCGATCTCGATCTTCGCGCGGCCGCTCTTCCAGTGCAGCTCGAGCGGGACGAGCGTGTAGCCGCGCCGCTCGACCGCGCCGATCAGGTGCTGCAGCTCGCTGCGGTGGAGCAGGAGCTTGCGCGTGCGGACCGGGTCGGCCGACACATGGGTGGAGGCGGTCGGAAGCGGTGAGATGTGCGCACCGATGAGGAATGCTTCTCCGCCCCGGATATACACGTACGCTTCCTTGAGCTGTGCGCGGCCGGCGCGCATCGCCTTGACCTCCCAGCCGGCGAGCGCGAGGCCCGCCTCGTAGCGGTCCTCGATGAAGTAATCGAAACGCGCCTTGCGGTTCTCGGCAATGAGACGGGGTGCGGACTCGGCTCGGGCCATGGCGGGTCGGGATTCGTTCGGGTGCGCGATTCTGGGACAATCCGCGGGATGAGAGAAGCTCCGCGATGAGAGAAGTGCAACGCTCGGCGACAGTGCAGCAGCCTCCTGCTCGCATCTACGAGCTCATCAACGACGTCGAGGCCTATCCGCAGTTCGTGCCTGGTATCACCTACGCGCGGGTCGAGTCCCGCTCCAAGGACGATATCGTTGCAACTCTCCGGGTGCGGCGCGGCCCGCTTCAGACCGAGTTCACCACCCGAAACGAGCTCGAGCCCGACCGCCGAATCTTCATGCGCCTGCTGCGCGGACCGTTCAAGATGCTGGAAGGGGAATGGACGCTCACGCCCGTCGGACGCGGAGGCTGCCGGATCGATCTGTCGATCCGCTTCGCATTCGCGAATCGCCTGTCGGCCGTCCTGTTCGAGCCGCTCTTCCAGGATACCGCAGCGTCGCTCATCGATGCGTTCGTCGCGCGCGCGATGGCGGTGTGAGCGCACGGCAGCGCACGGCAGCGCATGGCAGCGCACGGCCGCACACGGCGACACGGGCTAAGCGCATGAGCGGCGCCGGTCCGCGCTCCAAGCGCTGCTGGGTGGCCTATGCGACCCCTCAACGGCAGTATCTCTGGGAGCTCGAGCTGCCGGTGACCGCGAGCGTCGCGGACGCCCTGCTCGCCGCCCGGCGCGCCGCCGAATCGGCGGGTGATTCGGCGCCGATACCCTGGGAGGCGGCGGCGGTCGGAATCTTCGGCGAGCCGTGTGATCGCAGCGCCACTCCGCGTGAAGGCGACCGCATCGAGCTGTATCGTCCGCTGATCAGCGATCCGAAGCAGGCAAGGCGCGCGCGCGCGCGGCGGCGGCGCGGCTGAGTCGAGCTCAAGTCGCCGGGCGAATCGGGGGCTCGGGGGCGGTCGGCTCCGAATTGATCGGCGCGTAGCCGTGATCGTCGATGCGGGTGACCTTGTCGCCCTGGAAATACACCGTGAGCAGATATCTCTGCGCCCGGTGCAGGTGGCCCTTCTTCAGATAATAGAGATAGTCCCAGCGATCGATATCGAACGTCGTCGGCACCATCGGCGTGCCGAGCAGATAGCGCACCTGGGCGCGGGTCATGCCGACCTTCAGCTGGGTAACGACGCGCTTCTCGAGGAAGTTGCCCTGCTGGATGTTCACTCGATAGACGCACCCACCGAGCGGCAGGAGTACGAGGAGCGCGAGCGCGCCGAGCAACGCGCCCGGGCGCGAGCGCGTGCCGCGCTCGCGCAGCGCACCTCGCGTCGCACGATCAGAGGCGCGAGGGCGATGCGGGGTCGACTGTGTGCGGCGGAGTGACATGGCGGTCCGTTGGAGGATAATGGCTCGAATGATACCGCATCGCACAGCACGCGCCCGTGTGCTCGCCGAGGAGCATCGGATGGAAGGCGACGATCTGCGCAAGGCGGGCCTGAAGGTCACGATCCCGCGCCTCAAAATACTCGAGATTCTCGAGCGCAGCGCGACGCGGCATCTGTCGGCCGAGGACATCTACCGCTCCCTTCTCGACTCGCACGAGGACATCGGCCTCGCGACGGTGTATCGCGTGCTCACGCAGTTCGAGGCCGCGGGGCTCGTCACGCGGCATCACTTCGAGGATGGCATGGCCGTCTTCGAGCTCAATCAGGGTACGCATCACGATCACATCGTGTGTCTCGACTGCGGCCGCGTCGAGGAGTTCATGGACTGCGGCATCGAGGAGCGTCAGACGGCCGTCGCGCGGCGCCTCGGCTTCGATATCCGCGATCATTCCCTCATTCTCTACGGGCGCTGCGAGCGGCCCGGCTGCCCTTACCGGAAGAAGCCGGTCTGAGACCTGACTGCGGCGCGGCGCCGCCCTGCGCCTGCGGCGCGGCGGCGCTCACCAGCATCTCGCGCGCATGCTCGCGCGCTCTGGCGGTCACTTCGATTCCGCCCAGCATGCGTGCGATCTCCTCGATGCGCTCATCGGGCGAGAGCTCGGTGACCGTGGTGCGCGTGGTCCGCCCGTCCGTGAGCTTGCTCACCCGCAGGTGATGGTGTCCTTGGGATGCGACCTGGGGCAGGTGCGTCACGCAGAGCACCTGCGCCGCCGCGCCGAGCCGGCGCAGCTCGCGGCCGACGATCTCGGCCACGGCACCGCCGATGCCCGCATCCACCTCATCGAAAACCATGCAGAACGCAGCGCGCCGCTGCGGGCGGCCCGGCTCCTCGGCCGCCGCGGCAACTTGTACCGCGAGCGACAGCCGCGACAGCTCGCCGCCCGAGGCGACCTTCGCGAGAGCCCGCAGCGGCTGACCCGGGTTCGCGGTCACGCGAAACTCGATGCTGTCGGCGCCGTGCACGGCCGGTTCGCTCGTCTCGAGCGGCGCGACCTGCACCTGAAAGCGCCCGCCGGGCATGCCGAGCCCCTGCATTCGAGCCGTGATCTCCTTGGCGAGCGCGCGACCGGCTGTCTCGCGCCGCGCGGACAGCTGGGCGGCGAGTCCACGATAGCGCTCGATCGCGCCCGCGAGCTCCCTGCGCAATGTCGCGAGATCGGTCTCGGCCGTACGCAGTGCAGACAGCTCCGTGCGCAGCGCCCCGGCGCGCTCCGGCAGAGCGGTGGGCGAGACGCGGTGCTTGCGGGCGAGGTCCTCGATCGCGGCGAGGCGCCGCTCGACCTCGTCCTGACGTGCCGTGTCGAGGTCCAGGCGCTCGAGATAGTGCTGCACCTCGCGCGCCGCTTCGCGCAGCTGGATGACGGCACTCTCGATGAGCGGCAGGAAACCCGCGATCTGCGGATCGAGCGCGCTCGTGCCGCGCAGGGCCGCGAGCGCGCGGCTCGCCGCGGCATGGGCGCTCGCGTCCTCACCTTCGTACAGATGCGCGAGGGCAAGCTGCGCGCTCTCGGCGAGCTTGCCGCGGTGAACGAGCCGCGAGCGCTCCTCTGCGAGACGCTCGTATTCGCCCTCGCCGAGCGCGAGCGCTTCGAGCTCCCGCAGCTGGTGCGCGCTGAGCTCCAG
>JBOHZR010000381.1:0-8641 GCA_050738595.1 Steroidobacteraceae bacterium | reverse complement strand
GTGTAATATGCGGCGAGACGCCTTCGTGAGCCAGCCATGTCGCTCGACGTATCCCAGCTTCTCGCCTTTGCGAGCAAGAACAAGGCTTCCGATCTGCACCTTGCGGCGGGCGTGCCGCCGATGATCCGCGTGGATGGGGACATGAAGCGGATCAACATGCCGGCGCTCTCCCACAAGGAAGTGCACAGCATGGTCTACGACATCATGAACGACAAGCAAAGGAAGGCTTACGAGGAGTTCTTCGAAACCGATTTTTCGTTCGAGATTCCGAAGCTCGCGCGCTTCCGTGTCAACGCGTTCAACCAGAACCGCGGCGCAGGCGCGGTGTTCCGCAACATCCCCTCGGCCAGTCTGTCCCTCGCTGATCTCGCCGCGCCCAAGCCCTTCCGCGCTCGGTGCTTGCTGCCGCGCGGGCTCGTGCTCGTGACCGGCCCCACCGGGTCCGGCAAGTCGACGACGCTCGCGGGGATGATCAATCACTGCAACGACAACCGGCCGGACCACATCATCACCATCGAGGATCCGATCGAGTTCGTGCACGAGTCGAAGCGCTGTCTCATCAATCAGCGCGAAGTGCACCGCGACACGCTCGGCTTCTCCGAGGCGCTGCGCTCGGCCCTGCGCGAGGATCCCGATGTGGTGCTGGTCGGGGAGATGCGCGATCTCGAGACGATCCGGCTCGCGCTCACGGCCGCCGAGACCGGCCATCTGGTCTTCGGGACTCTGCACACGAGCTCCGCTGCGAAGACGATCGACCGCGTCGTCGATGTGTTTCCGGCCGCCGAGAAGGAGATGGTTCGCTCGATGCTCTCGGAGAGCCTCCGGGCCGTCATCTCCCAGACGCTCCTGAAGAAGATCGGCGGCGGCCGGATCGCCGCCCACGAGATCATGATGGGCACGCCCGCCATCCGCAACCTCATCCGCGAGGGCAAGATCGCACAGATGTACTCGTCCATCCAGACGGGCCAGTCGAGCGGGATGCAGACGCTCGACCAGTGCCTCGCCGAGCTCGTCACCAAGGGGTTCGTCAGCAAGGAAGAGGCGCGGTTCAAGGCGCAGAACAAGGACGCCGTCTGAGGCGACGCTGAAGCAGGGGGTGAACAATGGACCGCGACCAGGCGATCAAGCTGATGCAGGACCTGCTGCGGCGGGTGACCGAGAAGAAGGCGTCGGATCTGTTCGTCACCGCCGGTTTCCCGCCCGCCATCAAGGTCGACGGCGAGGTGCGCCCGCAGAGCGAGCGCGCACTGACCCCGGAGCAGTCGGGGACCCTGGTGCGCGCGCTGATGAACGACCGGCAGTCGAAGGAGTTCGACGCGACGAAGGAGTGCAATTTCGCGATCTCTCCCCCGGGCATCGGCCGCTTCCGCGTGAGCGCGTTCGTGCAGCAGGGCTGCACCGCGTGCGTCATCCGCCTCATCAACGCCAAGATCCCGACCATCGACGAGCTCGATCTGCCGCCGGTCCTCAAGGAGGTCGTGCTCGCGAAGCGCGGCCTCGTCATCGTGGTCGGCGGCACCGGCTCGGGCAAGTCGACGACGCTCGCGGCGATGGTCGGCTACCGCAATGAGAAGACGCGCGGGCACATCGTGACGATCGAGGACCCCGTCGAGTACGTGCATCAGCACAAGGGATGCGTCATCACGCATCGCGAGGTCGGTGTCGACACCGACTCCTGGCACACGGCGCTCAAGAACACCCTGCGCCAGGCGCCCGATGTGATCCTGATCGGCGAGATTCGCGACCGGGAAACGATGGAGTATGGCATCCAGTTCTCCGAGACGGGCCACCTCGTCCTCGCGACCCTGCACGCGAACAGCGCGAACCAGGCGCTCGACCGGATCATCAACTTCTTCCCCGACGAGCGGCGGGAACAGCTGCTGATGGACCTCTCGCTCAACATCCGGGCGTTCGTCTCGCAGCGCCTGATCCCGCGAGAGTCGGGCGCCGGGCGGATCGCCGCGATGGAGATCATGCTCAACTCCCCGCTCATCCAGGACCTCATCTTCAAAGGCGAGGTGGCGAAGATCAAGGAGATCATGTCCCGCTCGACGCGCCTCGGCATGAAGACGTTCGACCAGTCGCTCTTCGAGATGTACGAGACGGGATTCATCTCCTACGAGGACGCGCTGCGCAATGCCGACTCGAAGAACGAGCTGCGCTTGCGGGTCAAGCTCGAGAGCAAGCGCGAGATGAAGACGATCGACGACGGGGGCGCGCTGCGCATCGTCGAGGAAGCCGAGGGGCGCTCGCTGTAGCGGGCCGCCGGGGCGGAGCGGGGGCGCCCGCCGGCGCGGGCCGGGGTGCCGGGCGTGCGGAGGGTCGAGTGAGGCGAGGCGCGATGGCGGCAACAGAGACGGAATCGAACGCGGGCGCAACGGGTCCTCATGCCACGCTCGAGAGCGGCGCCGCGGAGCGGCATCTCAACACCAAGCCGCTCTTCAAGCTCATGGTCGAGCGGAAGGCCTCGGACCTGTTCTTCACCGCGAATGCCCCCGTCAAGATCAAGATCGAAGGGCAAATCTTCCCGGTCAACAAGAACGTGCTGACCCCCGGGGTCGTACGCCAGACGGCATTCGCTCTGATGGACGGCGAGCAGCGCGAGTACTTCCTGCGCGAGTTCGAGATCGATTTTGCGATCTCCGCGCCCGGCCTCGGCCGCTTCCGCGTGAACGTGTTCATGCAGCGCGGCTACCCCGCGGTCGTCCTGCGCTACATCAGCGCCGACATGCCGCGGCTCGAGAACCTGGGACTCCCGGAAGTGATGCATGAGCTCATCATGCTCAAGCGCGGCCTCATTCTCGTGGTCGGCGCGACCGGCTCGGGCAAGTCGACCTCGATCGCGGCGATGATCAATCACCGCAACGAGTGCTCCTCGGATCACATCGTGACGATCGAGGATCCGCTCGAGTTCCTGCACACGAACAAGCGCTCGATCGTCAACCAGCGCGAAGTCGGGCTCGACACGAAGTCTTACTCCCGTGCGCTGCGCGGGGTGATGCGCGCGGCTCCCGACGTGATCCTGATCGGCGAGATACGCGATCGCGAGAGCATGGAGGCGGCGATCAACCTCTCGGGCACCGGACACCTCGTGCTCGCATCGCTCCATGCCAACAACTGCGCAGAGACCCTCGATCGCGTCATCAATCTGTTTCCGCTCGACCAGCACAACCAGATCTTCCTCGATCTGTCGCAGTATCTGCGCGCGATCCTCGCGCAGCGCCTGGTGATGGGCAAGGACGGCAAGCGCTGCGCGGCGGTCGAGGTGATGCTCAACACGCCGCACATTGCCGAGCTCGTCAAGAAGGGCGACGTGGTCTCGATCAAGGAGGCGATCGTCGCGAGCCGCGAGCGCGGTGTGCAGAGCTTCGATGCAGCGCTGCACGCGCTCTACCGTGATCAGCGCATCGAGCTCGAGGAGGCGCTCACGCACGCCGACTCGCGCGCGAACCTCGAGGCGAAGATCAACTTCGGGTGAGGCGAGGCCGGTGCTTTAGCGACGGCTACTTGGGACTGCCTTGGCAGACGGCCGCGAGCACGGCCATGCGCACCGCGACGCCGTTGCGCACCTGATCGCGAATGACCGACTGCGGTCCGTCGGCCACGTCCGAGGCGATCTCGATGCCGCGGTTCATCGGCTGCGGGTGCATGACGATCGCATCGGGCCTGGCGACGGCGAGCCGCTCGGGCGTGAGGCCGTACTTTGCGAAATAGCGGTCGGAGTCCGGGAGCGACGCCTGGCTCATGCGCTCCTTCTGGATGCGGAGCATCATGATCACGTCCGCATCCTTCAAACCCTTGGCGAGCGCTCCGTGGCGCACGCAGCCTGCGAACTCGGCGGCGTCGGGCATGTACGCCGGCGGCGCGACGATCCGGATCTCCCCCGCGCCGAGCGCCCGGAAGACGTGATACGCCGAGCGCGCGACACGCGAATGCCGCACGTCGCCCACGATCGCGATGGCGAGCTCGCCGAAGCGCGGCTTTCTCTGCCGGACGGTGAGCGCATCGAGCAGCCCTTGCGTCGGGTGCGCGACGTGCGCCTCGCCCGCGGAGAGCACGCTCACGTGCGGGCGGACGTTCTCTGCGACGAGCCCCGGCACTCCGGCCTCGGAGTCGCGGATCACGAGCACGTCGACGTGCAGGGACTCGAGCGTGTAGATCGTGTCGAGCATGCTCTCGCCCTTGACGCGCGAGGACAGCTGCACCTCGAGATTGACCACCTGCGCGCCGAGCCGCTTCGCCGCGAGCTCGAATGAGACGCGCGTGCGGGTCGAGGGCTCCGTGAAGAGATTGGCGACCGTGTAGCCGGCGAGCTCCGCACTCTCCGGTGGACGCTCCCCGAGAGGGCGGACGTAGCGCTGCGCGCGATCGAGCAGCGACTCGATGAGCGAGCGGGGCAGGCTCTCGAGGGCGAGCAGGTGTCTGAGGGAGCCGTCAGGGCGCAGTTGAACGCCGCTCCCCTCACCTGGCAGCTCCGGGATCATCGTTGGATTCGGATCGCTCATCGGTCGGTCTGCCTGCAGGTGTCCACGCGCTCGCCCGCGAACCAGCGCTCGAGGATGACCGCGGCCGCGGCGCTGTCGAGATGCTCGCGGCGCACGCGCCGTGGCCGGGAGCCTTCGGCGCGGCTGCGCTTGAGAGTCGCGCCCGCCTCGAGCGAGGACCACCGCTCGTCGACGTATTGCACGTCGAGGCCGTAGCGCTCGCGAAGCGCCGACCCGAAGCGCCGCGCCGCGGCAGTGAGCTGGCCCGCGCCGCCCGCGGCATTATAGGGGATACCGACCACGAGCCAGCGAGGCGCGAGCTCGCGCACTTCCCGATCGATCGCGGCCCACTGCGGCCCTTTCGCGAGCATCGATGCGGCCGGGCGCGGCGCGGCGCGGCCGGTGACCGTGTCGCCTGCCGCGATGCCGATCCGCCTCAGGCCGAAGTCGAATGCGAGAACGGTGTGCGCCGGTAGGCAGCCCATGATCCGCGTGCGCGGATCGTTAGGGTCTGTTGACATCTATGCGCATCGCGGCGACGTCGGCCCTTCTCGCCTTGGACCTAGGCGGACCGAGCGATGTGTACTCTCGGTACACGAGCGAGGTCCAACAACGCCCAAGGCGAGAAGGGCCCCGTCCCGAAGGGTTGCGGCCCAAGAGGCGCGATGCGGCGTTGCGCCCCTTGGCCATATTCCCGATATGCCCTGCGGGGCGCGCCTTGCCTCGCGCCTCTTGGAGCCGCAACGCCGCGGATGCGCATAGATGTCAACAGACCCTAGGCATTGCCCGCGACGACGCTCATGTGCCGGATCTTGTCGCGGTCGAGTCCAACGAGCTCCCACGAGCCCTGCCAGCGCTCCTCGAACGGCATGCCGAACACGACGCGCTCGTCCGCGGGCATCGGAAGCCAGGCGTTCTCGCGGATCTCGCGCTCGAGTTGTCCCGCGTCCCAACCGGCGTACCCGAGAGCGATGAAGGCGTCCGCCGGCCCGTCTCCGCAGGCCATCGCCTCGAGCACGTCACGGGAGGTCGTGACCTGAATGCCGCCCGATACCTCGATCGTGCGGTTCCACTTGCGGCCGGGGCGATGCAGGACGAAGCCGCAATCGGTGCGCACCGGGCCGCCTCGCAGCACCGGCTGAGCGGCGATTTGTTCATCGCGCGCCTCGAGCTCCATTTGCTGCAAGACCTCCGACAGGCGCATCGGCAGCGGCTTGTTGAGGACGATGCCGAGCGCGCCCTTGCGGGGTGCATGCTCGCAGATGAGCGCGACCGATTGCGCGAAGTTCGGATCGGCGAGCGTGGGCATCGCGATCAGCAGGTGATTGGCGAGGGTCGGCGCACTCATGCCGTGCCAGTATGCGACCTCGCGCGCGGGCGCTCAAGGAACCGGCCCGTTAGAGCAAAGGCGCCTCGCATGCATCGATCAAGGCGCCGTCGAGACGGCTCCGCTTGCGATCCGGCCCCCCACGAACTGCCATTCGTACGCAAAGCGCAGCGCGTGGTACTTGCGCGCGAGTTCGGGCGGGAACGCATCGAAAGGACTCGCGAGCTTCAGAATCTCGAGCGCAGCATGATCGAGCTCGGCGTCGCCGCTCGAGCGCCGCACTTGCGCCGATTCGAGGCGGCCGTTCGCGCCGATCTGCACTTCGAGGACGGGACTCGCGCGCGGACCGGCTTGGCGCGCGGCGATCGGGTAGTTGAGCGTGCCGATGCGCTCCACGCGCCGCCGCCAGTGATCGAGATACGGGGCGAGGGTCGATTCCCGGGAGTCCGGCGTGACCCAAAGGTCATCACGATGCGGTCCGCGCAGCTCGACCGCTCCGGTATCCTCGTCCGGTCCGGGCTCACCGTCCGAGCCCGCGATTGCGATCGGCCGCTCGCCCGCCGTGCCCGCATCGGCGGCGCCGACGTAGAGGATGTCCGGCTGGGGCGATGTGCTCGTGAGGACGCGCTCCTCGTCCTCGCCCGATGCGCCGCTCTTCGCCGTGAAGCTGACACCGTCCTCGAACCCCTTGTGGGCCGCGAGAGCGCCCGAGGAGGCACGATTGCGCAGCGGCACGGACCGATCGGTATTGCCCGAGCCGAGCTGGGTGCGCTGTGCGAGGTAGGCCGCGCTGTCGTTGCGGGCGGCGGCAGGCACTTCGTCCGAGACGAGGAGCACTTCGAGGCCCGGTGCGGGGTCCTTCGCGGGTGCACCGCTCCCGAACGTGATGCCGAGAATGACGATTCCGTGCAGCACGGCCGCGAGGAAAATCGTCATGACGAGCCGGTCGCGAACGGGGGCGGCCCCTTCGCGCAGCGCCAGTGCCCGAGAGCTCATCGGGGCAGTATATCGAGGCGCCCCCGATGGGCGCGTGTCACAGTTCGCGCGCGGGAGGACTTCGCCGTCAGAGCCGGGTGCGGCTGCCGTCGAGCCTGCGCTCGATCGCGGCGATGAGCAGGCCGCCGATGTCGGTGTGAAACTGTTTGTCGAGCTCGCGGATGCCGGTGGGACTCGTCACGTTGATCTCCGTGACGTAGCCGCCGATCACGTCGAGACCGACGAACAGCATGCCGCGCGCGGCGAGGGCGGGCCCGATCTCGCGCGCGAGCCAGCGGTCGCGCTCCTCGAGCGGGCGGCCGACGCCGCGTGCTCCGGCCGCGAGGTTGCCGCGGTGGTCGTGCGGCCCCGGAATGCGCGCGAGCGCGTACGGAACAGGCTCACCGTCGATCAACAGCACGCGCGCATCCCCGCTCTCGGCGATCTGCGGCAGGTAGCGCTGCACGATCGCGAAGCGCCGGCCGTAGTCGGTGAGCGTCTCGAAGACCACACCCGCGTTCTTGTCTGCCGATTCGAGAACGAAGATCGAGCGGCCGCCCATTCCGTGCAGCGGCTTGCAGACGATCTTGCCCTCGACGCCCAGGAACGCGTGCATGGCCGCCATGTCGCGCGTCACGAGCGTCGGTGCGCAGCATTGTGGAAACCAGGCGGTGTAGACCTTCTCGTTCATGTCCCGCAAGCCCTGAGGACGATTGACGACTAAGCTGCCCTCGGCCTCGGCGCGCTCCAGAACGTACGTCGTGTAGATGTACTCCATCTCGAACGGCGGGTCCTTGCGCATGAGGATGCAGTCGCATGATGCGAGCGGCTCGAGGCGCGCCTCACCGAGCGTGAACCAGCTGGCCGGATCGGCGCGCACCGCGAGCGGCCGGATGCGTCCGAGAGCACGGCCATCCTTGAGCGACAGATCGGACTGCTCGAGGTACAGGAGCTCAAACCCGCGCGCCTGCGCGGCGAGCAGCATGGCGAGCGTCGAGTCCTTCGCGTAATGGATCGACGCGATCGGGTCCATCACGACTGCGAGCCTTGAGCGGATATCTGACATAGGCGATCGACCGGTGATCTGGCGCAGGCCATGATAAGTCAGCACCGAGCCGGCGGGGCGAGGGGCCAAGCTGCCGATTCTTGCGCAAAACGTGACGTGTCTGGCATGGCAGGGGGTATGCCGATATGTTAAAAACCGCGGCAACTGCCGCCCGCACGAGCCACCATTGCGGTTTCCGGTGGATGCATGGACTAGGAGATCGATCGACGTGACCGGCGCCAACACGAAGCTCCAGGGCCTCAAGGTACTGGTCATCGACGACAGCAAGACGATCCGTCGGACGGCGGAGACGCTTCTCGCGAAGGAGGGCTGCGAGGTCTACACGGCCATCGATGGATTCGATGCGCTGGCCAAGATCGCCGACACCCATCCGGATATCGTATTCGTGGACATCATGATGCCGCGGCTCGACGGCTATCAGACCTGCTCGCTGATCAAGCACAACAAAGTATTCAAGGACACGCCGGTCATCATGCTGTCGAGCAAGGACGGCCTGTTCGATCGGGCTCGGGGTCGGCTGGTCGGCTCGGAGCAATACCTGACGAAGCCCTTCACGAAGGACGAGCTACTCGGCGCAATCGTGAGCCACGTGGCGAAGTAGCCGGTCGCGGAGGTATAGCGGTATGGCTCTGATCATGATCGTCGACGACTCGCCCACCGAGGTCCACGTACTGAAGACCGCGCTCGAGAAGCACGGCTTCGATACCGTGTCCGCGGCCGACGGCTCCGAGTGCCTGAGCCTCGCTCGCGAGGTGCGGCCGGATCTGATCTTCATGGACGTCGTGATGC
>JBOHZR010000380.1:0-44792 GCA_050738595.1 Steroidobacteraceae bacterium | reverse complement strand
ATGATTGGATGACGACGATCTACGTGGGGAATCTCCCCTTCAACGCCACCGAGCAAGACATTCGCTCCCTGTTCGAGCGTCACGGCAAGGTGGAATCGGTCAAACTCATCAATGATCGTGAGACCGGCAAGCCGCGCGGCTTCGGTTTCGTCGACATGTCGCAGAATGAAGCTCAGGGCGCCATCCAGGCTCTGAACGGTCATCAGATGAACGGCCGACCGCTCCGCATCAACGAGGCTCAGGAACGTCCGCAGCGCCCCCGCCAGGGCAACGGTCCGTTCCGCCGTTGAGCGTCCCCTCCTTTTAGACCTGTCTCCTTGGGTCATGGAAAAGCCCCGCGCCCGGCGCGGGGCTTTTTCCTGTGGAGATCACCGCATGACGCCCCTCTCCCGCTGCCGCGCCTGTCTCCTCGCCTCGGTCATCGTGATTGCCGCCGGTTGTGCCGCGAGCTGCAGCACGCCGCGCGGCGCGCGAGTCGTACCGCCCTCGACGGCGGCCGCGAACGGCGGGGCGCCCCCGAGCGCCGCGGGCAGTACGGCGCCCGGCTCGGCGGCACAGGCACGCGATCCGGCAGCTGAGCAGACCGCAGCCGCACTCGACCGCATCCTCGCGGGCGACCAGCGCTCCGCCGAGCAGCGCGCCCGCGACATCTATCGGCATCCGAAGGAGACGCTGCTCTTCTTCGGCATCCGCCCGAACATGCGGGTCGTCGAGGTCTGGCCCGATGCCGGGTGGTACACCGAGATCATCGCGCCGCTCGTTCAGGCTCGCGGCAAATACTACGCAGCGCTCGAGCCCGCTGATCCGCACAGCGCCTACATTACGAGGAGCGAGCAGGCTTTCCGTGACAAGCTCGCCGGCCGCCCGGCGCTCTACGGCGGGGCGGAGGTCACCTCGCTCGG
Source organism: Steroidobacteraceae bacterium (assembly GCA_050738595.1). GTDB lineage: Bacteria > Pseudomonadota > Gammaproteobacteria > Steroidobacterales > Steroidobacteraceae > JASHUC01. Next base: position 43,890 of record JBOHZR010000380.1, on the reverse strand, counting down.
CCCGGGCAGCGGCAATATCGCCCCACCCGGATCGGTCGACATGGTGCTCACGTTCCGCAATCTCCACGACTGGATGACCGACGGGTCGGCCCCCCAGGCCTTCGCCGCCATGTACCGCGCGCTGAAGCCCGGCGGCATTCTCGGCGTGACGGATCACCGCGGTAACCCGGCTTTGCCGCAGGACCCGCGCGCACGCAATGGCTATGTGAACGAGGACTACGCGATCCGGCTGATCGAGGCGGCTGGATTCAAGTTCGTCGCGAAGTCGGAAATCAACGCGAATCCCAAGGACACGAAGGACTACCCGCAGGGCGTGTGGACGCTCCCGCCGACCTACCGCCTCGGCGCGTCGGATCGCGACAAGTACGCGGCGATCGGCGAGAGCGACCGGTTCACGCTGAAGTTCGTCAAGCCGCGAGACTGAACCCCCTACTCCGGAACGACGTACGCGGTGCAGGCGCTCGACGGGAGCAACAGGAACAGACCCGGCCCCCCCTCGCAATTCTCGACGACCCCGTTGATGGCCTGATCTCCGAAATGGCTGGCCGCATTCATGGCGGGCGGCTGCGGGGCCGGAGCGAAGGTGAGGGTGAGATTCGAGTAGGTGACGGACGCAGTGTTCGCGACACCCGTGCTCACGCCGCCTAGCACGCAGATCGTCACCGGCGTCGGATTACCGAACGGCGCGTTCGCTCCGTTTCCCGTGACGTATGCCGAGCCGGTGACGACGAAGCCGCCCTTGATCGGGGGACTGAACGTGCTCGGACACGACGACGCCCAGTTGACGGGATCGCCCGTCGGATCGTCGTGGATCACACCGTCGGTCACGAGGATGTGGTGCGTGTGAGGCTTCAGCTGCGTGGGGTCGTGCGTCTTGGCATCCGGATTCGCGAAGTCAGCCGTCTCCATGGACAGTTCCGCCGCGAAGGTCGCGGTACGCCGGGCTTCGTTCAGGTCCAAGGTCCACTTGCCGTGCATCTCGTAAGGACTGCCACTGATCGGCGCGTTGTTGACCATGGTGGCCGAGTAGTCATTGAGCAGCCCGCTGAAGTGCACCGGGAGCCGCAGCCGGAACGGTTCTCCCGCCGCGGCGCGGGTGCATCCGCCTGCCGCCAGGGCCAGCAACGCCCCGGTCGTCAACGCGAGCGCCGCGCGGTCCCGCGCAGTCCCTCTCAACACTTTGGTTCTCATGGGAAAGTCTCCGATTTTGTGCATCTGCAATTGAGGTTTCGCTCTGGGTTGCCGTCGGGTTTGGCGTCCAGGGGCTCGCCCATCCGGGCGTTCGCGACCGAGGCGACCGGCAAAATCGAGCAGGATGAGCCGCGTGGTCAAACAGCAAAGCGCCGAATCCGCGAGCTGCCGTCAAATACCGTCTTTTGCCGTCCGTCCATCCCGGGGATAGAATCCCCGTAAACGCGGCATCACCGGATCGAACAGAAGAACCTCATGAGCGAGCCGCTCTGCGGGCCAGCGTCAGCCGACAGGCTGCTGCCGCAGCGGCTGAGCTCGTGGAAAGCCATCGCGGCCTATCTGAAGCGAGACGTAACGACCGTCCAGCGCTGGGAGCGGCGCGAAGGCATGCCGGTCCACCGGCACTTGCACGACAAGCGCGGGTCCGTTTATGCGCTCGCATCCGAGCTCGATGTGTGGCGCGAGCGCCGAAGTGCCCTCGTTGGGGGCAACAGGGTGGAGACCGCTGCAGCGGTGCCGTCCGCGGCCGAGGCCGCCCGTGGGCCTGCGCGGCGGCTCCTGTCACGCCGCTCGTTTGCGTGGGCTCTGACGGTGCTGATCGGACTCGCGCTCGCGGCGATCCCTCACGTTCTGCGCAGGGAGCGCGTGAGCCCTGCGGCCCCCACCAAGATCGCCTCGCTCGCCGTCCTGCCTTTCAGGAATCTCTCGAGCGATCCCGCCCAGGAATACCTGGCCGACGGCATGACCGAGGCGATCATCGGGCGTCTCGCGGGCCTGCACGGCCTGCGCGTGGTCTCTCACACCTCGGTGATGCGCTTCAAGAATCCCGAGGTGTCACTGCCGCAGATCGGCAGGGCGCTCGGCGTGGATGCAATCGTCGAAGGATCGGTCATCCACGCGGGGAATCGGATTCGTGTCACGGCGCAGCTGGTCCGCGCCGCGAGCGATGAGCACTTCTGGTCCGAGAACTACGATCGCAAGCTCGAAAACGTGCTCTCACTCGAGAGCGAGCTTGCGCAAGCGATCGCCGAGAAGGTCGAGGTCACCGTGAGCGGTCCCGAACGCGCGCGGCTCGCGGCGGCTCGCGCCGTCTCGCCCGAGGTGTACGAGAGCTATTTGAAAGGCCGATTCGCCTACAACCGAGGCCGGAACAAGCGCGATTTCGAGACCAGCGCCGGGCATTTTCAGCGGGCGATCGGCCTCGATCCCACGTTCGCGCCGGCCTACGTGGGTCTGGCCGAGGCTTTTACTCAGCTCGGCACGGTCGGGATCGGCCGTCCGCCAGGGGAGACCCGGCCCCGCGTGCTGAGGGCGGCCCGCCGGGCGCTCGAGCTCGATCCGTCGCTCGCCGAAGCGCACGTCCTGCTAGCGAATACCGAGCAGGAGCGGTGGCAGTGGGCCGAGGCGGAGATGGAATACCGCAGCGCGCTCGACCTCAGCCCGAACGATGCCGAGGCTCACTGGCAATATGCTCTGTGGCTTGTGTGTCAGGGACGCACAGACGAGGCCGTGTCGTGGGTGCAGCGAGGGCGGCGGCTCGATCCGCTCGCGGTATCCGGCACGAGCGTCGCGTGGATTCTGTTCCAGTCGCATCGCTTCGCGGAAGCCGCGCGCGAGCTTCGCAGCGCGCTCGCGGTGCAACCGGACGACCAACATGCGCTCACGGCGCTGGGTTTCGTGCTGAGCGCGAATGGACACCCGGCGGATGCGATTGCGCCCCTCGAGCGGGCGGTCTTCCTATCGAGCGGCAGCCCCGCTGCGATCGGCGTGCTCATCCATGCCTACGCCCGCGCGGGCCGGCGGGCCGAAGCGCTGCAGCTGCTCGCGGATCTCGAGCGGCGCCGGGCAGCGGGCTACGTCCCGGCCGCGGCCTTCGTGAATGGCTATCTCGGGCTCGGCGACACGGATAGGGCCTTCCAATGGCTCGAGCAGGCGTACGCAGAGCAGTCGAACATCCTGCAGTTCCTCAAGGTTCACCCGTTCTTCGATCCGATCCGCAGCGACCCGAGGTTCGCAGATCTGATCCGTCGTGTGTGGAGCGAGGCGAGCCGAGACTCGGGCTGACTCACCACATCTCCTTGAGCTTCGCGCCGACATCGAGCGTTGGGGCTTCCCCGACCTGCAGCGACGCCTCCCCGAGCTGTGCGCTGCGGATGGTCTCGGCGTCGAACGCCTTCAGCACTTTCTCGGTGAGGAAGCGGCTGCGGCCTCCGTAGACGTGCGCGTCCGATTGGCGCGACTGGCTCGTGACGGGGAAACGCAGCGGCGCCATGAGGATGAGATCGTTCTGGGCGCGCGTCATGGCGACGTAGAGCAGCCGCCGCTCCTCCTCGATCAGCTCTGGCTTGCCGGTTGCGAACTCCGAGGGGAAGCTGCCGTCGACGACGTTGAGCAGATAGACGGTGTCCCACTCCATGCCCTTGGCGGAGTGGATGGTCGAGAGCACGAGGTAGTCCTCATCGAGCAGGGGCTGGCCGGCGAGATCGCTCGTCGCGTCCGGCGGATCGAGCGTGAGCTCCGTGACGAAGCGCTCGCGCGAGACGTACTGGCTGCAGAGCAGCTCGAGCTGATCCAGATCGCCGACGCGCGTGTGGAAGTGCTCGTAGATACGCTCGAGGTGCGGCCGGTACCACTCGCGCGCGAGGTGCAGCTGCCCGGGCCACTGCCGCCCCGGATTGGCGAGCTCGAGCATCAATGCCGTGAGCTTGCGCCACTCGATCGCGCTCGGCTGCGGGGGCTCGAAGCTCTTCATAGCCTCGAACGAATTGTTGTGCGCCTCGAGATGCTCGATCGCGCGGCGTGCATGCGCCGGTCCCATGCCGGGCAGCAGCTGAACGACGCGAAAGGCCGCGACCGCATTGCGAGGATTGTCGGCCCAGCGCAGGATCCCGAGGAGGTCCTTGACGTGCGCGGCTTCGAGGAACTTGAGCCCGCCGTATTTGACGAAAGGAATCTTGCGCTTCGCGAGCTCGATCTCCAGGACGTCGCTGTGGCTGCCGCTCCTGAAGAGCACGGCCTGGCGCTTGAGCGGCACGTTCGCTTCACGGCGCTTCAATACCTCCCCGCATACGAACTCCGCCTGCGTCGGCAGATCGTCCACCGAGACCAGCTTCGGACGCGCGCCGACGCCGCGCGCCGAGAGCAAATGCTTGCGGTGCTGCCGGGGCGCCTCCGCCATGAGCGCGTTAGCGGCATCGAGCACCTGCTGGGTCGAGCGGTAGTTCTGTGCGAGCGTCACCACCTCCGCACGCGGCTCGAAGCGGTCCGGAAATCCGAGGATGTTCTCGACTGCCGCCGCGCGGAAGGAATAGATCGCCTGGCCGTCGTCGCCGACGACCGCGAGCCCTGCGCCGTCCGGCTTGAGCGCATGGAGAATCTCGGCCTGCAGGGCGTTCGTGTCCTGGTACTCGTCGACGAGGACATGATCGAAGTGCTCCCCGACGTGCCGCGCAAGCTTCGGCTCGCTCATCATCAGGTGCCAGTAGAGCAGCAGATCGTCGAAATCGAGGATCGCAAGACGCTGTTTGCGCTCGACGTATGCCCGGTAGAGCTTGGTGAGATCGGCCTCCCAGGAGGCGCACCAGGGATACTGCTGCTCGAGCGTCTCTTTGAGCGGCTTGTGGGTATTCACGCGGTAGGAATAGATCGCGAGGCAGGTGTCCTTGCGCGGAAACCGCTCGCCCTTGGCCGCGAGACCGAGCTCCTGGCGCAGCGTGTCCATGAGATCGGCGGCGTCGCCGCGATCGATCACGGTGAATTGCGGATCGAGGTTCAGATGACGCGCGTAGTGGCGCAGCAGCCGGTTCGCCATCGCATGAAAAGTGCCCGCCCAGGAGAGCCGCTGCGCGACGGCCTGATTGATGCCGCCCAGCGGCTCGTTCAGCGCCTTCTTCACGATGTCCCGTGCGCGCCGGCGCATCTCGAGCGCGGCCCGGCGAGTGAAGGTCAGGAGCAGAATCCGCGCAGGGTCTACCCCGTGTATGACGAGGTGCGCGACGCGATGCGCGAGCGTGTCGGTCTTGCCCGTACCCGCCCCCGCGATGATGAGCAGCGGGCCCGCTTTGAAGCCTTTGTCGGGCAGCGGCTCCCCGAAGGAGACAGCCTTGCGCTGCGCGGTGTTCAGCTTCTCGAGGTGGGCAAGATGTGATGCAGTCGACATGCCGGGCAACTATACAGTTGCCGCATGGCATGCAGCTATGAAATGGGTCCGCCGCGCGTTCGCCCGATGTGCGGCCGGCCGGGCCTTTGCGCCTTGTTAGCACTGTCTTCCCTTCGCTGCTAAACCGGCATGTCATAAGACCGCTAGGTGCGTCACAGCACGGCGAGCCTCGAGCGGCTGAACTTTCGCGGACGACAGCCGTTCTATTTACGGTGAAGGTCGATTCGAGGGAAATCGAGATCGGATATGGCACAGCTCGCATCTGAGTTCGAACAACCGCGCAACGTAGTGCGGGTCGCGAATCTGCAGGAATTCTTTCGCGACCATCTGCACGATGCGCTCGAGCGACAGCATCTCGCGATGGAGGATCAAACCGAGCACTATGTGGTCAATGTGCTCACGCTGTTCGCCCGCTCCGAGGCGCTCTTCGAGCGCACGCCGGAGGGCCCGAGATTGAAGCCGCTCGTCTGCATGCTCACCGAGGCCCTCGAGGCGCGCTCCGCGGGCGACCGGCATCGCGGCTTGCAGCGCCTCGGGGATGTGTCGCTGTTCATCGCGGGATTCTTCGCGCACAGCTTCGCGCGCAAGCTGATCGACATCGACTACCACATCGCCATGGGCGGAAGGGCGTACCGCACGCTCGCCGAAGCGCTCATGCACTCCCGCAGCCGCGTGCTCGCGCAGGTGTTCGCCGAGCTCGCCGAGAAGTTCCAGCCGCTCGTCGACGCGCTCAACGAGGTGAGCGAGACCTCCTACCGCCACACCGACCGGGACATCCTCAGGCTCTACGAGCTGTGGCTCGCGACCGGGAGCCGCCGCTCCTATCGAATCCTGAGGCGGCTCGGCGTCGACCCCACGCCGTCGGCCCGCACCGCACAGTGATTCTGCGGCACCTGCAGGAGCTGATCGGCGCCATCTACGACGTGAGCGTCGCTCACGACGTCTACGACTTCCTCGTCACCGACCGCCGCCGGCTGCCGGCGGCGGTCCGCGCGCAGTCCACCGACGAGCAGCTCGTCGTGGCGAGCGCCGGCGCCGGCGAGATCGGCGTCTCGCTGTATCTCGATCCACAGCTGCTCGAGCGGCTGCGGCGGGCCGATCCGATCGAGGCGCTCCACGAGGGCAATGTCGCGGATTACTGGACAGCCCTCGAGGGCGTGAGCCACTTCGTGTATCTCGCCTGGAACAGCGGGCACGACAAGCAGGTCTCGCTCCTCGAGCTCGAGCTGCAGGCCGAGATCGACAAATACGTCGGAAGCTGGTGGCTCCTCAAGAGGCAGCTCCCGGAGCGCTTCCCGGCGGAGCTGATGCGGTTGCTGTTCGAGCGGACGCGCATCGATCCGGAGCTCGCCGCCGGGCGGGAGGAGATCTACCGGCGGGCGAGCGTGTACGCGGAGCGCTTCTGCCGCCGCATAGAGCGCACGCTGCGCGCGCGCGGCGCCTCGAACGAGCGCGAAGTACTGACGGAGCTCAGGCGGTTCTATCGGCTGACCGATGCGCGCAAGCGAGCGCACATCGAGGCGCATGCGTGATTACGGCCTGTTGACATCGCGAGGCCCTAGTCGAGCCCTAGTCCTCAGCGTCGCCGCCGCTCTGCTTGCGCGCCTCGAGCTCGCGCATCTGCTTGATCCACTCGGAGAGCTTGCGCAGATCGCGCTTGGCCGGGCGCTCCGGCAGCTCCCCGCCGACCCGCGCCTTCGGTGCTTTCTGGTAGGGGTCGTAGCCGTGCTCCGGCCGGATGGGCGCTTCACGGTCCTCGACGGAGAGCGGGACGCGCTCCGTGTCGTCCGGCGCGCTCACCCATTCCACGCGCGCATTGCCGCGCTCGTCATGCACGACCTTGGCTACTCGCCGGCGCTCCAGAATGCTGGTGGCGCCGGTTGGGTCTCCCGAGGGGTCCGGTTTCCCTTTTCCGTTGTTATCCATCGCAATATGTCGTGTGCTCGGCGGCCCGGTCCGGCCCGGCCAAGCTACGCGCAGCGCTCCCGTGCCGCTGTGGCGCGCGTCACGCTTCACCGCCCGCCCGGGGCGTGGTCCATGTTGGCGAGCGCATGGGCGGCGCGCAGTAGGCCGATCGTCGTTTTCCCGTCCCGGATCTCTCCGTCGAGCGCGCGCCGGCAGGCATCGGCGAGCGGCACCCAGTGGACTTCGAACACCTCGTTGCCCTCCGGGGCGGCGGTGGCCGGGACGAGATCGAGAGCGAGGTATAGATGCAGCACTTCGGAGAAGATGCCGGGCGAGCTCAAATAGGTCCCGAGGCTCGACCAGCGACCCGCCTGGACGCCCGCCTCCTCGATGAGCTCGCGGCGTGCCGTCTCGAGCGGCGGCTCGCGCGGCTCGAGCTTTCCGGCCGGCAGCTCCCAGATCCAGCCGCCCGCGACATAGCGGTACTGGCGCAGCAGGCACACACGCTCGCTCTCATCGACTGCGACGATCACTGCGCCACCGGGGTGATGGACCACCTCGAGGGCCGTCGTCGTGCCGTTGGGCAGCTCGACCTCATCGACCGTGACCCGGATGATGCGGCCCTCGAAATGCGTGGTCGATTTCGACGGGATCGATTTCAGCTCACGGCCCTCCACTGCGCCGGAAGCGGGTGTAGGAGTCCGCAGCAGGATTCGAGCCGCCGGCAGCGGCCGGCTCGGTGCTCACGGCGATCTCATCGCGCGTCACCTCGACGTGGATGGCGAGCGGCTCCACGCCGCCGGTGAGCGTGGACTCGCTCAGGCAGTGGCTCGGGTCGTCGGCACCGGTGAGCTTCTGCGGCTCGGCCGCCCAGGTGAGCTCGCACCCGCGCATCAGCTTCACGTCCTGGGGCTGCAGCGAGCTGAATATATCGGGCATCGAGACGCCCTCGCGCCAGCGCTGCGGGTCCGTGAAGGAGTAGAGCGCTGCGACGATCTTGCCATTCGACGTGTCGATCGAGACGAGATGCTGCGCGAGAATCAGATGTGGTGTTCCGAGCGGCTCGATGCGTCCCGCCGACTCCTCGACGTAGAAGACATGATGGCCCATCTGCAGCGCCTCGACCGGGACCACCGAGAGCGCGACCGGCTCGGGCGTTGGGCGGCCCGCCTTCGAGGCGGCGGCGATCTGCGCTCGATCGTCGTAGCGCCCCGGCAGCCATTCATCGAAGTGCGTGAGCTCGGCATCGTGTTGCCGAGACTGGCTCGCACATCCCGCGGCCGTGAGCGCACCCGTGAGGCAGAGCGCCGCGAGGCAGGCCATCACGAGCCGCTCGATCACCAGGCGCTCTCCCACGACACGCTCACCCATACGTGGCGCGCCACTCGGCGCGGTACCCGAGGCCGAGGGTCATGAGCCGCTCGAGCAGCTCGCGATAGTCGACGCCCGCCGCGCGCGCCGATTCCGCGAAGTCCTCGGCGGCCTCGAGATTGGGATTCGCGTTCGCCTCGAGCACATAGATATCCCCCGATGTCGTCACGCGGAAATCCATGCGCGCATAGCCCGACATGCCGAGCGCCCGATAGATCCGGCGCGACAGCCGATCGAGGCGCGCCTCGATGCCCGGCGGCAGATCGACCGCCGCGAGCGTCGTGATGCCATAGCGCTGCTGATAGCGCTTGTCCCATTTCACCTTGCGGGTGGCGATCGCCGCAAGACTGTCCGGCATCGAGCCGAACACCATCTCCCAGACGGGCAGGCGCGTCAGCCGATCGTTGCCCATCACCCCGACGTAAAGCTCGCGCCCCTCGATGTATTCCTCGACGAGAGCGTCCGACCCGACCTGCTCGTGAACGAACCCGACGCGCTCCTCGAGGCGAGCGGCATCCTCGACGACGGACGCCTGCGCAATGCCGAGCGAGGCGTCTTCGACCGTCGATTTGACGAACAGCGGGAACTTCAGCCGCCGCGGCGCGTGAAATCGGGCGCCGCGCCGGAACACGGCGAATTGCGGGGTGGGCACGCGATGAAACGCGAGCAGCTGCTTGCAGAGCGACTTGTCGCGGGAGAGCATGAGGCCGCGCGGATTGCAGCCGGTGTAGGGCTGCCGGAGCAGCTCGAGGAAGGCGACGACGTGCTGGTCGTAAGTGACGATGCCGTCGAATTCCTCGAGCAGATTGAAGATGATGTCCGGTTTCCACTCGGCGATCTCGGCGCGCAACTCGGTGAGGCTGTCGAGCACGCCGATGCAGCGAACCGTGTGCCCGGCGGCCTTGAGAGTCGACACGACGTCGTACTCGGTGCGCCACTCGTCGATCTCTTTTTGCTCGTGGCCCTCGAGGCTTTCCGGAGGCACGAGACTCGAATGCACGATGACGAGCGCACGCTGTGTCTTCATAACGGAAGGTGCGGCGTCTCACCCTGCGCGTAGAAGCGAGCCACCCGTCCGAGTATCCAGCGCCCGTTGCGCTCGGCGTCGCGGCGGCTGCCGCGGATGTACAGCCCGAGCCGCTCACAGCGCTCGATGAGCATGCGCAGGATCTGGTAGACGCTGTAGCGCGGCAGGCTGAGCTCGCGCGAGACCGCAGCGACGAGCGTCGCCCTGGAGGCGCGCAGCAGAGTCCCCGCGCGGACCGCACGCGGCCGCTCGCGCTCGACGCTGAAGGCTTTGAGCAGCAGCTCCTGCGCGAACCCCCGGCGATCCGAGCGGCGCCGAGCGAGCTTGCGTCGATAGAGCTCCGCGAGCGTGCGCGTGTCGCTCGCGATCGAATCGATCCGCAGCCGGTTGCGTACGGGGGCCGTCGCGCCGCGGACGCTCGCCATCAGCTCATCGACGAGATTGAGCTTGTGAAAAGCGGGCCAGGCCGCGTAAGTCTTGCGCCAGTCGGAGTTCGGCTTCAGCCACACCGCAAACGTCTCGGCGAAATCCTCGGTCGGGTGGGCCTGCGCGTACCACTCCCCGAGATGATGTACGTAGCGCCGGCTTCCCGGGCGTGCGCGATAGCGATGCGGGTAAGGAAGCGAGGCCGGACCGAACACCTCGCGCCAGCGGCGGCGGCGGCGCAGGCGATACGCATTGTCGAGCGCGTGGCCCGCTTCGTGCCGCAGGATGCGCATCAGCCAGCGGGAATTGCCGCCTTCGACTTCCCGCATGACGCGCCGCTCGAGCCGCTCGAGCCGCGGATGCGCCAGATAGAAAGGAATGGCGATGCCGGGAACGCCGTCGGGCGAGAACCATTCCTCCGAAAGCCACGCGTGCGGCTTGAAGCGGATGCCGCGCGCTTCGAGCTCTCCATACAGCCGCCGCACATGGAGCGCGAGCCGCGAGGTCTCGACGGCGAGACCGAGGTCGCAGAGCCGCGTCGCGAGCAGCTGCTCATCGGTGAGCCGCGTCCAGGAGGCGCGCGGGCGCGCAGCTGCCGAGCGCACGGGAGCCGGCCGCTTGCGGACCGGTCCGGAGCGGGTGTGGGTAGATCTCGAGTGCGAGCGGACGGTAAGGGGAGCCATGGTGCGACCTTCCGACCCGGCAAGCTTACCGGAGCGGCGCCCCGTGTGTCCGCTCGAACGCAGCCGCGAAGAGCTGCTCCGCCATGCCCTCGACGAGCTCGAAGCGGAGCAGGGCACTCCGCCAGCCGGGCGGGATGGCGGCCGCGCCGTAGAACGCGCCGGCGAGCTGGCCGTACGCGGCGCTCGCCACGTCGGAGACCCCGCCGAGATTGGCCGTGAGGAGCGCGCCGGACGGGAAGTCGGTCGTCTGGTCGAATGCCCAGAGCGCCGACTCGAGCACCTCGATGATCGTCCGGCCGGCGCGGACCTGGCCGGGACGCTTGCGACGGTAGCGCCCATGAAGGAGTGAGCGCACACGAGGCCGGTAACCGACCGCCTCGAGCTCGGCGAGCCCCTGCGTCGGGGCGAGCACCTCTTCCCGCGGCGCGCCGGCCAGAGCCGCATGCAGCATGGCGGCAAAGATGCGGCAGACCTCGACCACCGCCGGCGCCTGGCAGGTGATTCGCGCGGCATCGCCGGCGAGCCGCACAGCCTCCTCGGCGGAACCGAACGCAAACATCACCACGGACACGATGCGCGACAGCGGCTCCGGATCGAGGTGTTTCGGCTCATGCGAACCGGGGAAGACCTGCCTGCGCCATTGCGCCGCGGCGAGCGCGCGCGCGGTGCTCGGCGTGATACCTGCACAGACACCGGTCGCAGAGAGATAGCCTTCCTGCTGCCAGCGCACGTAGCGCTCCACTTGATCGCGGGCGTCGAAGTCGCGGCAGGCGAGGAGGCTGTCCGCGAGGCAGAGCGCGATCGCGGTATCGTCGCTCCACGCGCCCGGCGGCAGCCCGAAGGGCCCGCCGCCCGTCAAGCCTGCAACGGGAACGAACGTTCCCGGCTCGCGATCCTGCGTCGCAGCGGCCAGCGCATCGCCCACCGCAAGTCCGAGGAGCGCCCCGGTGAAGCGGCTGCGGATCGCGGCCGGGGTGAGCGTACCGAGGCTGGGCAGCGCATCCGCATCGTGCGCCACGGGACCCGCGCCGGCTCTCGCCGAGCCGGGGATACCGAGGACCACGCTCGGTTGCCAGGACCTCACGTACTCGATCTGCGCTTCGGTCTCGGGCACGGAAGGCCAGTCTGCCGAGCGGGCACACTGCCGCCAGGCGCCGTTCAGCAACTCGAGCGCTTGCTCGCCGGTCGAGCCCCGCTCGACGAGCAGGCAGCCGACGACCATGCCCGTTCTGCCGATCCCCGCCCGACAGTGGATGTAGAGCCGCCTGCCGGCTCGCAGCGCGCTTTCCATCGTCTCCAGAATATCCGTCATGTGCGACGGGAAAGCGGGAATGCCGTGATCCCGGATCGGGAACCGATGATGCTGGACGTGCGCGGGGAGTAGAACGTCGTAGCGCGGCACCGGCTCCTCAGCGGCCGTGAGGTCGACGATGGTGTCCACTCCGAGCGCGAGCAGGCGCTCGATGCGCTCCCGCGTGGCGGCCGGGTCCTGCCCGGCGGGGTATTCGCCCGCGAGCAGTTGCTCGGGCAGCGCCCAGTAGCTGTTAGGCCAGGGCTGCGACGCGGACGTCGGCAAGGGCCTGCTCCTCCGCGTCGGACATCGGCATGACGGCCGGCGTCTCTCCCGCGCCGCCGGGCGCGGCGCCGCGCCGGCTCTCGAGTCCTTTGAAATCGTGCAGGCGCGGATCGGCGAGGTGCTCCGGCTCGACGCGCCGCAGAGCCGCGAAGATCGTCTCGGTACGGCGCGGATATTCGCGCTCCCACGCCCGCAGCATCCGTTTGATCGCGCTGCGCTGGAGGTTCTCCTGCGAGCCGCACAGGTTGCACGGAATGATCGGGAACGCGCGGCTGCGCGCATAGCGAGCGATGTCGCGCTCGCTCACGTACGCGAGGGGGCGGACGACGATGTGGCGGCCGTCGTCGGACTTGAGCTTCGGCGCCATCGCCTTGAGCCGCCCGCCGAAAAAGAGATTGAGGAAGAACGTCTCGACGATGTCGTCGCGATGGTGGCCGAGCGCGATCTTCGTGATGCCGTGCTCCGCGGCGAACCGATACAGTGCACCGCGGCGCAGGCGCGAGCACAGGCCGCACATCGTCTTGCCCGCAGGCACGACGCGCGTCACGACGCCGTAGGTGTCCTGCTCGAGAATGTGAAACGGCACGCCGAGCGAGGCGAGGTACTCCGGCAGGACGTGTCGCGGGAAGCCCGGCTGCTTCTGATCCAGATTGACCGCGACGAGGCTGAACTCGACGGGCGCGCTGCGCTTGAGCGAGAGCAGGATGTCGAGCAGCGTGTAGGAGTCCTTGCCTCCCGAGAGGCACACCATGACTCGATCGCCTGCTGCGATCATTCCGTAGTCGTGGATCGCTTTGCCAGCCGCGGCGCGCAGATGCGCCTGCAAGCGCTTCGCGGTGCGGGAAGGCCGATCCATCTCCCCGCTCATCGGTCGCTCAGGCGGCAGCAATGCTCTCGGCACCCTCGAGGTACTTGCTCTCGAGGTAGCGCATGAACGGCGCGGCCGAGAGCGGCCGGCCCGTCGCATCCTTCAGCAGCTCGTGCACGGAGACTTTTGCGCCGACGCCATGGACGTGCGTGCGCAGCCAGCCGAACAGCCCCCCGAACTCACCCCGTGCGATCTGCTCATCGAGATGGCCGACCTCCGCGCGCAGACTGTCGTACAGCTGCACGGCGATGACCGCCCCGAGCGCGTACGAGGGGAAGTAGCCGAAAGAGCCCACGGCCCAGTGGATGTCCTGCAGGCAACCCTCGGTGTCGTTGCCGGGGCGAACGCCGAGCCGCTGCTCCATTCCGCTGTTCCAAGCATCGCGCAGATCGCGTACCGCGAGCTCGCCCGCGAGCAGCTTCTTCTCGAGCTCGTACCGCAGCAGGATGTGCAGCGGATACGTGAGCTCGTCCGCATCGACGCGGATCAGGCTGCGGCGCACCCGCGTCAGGTGCGCGTAGAGGTTCTCTGGATTCCATTCCGGACCGGACACTCCGAAGTGCTTCGCCAGCAGCGGCGCAAGGTAGGCCGCGAACGGCCGTCCGCGGCATACGAGCATCTCGAGCATCAGCGACTGGCTCTCCTCGAGCGCCATGCCGCGGTCCCGCCCCACGGGCTGGTCGCGCCATTCCTGCGGCAGCCCGAGGTCGTACATCGCATGGCCGGTCTCGTGCAGCGCGCCGAGCAGCCCCGAGAACAGGTCGGCGCTGTCGAAGCGCGTCGTCACGCGGATGTCACCGGGCACACCCTCGGTGAACGGGTGCTCACTCTCATCGAGACGGCCGCGATCGAAGGGGAAACCGATCGCCTTCATGATCTCGACCGAGAGCGCGCGCTGCTTACCCGGCGGAAATTTCCCTGCGATCGGCACCCCTCCGCGCCCCTCCTGCAGCCCGATCACCTCACGGATGAGGGAGGGCAGCCGGCGCGAAAGTGCTTTGAACACTCCGTCGATGTCGGTCGTCGTGATACCCGGACTGAACTCGTCGATCAGCGCATCGTATGGCGGGAGATTGAGCGCCTGCCCGAGGAGCGCGGCCTTGTCGCGCACCAGGTTCACGACTTCCTCGAGCTGCGGCGCGAACGTCTCGAAGCGGCCCTGGTGGCGAGCCTCGAGCCACTGCACCTCCGCTCTCGAAGTGGCGCGCGCGAGCCGCGAGATGAGCGACACGGGCGTCGCGATCGCATGGTCGCGCTGCCGGCGCATCTCGCGGAGATTGGCGATCTGCCAATCGGCGAGCCCCTGCAGATTCGCCTGCGCCCGATCGAGCAGGCGGGTGATGCGCGGGGAGGTGAGCAGCGCGTGGTATTCGGTCTCGAGCGCGGCGAGCTGCTCGCCGCGAATGTCCGCGCTGCCTCGCGGCATCATCACTGCCGCGTCCCAGCGCAGCAGCGACAGCGACCCGCGAAACGCGTGGAGCCGCTTGAATTCCTGCTCGAGCTGCTTGTATGGCGAGGCGGACATGCACACTACCCATCGTTCCTTCAGCCGATGGGCGGGCCGGCCAAGGGAGAGCCGGTTCGCTCGAGGGTCCGCACCGGGCGGTGCGGCAGGCCGGGAACGAGACCAGTCTACTCCAGCGGGCAGCGCAGGCCGCCCCTGATGCGCCTCATCCGCAGGAAATTCAGTCACTTGGATAGCGGCATGCACGGTTGACAGCCCGGGCTCAAGCCCGTCTTCATGCTGCATCGCAGTATGCGCTTCCTGCTAATTCCCGGCGAAGTAGCGCACGCATTCCGGCCAGTTGGCGACGAGCAGCCCGATACCGGCCGAGACGGCAACCAGCCCAATCAGCGTCAGCGCGATCAGCACGCGCCGCAGGAGGGTCGTCGGTTCAACTCCCACGATGGAAAGTCTACCTTGACGCGCGGGCCGGGGGCTGAGGGCTGCGGTAGACTGCGCCGCCTTGTCCACGCCCCTTCGTATCTGCTTCGTCGCCTCCGAGATCGCGCCTCTCGCCAAGACGGGTGGGCTCGCCGACGTGACGGGCGCACTCATCCGCCATCTCGCCGCTGCCGGCCACGACGTACGCGCATTCCTGCCGTGCTACGCCGCGATCGATCTCGCGCGATTCGAGACCACTGCCGTCGAGCCCCTGACGAACCTGCCGCTCGAGCTCGGGCCGCATCGCTACACCTATTCGGTCCTCAGCGCGCGGCTTCCCGGCTCGCGCGCGAGCGTGCATCTGATCGATTGCCCGGTGCTCTACGGACGCCCGCGCCTGTATACGACCGACCCCGACGAGCACGTGCGCTTTCTCGCGCTCACGCGTGCGGCGTTCGAGTGCTGCCAGCGCATGCAGTGGAGCCCGCAGATTCTGCATGGGCACGACTGGCATGCGGCGTTCGCCCCGCTCTTTCTCAAGACACTCTACGCCTGGGACCGCCTGTTCCATCCGACCCGCTCGATCCTGACGATCCACAACCTCGGATACCAGGGCGTCTTTCCCGCCTCGATGGCCGGCGATCTGCAGCTCGGCGCAGGCGGCTACCTGCTGCATCAGGACGACCTGCGCGCCGGAGTCGTCAACTCGCTGAAACACGGCATCCTCCATGCCGATCGGGTCACGACCGTGAGTCCGACGTACGCGCGCGAGATCGCGACGGCCGAATATGGAATGGGCCTCGAGCACGTCCTCGCGGCGCGCGGCGATGCGGTGCTCGGGATCCTGAACGGCGTGGATTACACGGAGTGGGACCCGCGCATCGACCGCTTCCTGCCAGAGCACTACGATGCGAGCCGGCTCGAGGTCAAAACCCGCCTGAAGTCCGAGCTCGCCGCGCGCCTCGGACTGCCATACAGCTCTCCGACGGCGCTCGCGGGCGTCGTCACGCGGCTCGCCTCCCAGAAGGGAATCGATCTGCTCCTCGAGGCTCTTCCGCGAGTGCTCGCCGCACGCGATCTCGTTGCCGCGGTCCTCGGCAGCGGCGACCCGGCCTATGAGCGCGCCTTCGAGGCGCTCGCCCGCGCGCACCCCGGAAGGCTCGCGTTCGTGCAGGGCTACGACGAGGAGCTCGCGCACTGGATCGAAGCGGCGAGCGATCTCATCATCATGCCCTCGCTGTACGAGCCGTGCGGCCTCAGTCAGATGTACAGCCTGCGGTACGGCACGGTGCCGCTCGTGCGCGAGACGGGCGGCCTCGCCGATTCCGTCGAGCGCTACGATCCGGCAAGCGGCCGGGGCACGGGGGTCCTGTTCCGCGACTATCGCGCGGACGCGCTCGCTCGAGCCCTGCAGAGCGCGCTCGACCTCTATGCCGCGCCCGAGCACTGGGCTCGCATGATCCGCAACGGAATGGCGAAGGATTTCTCGTGGGAGCGCCAGGGCGCCCGATACGACGCGCTCTACCGCCAGCTCACCGCAAGCTGAACGTCCCGCGATGATCGAACGCGATCGAGCGCTTGAGCCCGCGCGAGAGCTCGACCTTGCCCACGACGCGATACTCGATCTCGCCGCGCGCATCACTGCGCCGAACGAGCAGCCGCAACAGCGTCCCCGCCATGTTTGCCGTCACGTGCATGTCGAACTCTGCCTGCCCCAGGGCAGGCACGGTAAAGCTCGCGTCCGAGGCGCCTTGCGCGGCCTGCTCGCCTTCGACGTAGAGCGTGTAGGAGAGCCCCTTCACCGGCAGCGCGCGGTCGTTCGGGTTGTCGACGCGCAGGTGGACCTTCAAGCGCTGGGTCAAGAGGTCGCCGCGCTCGAGCGCGATGCTCTCGACCGAGAGACTCGGCGCCTGAAACTTCGGCATGATCAGCGAGCACGCGGCCATCAGCGCGCAGGCTGAGAGCGCGAGCAGACCCGCGGCGGCAGCGAGCGGCGCGCGCGCCGGCCCGCCCCGCCCCGCCGCGCCGTATTCTCTCGAAGGATCCCTGCTCAAGCGATCACCGGCCGTAGACTCCATTCAAATGCCGATACCGGCCCGCAAGGTCCGCGGAGAGCGAGCCCGGCGGCAGCCGCCAGCGCCAGTTCCCGGGCACGGTGGACGGCGTATTGAAACGCGCCTCCGAGCCGAGCGCCAGCAGATCCTGCACCGGCAGCACGGCGAGCGCGCCGACCGAGGCGAGCGCAGCGCCCACGAGCGCATCGGGCATCTCGCCCGGGCCGCTTCCCAGATAGAAATCCACACGCCGCGCGGTCTCAGCATCGAGGCTTCGGTACCAGCCGAGCGTCGTATCGTTGTCATGCGTCCCCGTGTAGACGATCGTCTCGCGCTCGTGCCGGTGCGGTAGGTGCGGATTGTCCCGCGAGCCGTCGAATCCGAACTGCAGCACCCGCATGCCGGGCAAGGCGAACCCGCGGCGCAGATCCTCGACATCCGGCGTGATCACGCCGAGATCTTCGGCGACGAGTGGCATCCGGCCGAGATCCTCGCGCAGCGTCCTCAAGAGCGCCCACCCCGGAGTGCGCAGCCAGGCGCCCGCACGGGCGTCCTCAGCTCCCCCCGGCACGGCCCAGTGCGCCGCGAGCGCGCGGAAATGATCGAGCCGCAGCAGGTCGACGCGCTCGAGCTGCCGCCGCACGCGCTCGCGCCAGAACCTGAAGCCATCGCGCCGCATGACCTCCCATTCGTAGAGTGGATTGCCCCAGAGCTGGCCGAGCTCGGAGAAATAATCGGGCGGCACACCCGCAACCATGCGAGCCCGGCCCTCGGCGTCCAGCTGGAACTGCTCGCGCTGCGCCCAGGTCTCCACCGAATCCGGCGCGGCGTAGAACGGCAGATCGCCGAAGAGCAGCACCCCGTGCGCGTGCGCGTGCTCGCGCAGTCGGCGCCACTGCCACTCGAAAGCAAACTGTTCCCACTCGATCTCGCGGATGCGCTGCGCCTCGGCGCGCCGCACCTCGGCGAGCGCTCGCGGAGCGCGGTCGCGATGCTCGGCCGGCCAACACCACCAGGGCTCCCCGCCGTGCCGCCTCGAGAGCACCTCGAAGCACGAGTAATCCTCGAGCCACGCATGGGCCGAGCGTCGAAATGCCTGGAATGGCGCCTCATCGAGCGGCGGGCGCTCATCGGGATCGATCAGTGCCGGATTGCCCGCGCAGTCGGAGCGGACCCGGTAAGGGGAGCCATCCGCGCCCGTCGGGCCCGGCGGCAGAAACTGCCAGACCGAGAACCCCGCCTGGGCGAGCCAGTCGATGAAGCGGCGCCCTTCCCTGCCGAGCGCGCCCTCGAGGCAGGTGAGGTGCAGCAGCGCGCCGGCGCGGCGCTGGCTCAAGATGTTTGCCCGCAACGCAAGCCTCCCTGGCCCTGACTCAACGAGGATGCCCGCGCGGCGGGGCGTCGCGCGTGCGTGTCATTTCGCTGTCGCGCGGCGCATGACGCCGCCGTGCTCCATGTCGCCGCGGCCGACCGCGATCGGCCGCGCGAGCGCCTCCGGAGCGGGCCGAGCGAGCAGGCGATAGAGATTGCCGAGCTGGCGGCGATAGAGCTCGTCGAACTGCCGGACTGTCTCGGGCGGGTTGTAATCCCCGAACCACCAGAACCAGTCCGAGCTCTCGCAAAGGGCGAGCTGGCGCTGCGCGGCCTCGCGTGCCCCCGGGGACGACAGGCCGTGCGCGAGCGCCTCGTCATAGGCGATCTTCGCGTCGCAGAGCAGATCCCAAGCGGCATTCTTCGCCGCATCGCCCATCCACGTGCCGAGCGTGCCGTGCACCCAGCTGCCCGCTACCAGGTGCTCGAGCGGCCGTGCTTCGACCCGCGAGGCGAGCTCCGACAGTGTCGTGAGCTCGATCAAAGGGTGCTCCGAGAGCAGCGCGTACATCGAGTCGAGGAAGTAGTAGCCGTTGAACGGGTAGTACTCCCAGGCATTCTCGCCGTCGAGTGCAATCAGCACCGCGCGGCCGGCGAGCGCGCCGGAGCGCGCGATCTCCCCGAGCTCGTGCGCGAGATTCCGGGCGGCATCGTCGCCGTGCCAGCTCGAGTAGGTGAAGCCGATGAGGTCCGAGAGCCGATCGTCGCGGAACCAGCACGGGAGTGTTGCGCCTTCGAGGCGATAGGGCCGCTCGAACGCGCCCGGCTCATCGAGCCGATCGCCGCTTGCCGTGAGGCTGGCTTTGAGCACCGCGCCGCCCGAGGCCGCCCAGCGCAAGCCGTGCGCCTCGATGAGCCGCAGTGCCGGCTCGCTCACGGCGCCCTCGGCAGGCCAGCACCCCGAGGGCTTCAGAGCGAAACAGCGCTCGAATACGGTGAGCGACTCGGCGGCGTGCCACGCCGCGCGCTCCGCGCCGCCGGGATAGTGCGCGTGGCGCGGCAAGGGCGAGTCGGGCACCGACTCGCGCGCCGCGCGAAAGTCGAGCAGAAGCGGCAGGATCGGATGGGCGTAGGGTGTCACGGACAGCTCGCAGCGGCCCGCCTCGGCGAGCCGCCGGTAGCGCGGCATGATCCCGGCGAGCAGCTCGGCGATCAGCGCGAGCAGCGCCCGGCGCTGCGCGGCGGTGAAGCCCCTGCCCTGCTCGGCGAGCGCGGCGATGCGCACGTCGGAACGGCGCACGGTTTCGCCCATCCACGCGAGGTGATACCACACCGCGAGGTCCCGGATGAGCGCATCGGCAGCGTAGGCCGCGTGCTCGGCGGTCGCGAGCGGCTCGGCGAGCGCGGCGAGATCCCGGTACGGAGCGAACCGCTCGATCATGTGCTGGCGATGTGCGCGCAAACATGCGCGCATCAGCGCGGCCCGCTCCGCGCCCCACTCCGGCAGCGGCGCCGGACCGAGCAGCGCGAGCACCGGATCGGGCAGCGGGTCGCCGCGCTCGAGATGCGCCGCGACGCGGCGCGAGATGTCCTCGAGCTGCTCGAGGAGCACGGGCGTGAAGTTCACGACGGCGCGTGCGCCCGGGTGGGCCTCGAGGTGCGCCGCCATGTCGGTGTAGTCCTTGATCGCGTGCAGGTACGTCCACGGCAGCGCGTACTGGCCCGTGAGCGCATCGCGATAGTGTGGCTGGTGCATGTGCCACAGGAGCACCACGGGCAGGCGGGCGGAAGCGGTCATCGGGTCGGCATCGTCCCAGTCGGCACCGGCACCGGCCTCATCCCTGTCCCGCGGACAATTTTCGCAGCATGTCGGCCGTCACGAGCACCACGCCCTTGTCCGTCACGTGAAAGCGGTGTGAGTCAGCGTCGCGGTCGAGGCCGATCTGCGTGGCATCGGGCACCTGACAGCCCTCGTCGAGGATCGCGCGGCGCACCTGGCAGCTCTTGCCGATGTCGACGCGCGGCAGCAGGACGGCGTCCTCGACGATCGAGTGCTCATCGACGCGCACGTCGGAGAACAGCAGCGACCCGCGTACCGTCGAGCCCGAGATGATGCAGCCGCCCGAGACGACCGAATTGATCGCCATGCCGCGGCGGCCGTCCTCGTCGAGCACGAATTTCGCGGGTGGCGAGTGCACCTGGTACGTCCAGATCGGCCACTCGCGATCATAGATGTTGAGCTCCGGATCGACAGCCACGAGCTCCACGTTCGCCTCGTAGTAGGCGTCGATCGTTCCCACGTCGCGCCAGTAGCTCTGCGCGCGGGTCTTCACGTCCCGGAACGGATAAGCGAACACCTGGCGCGTGTCGATCGCCCGGGGAATGACGTCCTTGCCGAAGTCGTGCTGCGAGGACGGGTCCGCGGCATCCTCGACGAGCAGCTTCTCGAGCAGGCGCGTGTTGAAGACATAGATACCCATCGAGGCGAGAATCGACTCCGGCCGGTTGGGCAGCGTGTCGGGGACCGCGGGCTTCTCGGTGAACTTCGTCACCCGGTTCCACTCCGTCGCCGTGAGCACACCGAAGCTGCGCGATTCGGGGGCCGGCAGCACCACGACGCCGACCGTCACGTCCGCGCCCTTCTCGACGTGATAGGCGATCATCGGACCGTAGTCCATCTTGTAAATATGATCGCCCGCCAGCACGAGGACGTGCTTCGGCCGATGGGAAAGGATCAGGTCGAGATTCTGGTAGAGCGCATCGGCGGTGCCGCGATACCAGAACTCCCCGAGCTGCTGCTGCGCGGGGACGACTTCGACGAACTCGCCGAACTCCCCCCGCAGGTAGCTCCAGCCCTGCTGCACGTGCTGGATGAGCGACTGGGCCTTGTACTGCGTGAGGATCGAGATCTGGCGGATGCCGGAGTTGACGCAGTTCGACAGGACGAAGTCGACGATGCGGAACTTGCCGCCGAAAGGCGTCGCCGGCTTGCAGCGGTGCGCCGTGAGCGCCTTCAGGCGCTCGCCGCGTCCACCGGCCATGACGACCGCGAGCGTGCCGCTCGTGAGGCGGCTCACGTAACGTCCGGAGGAGGCGCGCACGGGAGGTCGGGACATGGGCCGCGCTACGATACCTCAACTGCGGACGCGGAGCCTCGCGAGCCGCTCAAACCCACTTCATGAGGCCCATCTCGTACGGGTGCGACAGCAGCTCGTGATGGGGATGAATGCGGATCTCGGTCGCATACTGGCCGCAGGCGGGCGGCTCCGCATCGAGCGCGAAGATGACGGCACCGTCCGGTGTCTTCTCGCCGGTCGCAGCGAACGTCGCACGCCAGAGACCCTCCGGTGCGCCGCCGCGATACGAGCTCAAGGGCGGCGGCTCGAAGCTCGCCTCCGGAAGCCCGCGCCGCGCACGGAATTCCACGCGAACGTCGCCCGGCTCGAGTCCCGCGAGCGAAGCGGCGATACGCACGGCGAGCCGTCCAGCCCGCGGCAGCTCGGTCGGCGGCTCTGAAAGCAGCGCCACGCTCAGCTTCGGCCAGGCCTGGCGCACGCGCTCCTTCCACTCGGCGAGCGCCCGCGCCCCTGCAAAGCCCTGCTCGGCGAGCAGTCTCGATTGGCGGGCAGCCGGCTGATACAGCCCCTCCGTGTAGTCGTGGAGCATGCGCCGGGTGCTGAACTGCGGGATGACGGTCATCATCGCGCGCTTGCTGCGCCTCACCCACTCGGCCGACCAGCCGCTGCCGTTGCGCTCGTAGTACAGCGGCACGACCTCCTCCTCGATCGTATCGAAGATGAGCTCTGCCTCGAGCGCGTCGCGCCGCTCCGGGTCATGCACGTCGGCCGGCGGAATGCCCCAGCCGTTGTCGTACGCCCAGCCCTCGGCCCACCAGCCGTCGAGCACCGAGAGATTCAAGCGGCCGTTGATGGCCGCCTTCATGCCCGAGGTCCCGCTCGCCTCGAGCGGCGCGATCGGATTGTTGAGCCAGACATCGACGCCGGAGACGAGCCAGCGCGCGAGCTGGATGTCGTAGTCCTCGATGAAGATCACCCGACCGACGAACTCCGGCGTCAGCATGAGCTGGCTGATCTCGCGCAGCACGCTCTTGCCCGGCTCGTCGGCCGGATGAGCCTTGCCCGCGAACAGGAACACGACCGGCCGATCGGTCTGGCTGACGAGCCGCGCCAGCTGCTGCCGGTCGCGCAGCAGGAGCGAGGCGCGCTTGTACGTCGCGAAGCGCCGCGCGAAACCGATCGTGAGGATGTTGGGATCGCGCGGGTCGAGCCAGCGCGTCACGTGCCGCCACTGCGCAGCCGAGAGGCCCTTGCGCGCGTAGGCGCGCTCGAGGCGCTCGCGCACGCCGGCGAGCATGCGCGATTTCACCGACTGAGCGGTGGTCCAATAGACGTCTTCCGGCACTGGCTCGAGACGCCGCCAGAAATCGCTTTCCGTTTGATGCTCGCGCCAGTCGGCGCCGAGGCGCTCGTCGAAGAACGCCGCCCAGCTCTGGTGCAGGAAGGTCGGCACGTGCACGCCGTTCGTCACGTAGCCGACCGGGTTGTCCTCGCGGCGCAGCTCCGGCCAGTGATCCGCGCAGATCCGCGCGGAGACGGCGCCGTGAATACGGCTCACACCGTTCACGCGGCGGGCGCCGTTGAGCGCGAGACGGGTCATGTTGAAGAATCCGGGCGCATTGGGCGCGCGGCCGAGCTCGAGCACCTGCTCGACGGGCACACCGAGCTCGCCGATGAAATCGCGGAAGTGCGCGAGGAACAGGTCGTGGCCGAACGCATCGTGGCCGGCCGCGACCGGGGTATGGGTCGTGAAGACGCATTGCGCCGCGACCGCCTCGAGCGCCGCCGCCCATGGAAGCCCGAACGCGAGGTGCTCGCGCAGGAGCTCGAGGATGAGGAAGGCCGCGTGACCCTCATTGAGATGAGAGAGGGCCGGTGCAAGCCCGAGCGCGCGCAGAGCCCGGCGTCCCGCGATGCCGAGAATCATCTCCTGGCGGATGCGTGTCGATTCGTCGCCACCATAGAGGCGGTGAGTGATGTCCCGGTCCGACGGGGCATTCTCCGGACAGTTCGTGTCGAGCAGGTAGACGGCGACACGTCCCGCCTGTGCCTTCCACAGTCGCGCAACCACCTCGCGCTCGGCGATCCGGACGCGCACCTCGAGCGGCCTGCCACCCGGGCCCGGCACTGGCTCGACGGGCAGGTCGCGCGGACGGTGCTCGGCGTACTCGGCGTGCTGAACGCCATCGTTGTCGACCGTTTGCGTGAAGTAGCCCTGCCCATAGAGCAATCCCACCGCGACGAAGCGGATGTGATCGTCGCTCGCCGCCTTGCAGTAATCGCCTGCGAGCACGCCGAGGCCGCACGAGTAGATCGGGAAGCTCTCGTTGAAGCCGTATTCCGCGCAGAAATATGCAATCAGCGGCTGCGACGGCAAGCGCGGCGGAGCGTTCACGTAAGCATCGAACGTCCTCAAGACCTCGGCGAAGCGGGCGCGGTATACCGGGTCGGAGGCTGCCAGGTCGAGCTTCGCCTGCCGGATGCATCGCAGCAGCAGTCGCGGATTGCCGCCCGTCTGCTCCCAGAGCTCCGGGTCGAGGTCCTCGAACAGCGCCCGGGTCGGACGGTGCCAGCTGAAGAACAGATTCCCGGCGAGCTCGGTGAGCCGTCCGACCGCTTGAGGGACGACCGGAGTCACCTCGAGTAGCGTATTTCGCATGAATTCCCTGCAAACACGGCACGAATGGCCGCGCCGCTCCGCCCTTCGAAAAGGCGCGCAGTCTAGCATTGCCTCTGCTATGGTGCAGTGCGGTAGCTCGGCGGCAGCGCCAGGTGTTGTGAGCGGCGGCCGCGGGGCGGGCGCGCCCGGGGTAAACTCCAACCAATGGCTCGGACTTCGGCTCGGCTGGGCCTTGCAAAGCCCGCAACGCTCGCCACGCTCGGCGCTGCAATACTGTGCGTAGGGCGATTGCCGCAAGCGGCCGTCCCGCAGGTGCCCGTCCTGCGGCATACGGCCAAGGTTCATTGTCTCGCGGATGGATCGGCGTACTTGCGCGCACGGCTGCGCGGTGCGGTGGCCGCAGACCTCGATTGGCGAGACGCCAGTCTCGAGTGCGAGGGAGGCATGCGCCCCGATGGACACGGCATCCGAGTGAGCTTCGCCGGGCCGCTGCACTCGGCAGGTGCAGCGCATCGGCTGCGTTTCATTTTCGGCATCGAGACGGCCGGCGCGGGCCGCTCGGGGCACGCACTTCCGACGAACGTCACGCTGATCTTCGAGGGCGAGCGGCGCATTTTCTCGACGCGCGGCGACAGGCAGTGCACCGTCGATGATCTGCGCCAGGAACCGCTCGGAAGCAACGCGCGCCAGCGCGATTACCGCATCGCCGCGCGAGGCTTCTGCGTGGGCCCGGCGACGAGCCTCACCGGCTCGGGCCGCGTGCTGGTCAGCCGGTTCGATTTCGCCGGACGCATCGCGCTCGATAGCGATTCCGGCGCCGCGAAGCCCGGTGCTACGGATGCGAGGAGACCCGTCTCTTGAAATCACACACGTCTTCCCTCTGCCGATCGGGGTTGGCCGCGCGAGCCCATGTGGGGCCTGCCGCGCGGCGTATCGCGACGCTGGCGCTCGCGCTGCCGGCCGCGACGTTGCTGCTCGCCGGGCCGGCACCTGCACAGCCGCAGAATGCGGTGACGGCTCCGGGGCAAGTCCTCGCGGCCGGTGCACCGGGCCAGCCGCCGATCGAGGATCTCGCGAACTTCCCGCGCACGACACTCGAGATCGTGAGCGGTGTGAGGCGGCACCGCTTCGACGTATGGATCGCGGACACGGACGCACGCAAGGAGCAGGGGCTGATGTTCGTGCGGGATCTTCCGGAGAACCAAGGCATGCTCTTCCCCGACTGCTGCATGGGCATCTGGATGAAAAACACGTACATCGAGCTCGATATCGTGTTCGTCGGCAAGGATGGCCGGATCGCGAAGATCGCCCCGCGCGCGCGTCCTTTCGACGAGACGACCATTCCGGCGCCGGGTCCGGCCGAAGCGGTCGTGGAGCTCGAGGGAGGCGAAGCGGAGCGGCTCGGGCTGCGGGTGGGGGATCGCGTCACCTGGAAGGCGCCTGTCTCGCCGTCTCGATCGACCGGCTGAGACGACCGACGCGCGGAGAGCGGCCGAGTGGGCCGGACTGGCCTTCAGCGGTCGTTGGATCCCTGCAACGTGTGCCGAGCCCCGTCTCGCCACGACGTATCTGGCCCAAAAATTGCCGCGAATACTCCCTCGCACCGTCATGTTCGTCCCGCGCCCTTCGGGCATCAGTCTGTTGCGCGGCCGCCAATACACTCTTTCGTCGCGGCCAGGCCACTGCTAACATTGGACCCACGCGAACCGGGGCTCGGGGCCCCCAGGCTGAGCCGCGGTTCCACATAAGCCCACAACCGGCCGAGTCTCACGGGGAGAAGCCGGCAGACCCGAAGCGAGCGATCGCTTCGCAGGAGGAACCCGAATGATCCGCAATAACGATGTTCGACTTGCGGTCCGGAGAGCACTCACCACGAGTGCAATCGCCGCGGGCGGCTTGGCCGTGCTCCCGGTCCACGCGCAGCAGGCGCCGAACAACGCCGACGCGACGACGCAGCAGCCCCAGGAGGTGATCGTCACCGGAACCCGCATTCGACGCGTCGATACCGAGACCGCGAATCCGGTGATCACGATCAGCAGCGCGCAGATTGCGCAGACCGGGGCGCAGACGGTCGGCGAGCTGCTCATGCAACTGCCCGCCATTAACGGCGCGGCGACCAATCCTTCGGTCAACAACGGCGGCGGATTCGGCGAGTCCTACATCGAGCTGCGCGGTCTCGATGCGAAACGCACCCTGATCCTGATCGACGGACGGCGGGTCGGCCTGATCGGCGCTCCACAATCGCTCACGAGCGCGGTGGACATCAACCAGATCCCGCTCGAGATCATCGATCACGTGGAAGTCCTGAAGGAGGGCGCCGGCGCGGTTTATGGATCCGACGCCATCGCAGGCGTGGTCAACTTCATCACCAAGAAGAATACGAACGGCCTGGAAGTCGGCGGCGATTTCGGCAAGACGACGCACGGGGACGGTCCGCATCACGACGTGTACGCCACCTTCGGCGAGACGACGGACAAGTTCAGTTTCATGCTGAGCGGGCGCGACGAGCAGTTCAGCCCGGTGCTCCAGTCCCGGCGCGCCTTCTCGCAGTACGCGCTCTACGCCTCGTACAGCAGCGTCTTCCCAGGCGGCTCATCGAGATCGCCGACCGGTCGCATCTATCTGCCCGCCGGCAACCCTTACGGCTGCGACTCGGTCACGAAGATCACCGGCACCGACGGCACCGCGCCCGCCGACTATCGCTGCTTCAATTCCAGCGGTCCGAACGACGACCACTACAACTACGCGCCGGTCAACTATCTCATCACGCCGCAGGATCGCGCGCAGATCTTCTCGAAGGTCAACTACAAGATCAATGACAACGTCCAGGCTTACGGGTCCATGCTGTACAGCCGCACGCATTCGGGCTTCCAGCAGGCTTCGCTCCCGTTCGATTCCACGCTCGATAACGTCGTCGTGTCGCCGGACAGCCTGTACAACGTGCTCGGCACCGGCTTCGGCGGATTGTCCGGCGCCTATCCCGACGCCGAGTGGCGCCTGCTTGGCCTCGGGCCGCGCCGCAGCGACACGCAGACCGATAGCGTCAGGGGCACCTTCGGCGTCAAGGGCAGCATCCCGGGCGGCGACTGGACGTGGGACCTCTTTTCGCAGTATGGCCAGGAGAACCAGTTCCAGCGGGTCGACGGGTACTTCTTCTCGAACCAGCTGAGCGCAGCTCTGGGTCCCTCGATGCTCGTGAACGGAGCGCCGGCGTGCGTCGGGACGGCAGGCGACCCGGCGTCCGTGATCGCCGGCTGTACGCCGCTCAACATTTTCGCCGCCAATGATCCGACGAGTCCGAGCTTCGCAGCGCAATCGGCGATATTCCAGTCGCTCGCCGCGAACTACAACACCGACTACACGTTTCGCACCGAGGAATTCGCGCTCGATCTGACGGGCACGATCTGGCATCTGCCGGCCGGCGATCTGGAGGGCGCGGCGGGTATCGATCGCATCTGGCAGCAGGGCAGCTTCCAGGCAGATCAGATCGTCATCGCGCAACCCCCGCTCTACTTGAGCTGCGAGATCTCGCAGGAAGCCTGCACGGGCAATTCCGAGGCGCACTACGGCAATACGGACTTCTACGGCGAGGCCTTCATCCCGCTGCTCAAGGATCTGCCGGGGGTTCACGCTCTGAACCTGGACGTGGGGATCCGCTACTCGGATTACACGATCTTCCAGAACACGACCCGCGCAACCGTGAAGCTCGAGTACCGGCCGATCAAGGATCTGCTGGTACGCGCGACTTTCGCCCAGGTGTACCGCGCGCCGACGATTCTGGATATCGCGGCCGCGCCGAGGGCGAACGCGCCGACCTACATCGACCCCTGCGATGGCCTCACCGCCGCGAGGGTCGCCGCAAATCCGGGACTCGCCAATGCCTGCGTCGGTGTGCCCAGGGACGGCTCATTCCAGGAGCCGAACGGTCAGATCACGGGCCTGCTGAAAAGCAACCGGGATCTGAAACCCGAGACCGGCGAGGTCTGGACCACCGGCATCGTGTACGATCCGAGCTACGTGCCCGGGCTGTCGTTCGACATCGACTACTGGAACTACCAGATCAACAACGTCATCACCCAGGTCGACCCGAACTACATCGTCCCGCAGTGCATCAGCGGCAAACTGGCCTTCTGTAATTACATCGTCCGGTACCCCTCTACCGCCGCGACCGCGGGCCAGATCGAGGAGATCGAGCAGCCGACGCTGAACCTCGGATCGCTGTCGACGGACGGCATGGACCTCGGGCTGCACGAGATACTCCCAACGGATCTGGCGGGCACGTTCAAGTTCAGTCTCGATATGCAGCACGTGCTGACCTACAAGAACCTGGGGACGGAGTACGCCGGGACCTACAGCACGACGTTCGGCAACGATACGAAGTGGCGCGCGCTGGCGTCGCTCGATTGGGCGTTCCGTGGGTTTGATGCCTACGTCTCGGAGCAGTGGATCGGGAGTCTCGACATTCCGGTGGGCTTCTCCAACTCCCCGAACATCGATCCCGAAGTCGATATCCCGAACATCTTCTATACCAACCTCACGCTCGGATACACCTTCGCGCCGACGAATACGCACATCCAGGCGGGCATCCAGAACCTGATGGACAAGCAGCCGCCGATCTTCTATCAGAACAACGTCATCAACGCGAACACGGACGTTTCGACCTACCAGGTGCTCGGCCGGGAGTACTTCCTCGGAATCGTGCAGAAGTTCTAACTTCGCGCGAGCTGTGGCACGCTTGGGCCGCGCGGCATCCGCCGCGCGGCCTTTTTGATTCATGTCGGACGCGTTCACGAAAGCCGATACTGGTGCGCCGGTGAGCATTGCGGAGCAGAAGGTCCGCGCGGCGTTCGCAGCGCTCCAGCAGGGGGTGGTCACGGACGCCGAAGCGCGGTGCCGCGAAGCGCTCGCCGCCGCGCCGCGCCACGGCGCTGCGTTCGCGCTTCTGGCGGCCATCCTCATTTCCGAGGCACGCTTCGGCGAGGCCCAGGAGATGCTTGCGGAGCTCATCGAGCTCGAGCCGCGCCAGCCTGCGCACTGGGTCAATCTCGGCACGGCCCGGCGGGGCGCAAAGCGCCTCGATGAGGCGCTCGTCGCCTATGCCCGTGCGGCCGAACTCGGCGCGGCGGACGCCGACTTCTACTACAACCTCGGCCTGACGCATATCGACCGGTCCGACTTCGAAGCCGCCCGGGCGGTGCTCGAGCAGGCATCGACCCTGGCCCCGCGAGATGCCGAGATCCGCTACCGATACGCCAAGGTGTGCTATGAGCGATTCAAGCCCGAGGATGCCCTGCGGGCGCTCGAGGGATGGGAGGAGCTGAGCGGCATCACGCCGGAGCTGCTCGCGAACATCGGCTACCTGCTGATGAATCTCGGGGAGACTGCGCGAGCCGAGGCCGCGCTTCAGCAGACAGCGCTCCATCCGAGCCCCGGACCGCGGGCGACCCTTACCCTGGTTGAAGCTTACGAGCGATTGAACCGGCTCAAGGCGGCTCGTGCGCTGCTCGATGCGGTCGCCGTGGACCCGCAGTCGAGCACGCTCGGAGCAGACCTGCAGGCCGTTCAGGCTCGGCTGGCCGCGCGAGAGTCGCGACACGAGGAGGCGATCCGGCTGCTCAAGGTTGTGCTCGGCGGCGTCCGCGAACCTCATCTGCGCCACTATCAGCTCTTTTCATTGGCAAAGAGTCTCGATGCCCTGGGTCACTCCGACGAAGCGCTCCGAACGCTCGAGGAGGCGCATGCATCGCAGGTGGCGCATCTCGCCATGACCGCTCCAGCGGCATCCTGGCGCGGGGCTCCGACGCTCGGGATCACCCAATTCGGGTGCGATCCCGCGGATGTGGCCGGCTGGGATCACGCCGGCGCTCCGCCCACCGAGGAAAGTCCTGTTTTCATCGTCGCATTCCCCCGCTCAGGAACGACGCTGCTCGAGCTCGCGCTCGATGCGCATCCCGGGCTCGTCTCGATGGACGAGCAGCCGTTCCTTCAGAATGCGCTCGCCGATCTTCTCGCGACGGGCGTCGCCTATCCACGCGAGCTGCGCCGCCTGAGTCAGGAAGAGCTCGATCGCGTGCGCTCGAAGTACTGGGGGCGCGTGCGCACGAAAGTGCGGTTCGAGCCCGGCCAGCGCCTCATCGACAAGAATCCGCTCAACATCCTGCGCCTGCCGGTCATCGCGCGCCTCTTCCCGAATTCGCGAATCCTGCTTGCGCTCCGCCATCCGTGCGATGTGATCTGGAGCTGCTACATGCAGCACTTCCGCGCGCCCGAGTTCGCACTGCTCTGTGCGGACCTCGCACGGCTTGCGCAAGGATTCGCAAGAGCCTTCGATTTCTGCTACCGGGAGAGCGCGATCCTGCGGCCCGCAGCGCAGGAAGTGCGCTACGAGACGCTCGTGGGCGATTTCGAGGGCGAGATGCGGGCCATCGCGGATTTTCTGAAGCTTCCGTGGGACGAGCGCCTGCTCGCTCCGGCGACGCATGCGCGCTCGAAGGGCTTCATCAGCACACCGAGCTACTCTCAGGTCGTCCAGCCGCTCAACAGGCGCTCGCTCGGACGCTGGCGCCCCTACGCCGACCGCCTGTCCGCCATTCTCCCGGTCATCCAGCCGTACCTGGACCGATGGGGCTACGACACACTCTGAGTCTGAGGGTCGACGCCGAACAGCAGGTAAGTCGAGAGAATGTATTTCTCCCCTGATCGGGGAGCAAAGCCCTCGTGCTGGTACATCCAGTACGGAGGAAACATCAGCAACCGGCCGCACCGCGCCTCCACGGTCACCTCGAGCTGCGGGAAGCGCGTCTCACCACCGTCCTGCACGTCATTGAGGTACCAGAGCAACACGAGATAGCGGTTGGCGCGGTGATAGATCGAATCGAAGTGCAGCTGGAACCGCTCGTTCACCCCGGGCCGGTAGCGCTTCATCACCAGGTCCGCCATCGAGCCGGTATTCGGAAGCGCGATCGACAGGCCGACGTCTCGATTGTACCGCTCGAGCGCGGCGTTGATCCGGATCCAGAACGTCCCCCGGAAAGCCTCGTCGGAGAGCTTCGTCACGTTGAGCTCGGTCCACGCCGACTCGTCGAAGCCCGTCCGCGAGCCCCCGCGTCCGCCGCGCGCGTGGAACCGCGCAAGCCCAGTGAAGGACTGGATCATCTGCGCACAGAGCGCAGGCTCGATGCTGTCGTCGTATACTCGGACGAAATGTCTGAGATCGGTGATACCCATTCTTTCTATATATCATAGGTGCCGCGGGCCCCGCGGCCCGAGCTGCGGCGAGGCCTGACCCTTGCCTGATCTCGCCGAGGCCCGACGTCTGCTCGCGGTCGGACGAATCGCCGAGGCAGAACGTGCGTTTCAACGCGCGCTCGATGCGGAGCCGCAAAACGGCGAAGCGCTCGGGGGGCTCGCAGAGGCCGCCCTGCGCCAGGGCGATGCGGAGCGCGCCATGGAGCTGCTCCGTCGAGCCGTTCTGTCTGCACCATCCGCCGCGATTCATCAGCATCTGGGACGGGCGCACGCGCTTTGCGCCGATTTCGCCTCGGCTGTCGATGCTTATGCGACGGCCGTTCGCCTCGATCCGGCGCTCTTCACGGCGCGGCTGCACCTTGCCACGTCTTTGGAGCGCGTCCACAGGCTCGATGCAGCGATGGTGCAGTACAAGCGTGCGCTCGACGATGCGCAGCGTCAGGGGCAATGGCTCGACCAGTCCTCGACTCCGCCCCTGCTGAGACCACTCATCGAGCACGCCGTCATTGCGGTGAGGCGGAACCGACATGCCGTATTCGATCGCCTGTTCGCTCCGCTTCGAGCGCGCTACGGAGCGGATTCGCTCGCGCGCGTCGAGCACTGCGTCGGCGTATTCCTCAACGAGCGGGCGGCGGAATATCCCGACCCGCGGCAGCGGCCCTCCTTTCTATTCTTTCCGGGCCTGCCGACGTGCGCCTACTTCGAGCGGGCGATCTTTCCGTGGATAGACTCGCTCGAGGCGGCAACCGGGGCGATTCACGCGGAGCTCGAGCCGCTGCTGCGTTCGGACCGCGGGCGGGAGCGCGTACTCGCCGATGACCAGCAGGAAGCGGCAAGCCTTCAAGGCGCGGAGGAGCCGCCGAGCTGGACCGGCTACTACTTCTATCGCCACGGGGTTCGCCGCGACGAGAACTGCGCGGCATGTCCGTCGACCGCGCGCGCGCTCGACGCGCTGCCATTGTGCCGGATCCGCGAGCACGGCCCGGAAGTGCACTTTTCCGTCTTCACCGCGGGTACGCGTCTTCTGCCGCATCGCGGGGTCACGAACACGCGCGTCGTCGGCCACCTGCCCCTCATCATCCCGGACGACTGTGCGCTCAGCGTCGGCGGAGAGATTCATCAGTGGAAGCGCGGCCGTGTCGTCGTGTTCGATGATACCTTCGAGCACGAGGCGTGGAATCGAAGCCGCACGACTCGGGTCATCCTGATCTTCGATGCCTGGAATCCCTTCCTCGCCGAGATCGAGCGAGCCGCCCTCACGGAGCTCGTCGCTGCGATCGGCGACTTTCGCCACGCCGTGGAGCGGGCGTGATCAGTCGCCGAACCGGTAGCCGTGACGGGCGATGATCTCGGCATCACGCTCCGCAACCAGGCTCTCGAGAGCCGCGCTGTAGCGCTCCGTGTAGGCGATCTTGCGCGGAGCGGCCGCCTCGCGCGCATAGGCGCGCATCGGTGCACTGACAGACTGACCCACCGCGACGAGCATCGTGGGCAGCTCCCCCCAGAGCTGCTCGATGCGCCGGACGTGCCGGATACCGGGCGTGTCGTACATGTGCCGGTATAGAAATGTGAAGAAACCGACTTGCGATGCGCGAATCGATTCCAGTGCGAAACCCGGCAGGTTCATTCCTCTGCCGGTGAAGCGCGCTGGCAGAGCCCCCTGGACGGCATCCAAATACCTGCCGCTCTGGCCCAAGTCGAGGAGATTGCGCAGCGTGTGCTCGAAATCGAGCCGTCCGTCCTCGCTCACCACGCGATACAGTGGACTCGGCTCGCGCCGGGCCGCCTGCAGCGTGTGCCACACGGCGTAGTAGCTCCAGGGACTGCGAACGAACCCGAGAGTCGGAAGATGAGCCAGGTTCGGCGGCGCCATGCGGCGGGGCAGATGACGCCCGATATGACGTGATTCGGGCACGAAGCGCCGGAAGAAATCGTTGACGAGATCTCCTCCGCAGGTGTGCAGATGGATGAAAACGAAGTGTTCGGTGGCGATCATCTCGGGATCTAGTATCCATCGAGGCGCGTCGATTGCGCGAATGGGGAAGGCTCGGCGTACGATATCGGGGTCGCCGCGCATCTCATCGACACGATCATGAACGAGCTCGTATTCTCCCCCGACGCGCTGGTGCGATTCCGCAGCGGCAAAATCGTCATTCATACTACATCGAGCGCTCTTCCGGCGTTCGAGACCGATCACCCGATGCTGGTCGGGTGGCTCTGTGGATTCCGCAAACCCATGGCTCTCGCCAGCGCGCTCGGTGCTGTGCCGCCCGCGGACAGGAGCGCGGCCGAGAGGGTCGTCGATTATTTGAGGCGCGCGGGCGTTCTCATCGATGCGGGAGAACCCGCAGAGCCCTTCTCGGCAAACGAGCTGGTTTCACGCGGCAAACAGCACTTGAGGCTGCTTGCACGCGCTGTGTACGACGCCGCATGCGATCTGTACGGCCTCGGCGATCATGCCGAATCTCAGCTCGCGGCGCGCAGCGGAATCGGCGTGGAACGCCGCCTCGTCGGCCTGTTGGCCGCCATCGATGGACTGCGCCAGGAGCTCGCATCACTGCGTGCCGAGCATATCGGGTCGCAGCTGCGCTCGCTCGGCGTCGACGCGGCGGCGGGCGCCCTGCGCCTGCACATCGGATGCGGCCGCGGCCACATCCCCGGATGGATCAATATCGATGTGGCTCCGGCTCCGTTGTCGATGAACGTCCTGGGTGGACTCCCCTTTCGCGATGGCGGTGCGCGTTATGCATTCGTCTCGCACTTTCTCGAGCATTTGTTCTTTCCGGCAGACGTGCGGCCTTTTCTTGCGGACGTTCACCGAGTGCTCGAGCCCGGGGGCGTCCTGCGCATCGTCGTTCCGGACGTCGAGCAGTGCATCGAAGCCTACATGACCAATGACCGGAGCTTCTTCGCCTCGCGGCGCGAGAGCTGGCCCTGGTGGCCGGCCAACCCGACGCGGCTCGAAGATTTTCTCGGGTACGCCGGCACATCTCCCGAACCGGCGCACCTTTTCGAGTCGCACAAGTACGGATACGACTTCGAGACACTTGCGCGGGTGCTCGGCGATGCGGGATTCGTCGAGATCTCCCGCTCGACCTTCATGGCAAGCGCACATGATGCCTTGCGGGTGGACGATGCGAGCGCCGTCGCACGTGCGAAGTACGGCGAGAAATATTACTCGCTGTTCGTCGAGGCGCGTAAGAGCGGTGCGTAGGCGGGCAGGAGCGCGCGCCCTCATGCGGTCGGTATCCTGTCTCGCGAGCGCGCTGCGCGTGTGCGTTCTGGCCGCATGCGTTCTGGCCGCCGCATGCGCCCTGGCCATCGTCAGCCAGGGTGCGATTGCCCCTGAATCCGGCCTTCATCGGGCGGTCATTCTCAGCGCGTATTCCCCGCTGACTCGCAGTCTCGAGCTCGCTCGGCGGATGCTGACCCCGTTGTCGTACCGCAGATTGCTGCACGCCGCGGCCGCGCCCGGTAGAGCGCTGCGGGAACAGCCGGTCGACCTCGCGAAGGAGCGTTTCATGATTTACGTACCACGCGGTCCCTCCCGCGCTGCCGGGTACGGCGTACTGGTCTTCGTGCCCCCATGGTCGCAGCCCGCGCTCCCGGCGGGATGGTCCGTTCCGCTCGATCGACACCAGCTCATTTTCGTGAGCGCAGCAAATTCTGGAAACGACGCCAGTGTGTACGATCGACGCGTGCCGCTCGCAGTGCTTGCCTACGAGAACATCCGCCGGCTTTATCGCATCGACCCGCAGCGTGTATTCGTCGGCGGCATGTCGGGCGGCTCGCGCGCCGCTCTCATCGCCGCGCTCGCCTATCCGGATATATTCCAGGGTGCTCTGTTGGATGCAGGAAGCGATGTCATCGGCGAGCACGGGATACGATTGCCGCCCGCCGAGCTGTTTCATCTCTTCCAGGAGTCGACGCGGCTCGCGTACACGACGGGCGAGCGCGACGAATTCAACGTCCACGCGGACCTGCTCAGCGAGGAGTCGATGCGAAACTGGTGTGTCTTTAACATATCGGAAGAGGTCGTACCGGGACTCGAGCACGAAGTCATCGGCGCACGGATTCTGGAGCGCGCACTCACCGCTCTGGAGCGGCCTGCAGCGAGCGATCCGGGCAGGCTGCAGCGGTGTCGGGCAAAGATCAGGAAGAAGCTCTCATCGGAGCTAGCGGCCGCTCGGAATGCGATCGCGCACGGTGACCGGACCGCAGCCCGTCAGTTGATCGACGGGATAGATCAGCACTTCGGCGGCCTCGCCGGCTCGGCGGCCGTCCAGCTCGCGGCAGCTCTGTCGCCCTGACGCAGCCGCTGCAGCCGACGTCAGTGGATCGAAACCGAGGGATCTAGCATGCTCAGCGCCTGCGCAGGGTCTATCGCTCCGGTACGCCTCAGGTCATCGGCCGTCCAGAGGTGGCCGAAGCCCGTGCAATGGGTGCGTTTCGGTGCAACACGGGTGCCGGTCTCAGCGACGCATCCCGCGGGGACACTTCTCGCCTGCGCAACCGACGCTCTCACCGAATGAGCCGCGGGAGTGCTCGCACATGCACCGAGCGAGCACACCAGAATCGCGCCGACCAAGCCCTTGTACCACGTGGTTTTCATGAGCTCATCCTATAGCCGTCCATCGGCTACCACTTCAGACGCGAAGGATAGCTCTCGGCGCGTATCCATTGCGACAGAAGCCACTTCTCCCCGGCCATCACTGGCAGGCCGGCATGCAAGCTATCCCGGTGACCCAGCCCGTCGGGCGCCAGATTGTGAAAGTGCAGCATGTCGCCTCGTGCGCCCTTGATCTCGAGCTGCAGCTTTGGAAAGGACGTGCTGCCGCCGGAGTAATCGTCGCTCAGCCAAAGGAGCGCGGTCTGCGCCCGCTGTCCTCCATCGGCGAGCGATCTGTAGGTGCCGGCGCCGCCCTCGTTGAAGTAATCCACATGCGGCCTGAATTGCTCGCCGGGCCGGTAGCGCAGGATCTGCAGAAACTCGCTGTTGAGCTGCGGCAGCCCCGAGACGCGGCTGATGCAGCGCTCGAGCGATTCCAGGACGTGATCATGCTGAGGCGGGCTCAGCGTGACGTGGGAGCTGGTACGCATCGGGTCGGCACGCGCTTCGCCGGTGCGCGCGTCGACGATCTGCGAGCGCCGGACGAGCGGCGCGGCCAGATGGATGACCGCGTCGAGGACCAGGTGATGAAACACCCGCGGCAGTCTGCGAATGAGCGGAGCAACGTGCAGTGTTTCGGCATCTGGAAGCGCGACGTCCGAGCCGAGCTGCGGCAAGGTCTCCTCCAGCGCCCGCCAGTCGACGCTCAGGACGGGCGGCCCTGCGCCGGGTGAGGCCCCGCTCGCTCCGAGGCTGTGAATCAAGCGCTGGTTCAAAT
The DNA here is from genome assembly GCA_050738595.1 of Steroidobacteraceae bacterium. Classification (GTDB taxonomy): domain Bacteria; phylum Pseudomonadota; class Gammaproteobacteria; order Steroidobacterales; family Steroidobacteraceae; genus JASHUC01. Next base: position 7,102 of record JBOHZR010000380.1, on the reverse strand, counting down.
GTTGGCTGCCTGCGGCTTCGGTTCTGCATAACGTCGCGGCCAGCGCCGCATTTTCCGCGCCGCCGATCCCCTCGGCATAGCAACATGCCAGCGCATAGGCGGCGAACGCATCTCCACGCCGCGCCGCTGCATCGAGCAACGGCCGCACCGGACCCCACGACCGGTGACACACGCTGAGCAGAGCCAGTTGGCGCAGCGCAGCGGGTTCGCCTGCACGCGCTGCGCTCAGAAGATACCGCAGGGCCGTTGCGCGATCGCTGATCCCGAACGCAGCAAACCCGAAAACCTCCGCGAGCAGAAGATTGGCCTGTCCTTGCGTCGCTGCGAGCGGTTCGAGCAATTCGACAGCCCGGCGTAGATCGCGCGGACAATGCAGCCCGTCCATCAGCAAGGTGGCGAGCGTCGTGCGCGCCGGAATCAGGCTCTGCGCAGCTGCGAGCCGCAGCCAGCGAAGGCTCTCGTCGTACTGCCCGCGCTCGTGCAGGACAGAGCTCAGCGCGTACTGAGCGTCCGCATCGCCCGATTTCGCAAGCGAAATCGCATCGTCAGTCGAGATGCTCCGTGTCACGCACTGCTCCCGATCGGCGTCCATTGAATGACCGGCCCGTACTCTGTCGTCGGCGTCCGAAGGCTGCGCTAGCGACCCCCTGACTCGCCTACTCTTCCTCCCTCCTCGGCTTCCACGCCTGCACCAGCTCCTGCTGCCGGCGCGCCGGCACGGGCTCGTAGTGGCTGAAGTCCATCGTGTAGGCGCCCTCCCCGCCCGTGAGGGATTTGAGCCGTGATTGATAGTCGGTGAGCTCGGCGAGCGGCACGAGCGCCGACACGCTCGCGAGGCCATCCGAGCGCGTGTCGTTGCCGCTGATGCGCGCGCGCTTCGTCGCGAGGTCGCCCGTGATGTCGCCGATCTTGGCCGCGGGCGCTGCGATCTCGAAGCGCACGACCGCCTCGAGCACGATCGGGCTCGCCTTCTGCAGCGCATCGAGGAAAGCTTTCCTGCCGGCCGAGACGAACGCGACTTCCTTTGAATCGACGGCGTGGTGCTTGCCGTCGTAGACGATCACGCGTACGTCCTGGATGGGGAAACCCGCAATCGCGCCCTCGGTGAGGACCTGACGCACGCCCTTCTCGACCGCGGGTATGAACTGGCCCGGAATGGCTCCGCCCACCACGTCGTCCACGAATTCGAACCCCGCGCCGCGCTCGAGCGCCTCGACTCGCAGGTACACTTCGCCAAACTGGCCGGCGCCCCCGGTCTGCTTCTTGTGCCGGCAGTGCCCCTCCGCCGGACGCACGACGGTCTCCCGGTACGGAATGCTCGGCGGGTGAGTCTTCACGTGCACGCCGTAACGCTCGGTCATGCGCTCGAGCAGCACGCGGAGATGAAAGTTGCCCATGCCGTAGAGCACCGTCTCGTTGAGCGAGGGGTGGCTTTCCACGCGCACGCAGGGGTCTTCGGCGAGCAGCTTGTGCAGCGCGTCGGCGAGGCGCTGCTCATCGCCCCGCCGCTCGGGCTCGATCGCGATTCCGAGCATCGGCGGAGGAAAGCGGACCGACTTCAGATGGAACTGATCCTCATCGTGGGAATCGTGCAGCACCGCATCGAGATGCAGCTCCTCGACCTTCGCAACGGCACAGATATCTCCGGGAATGCCTTGCGGCACCTCGATGGAGTCCTTGCCGGAGAGCCGATACAGGTGCGCGATCTTGAAGGGTTTGCGCGCGTCCCCCACGAAGAGCTGACTGCCCGGACGCACCGTGCCCTGGTGGATGCGAAAGATGCCGAGCTTGCCGACGTACGGGTCGATCGTCACTTTGAATATGTGAGCGATGACGTGCCTGTCCGGATCGGGAGCGACCGAGACGCGCTCGAGGTGATCGAGTGGACCCTTGAGAAAGGGCGGCGGATTGCCCTCCGCGGGGTTCGGCATCAGCTTCACGAGGATATCGAGCAGCTCGGCAATGCCGGCGCCGGTCTCGGCAGAGACGAAGCAGACCGGAATCAGATGGCCCTCGCGGAGGGCCTTCTCAAAAGGGTCGTGCAGTTGCTCCGGGGAGAGCTCCTCGCCCTGCTCGAGATAGAGCGTCATCAGATCCTCGTCCACCTCGACGACCTGGTCGATGATCTGCGTGTGCGCATTCGAGACGGAGGAGAAGTCCGGCGCCTTACCGTCCGGATGGAAGAAGCAGTCGGCGACGCTCGCTCCGCTCGCGGCGGGCAGATTGAGCGCCAGGCACTCCGAGCCGAAGGTGCCGCGCAGCTGCGCGAGCAGGCCCTCGGCGTTCGCATCCTTCGCGTCGATTTTATTGACGATGATCAGCCGGCACAGCTCGCGCTCCCGCGCGAAGTCCATCAGCCGCTGCGTCATGGAATCGATGCCGCCCGCTGCGCTCACCACCACCGCGACCGCTTCGACCGACTCGAGAACGGACAGCGTGCGACCGAGGAAATCCGGGTAACCGGGCGTGTCGATGAGATTGACATGCGTGTCGCCGAGATCGAAGCCGCAAATGGAGGGATCGAGCGAATGCTGCAGGCGCTTCTCCTGGGGATCGTGATCGGAGACGGTCGTCCCGCGCTGCAGGCTCCCCTTGGCCCGGATGGCACCGGCCTGCACGAGCAGCGCCTCGGCGAGCAGCGTCTTGCCGCCGCCGGCCTGCCCGACCAGTGCGATGTTGCGAATGCCCTGCGTCGTGTAGCCCATGATGGATGCTCCCGCCGCGATGCGCTTTGCCGAAAAGACTACTCCTCCCGGCGCAATCGCTTCCAGGGGGGTGAGCGGCTACACGCGCCGGGTCGAAACGACCGTTTCCTGCTCGGCAAGAGCGCGAGCGAAGCCCTGACGGGCCGGACGCTGGGTGCCGTCCCCGGGAACCTCGGTTGCGACCCCGCCGTTGAGGACGATCCATGGAAGCGCCTGAACTGTCCACGCCCCCGACCGAGCCGACGCACGATCCGCCGCCCGCGCCGCTGCATCCTTCACCGGGCATTCCGGAGCCGGCGCCTCAGCCACCGGGCCGGCCCGAGCCGGGTCCTCCCGAGCCGGGGCAGCCCGAGCCGGGTCCTGCGCACGATCCGCCGCTCTATCCCGAGCATGATGGGCCCGAGCATGATGGGCCCGCGCGTGATCGAATACGCCCGAAGCCCTACGTTCCGCAATCGTGGACGCCCGACCTGCCGCTGGATGAGGTTGTGTTCGACGAGAGCCGGGTGCCCGGATGAGCGCCGCCTCACGCCGCGGACAGCTCTAGCGGCGATCCGTTCTGATCGACCGTGCGCAACACGACGGGTCGGCGCCAGACGACCCGCAGATACTCGAGAACCTTCCGGCCGCGCTCGAGATCGAGGCCCCGGGCATCGGACGTGTGGTCGTGCACGAGCTCGAGGGTGCCGTCGTTGCGCAGGTTGCCGACCGACACGCTCGGTGCGCCGAAGTTGTACTTCGGGGCGAGCAGGGTGTCCTGCAGCGCGGCGAGCTCGTGGTCCAGAACCTTGATGTGTCCGTCGGTGCGGGCGCTGAAGCGGAACAGTCCGAGCTTCTCGGCGAGCTCGCGCGTCAAGTGGTTGCGAACGAAGCCGAAGTCATCGTCCTGCGTCATGATCTGGCGAGCGGACTCGAGCCCCTCGGTCTCGATGATGCTCTCCCACATCGAGAAGCCGAGATGGTACGGGTTGATCGCGAGGGCGACCTGCTGGCCGGCCGCGATCGGCCGCACCACGTCCGAGTGGCATTTGATCGCATCGAGATAGGCCTGCTGCGGCACGAAGTCCGCTTCGCGCAGCAGGCGCGCGTGCCAGTACGAGGCCCATCCCTCGTTCATGATCTGGGTGGCGAATACCGGATAGAAGTAGAACGATTCCTCGCGCACGGCGAGAAAGATGTCGCGCTCCCAGCTCTCCATCTCCGGTGCGTAGGTCGCGACGAACCACAGCAGGTCGCGCTCGGGATGCGGCGGGATGGGCGCCCGCTTGCGGTTCTCGAAGACCCCTGCGGCTGCGACCGGGTCGAGCGCGGAGAAGCGCCTGCGAAACTCGTCATCGACCAGCTGCTTGGCATCCGGCAGGTACTCGGGATAGCGGTCGCGGCGCAGCCGCTGGTCGACGTCGATGTGCTGCTCGATGGCGAGCGCCGCATCGAGGACCACCTCGACGCGCTGCATGCCGTACGACTCGATCGCCTGCTGGATCTGGCGCGCGTGACTCGCGGCATGCTCGACGATGTGCTCGCTCACCTGCTCCTGGCAGCGCCGGAACAGCATGTTGTTCCGTGAGAAATCGGCATGGCCGAGCACGTGCGCCGTGACGAGGACGTTCTCGGCCAGGCCGTTGCTCTGTGCGAGATAGGCATGTCCCGGATTGCCCGGGAAGACGACCTCGAACACGCGCGAATGGCCCATGTGCCGCTGGATGAGCTGATAGATGTAGCGCACCCCGAACGACCAGTGCGGCATGCGCACCGGCAGTCCGTACACGGCGATCTCCATCATGAAACTGTCGGGGACCGCCTCGAACTCCACCGGATCGAACGACAGCCCCGAACGCAGCGCGAGCTCCTCCAGCCGCTGCACGTAGCTCTGCCACTCCCCGCCCCCGCTTGCGGTGCTGCGCGCGGCGGGGGATTCGGCCTGCCCGTCCGCAGATGAGTCCGTGATCCCGCTCTCGTTCACGCTGGACCCTCGATGGCTTTCTGCTCCGCCGTGAAGAAGTGGCGCACCGCCCCCCACACATCGTCGAAGTCGTTGATCACGTAGCTGCCCGCGGGAGACCCAAGCGAGGCGATCTCGGCGAAGAGCCGGCCCGTCTCCGTCGCGAGCTGCCGCGAGAGGCCCGAGGCGACCTCCACGTAGCCGCTGTAGCACGCCTTCTCAGTGATGTCCGTGAGCCCCGTGTGCGCCTCGGCATGGTCACCGACGGAATTGTCGCCGTCGGACGCGTAGAACAGATAAATGTTGTGGCGCGCGGGGTTGTACCGCTCGTCCATGATTTCGCGGACTTTGTTGAGGCCCGTCGAGGCGACCGTGCCGCCGGTGCCGGTCACCTGAAAGAACTCGGGCTCGGTGAACTCCCAGGCTTCGGTGGTATGCGCGACGAAGATCGTCTCGAGCGAGCGGTATTCGCGCCTCAAGCCCTGGACGACCCAGAAAAAGAAGGTCTTCGCGAGCTTCCTGTCGCGGTCCGACATGCTGCCCGAGACATCGAGCAGGAAGAACACGACCGCATGGATCGCAGGCTGGCGGCGCCGCGCGAGCTGGCGGAACCTCAGGTCCTCGTCGGTGAACCCCGGGGGACCTGCGTTCTGTCCGCGCCGCTTGACCAGCTCCTTGAAGGAGCGGCGCCGGTCGAGCCGCGAACGCGCGCCCCGCCGGTCCCAGCCCTCGCGCGTCCAGTCCGTCTCCTGCGAGGGGCCGACGCGGGCTTTGAGATTCGGCAGCTGCATCTCCTCCCAGAGCCAGTCGACGATGTCGTCGATCTTGATCTCGAGCAGGAGCTGGATCTCGCCCTGATCCTGACCGCCGGGGCCCTTCTCGCGGGAGCCCTGGTCGGCGCTCGGATCGGCGAGAACGTCGCCCGGCTTCGCCGCGCCCTGACCGACGCCCTGCGATTCGGCCGTGCGGCGCAGCCGGAAATGGTAATGCTCGAGCATGCGCACCGGCACACGCACGGTACGCGCGTTCTCGTTGATGACGTCTCCCCCGGCGATGATCTGGGGCAGGTGCTCGCGAACCGACTCGCGGACCTTCGCGTCGTGCCGCAGCCAATCCCGCGCTCCGCGCGAGAACAGGTCATACCAACTCGAAAGGCCCAGTGCGCTCTTCTCGCTTTCGCTCATGGCACGGCCATCCTTCCGCTGTTCAGGTGTGCGCTACTCCTGCGCGAGGAGGGTCGTGACATAGCTCAGCGCCTCCTTTGCGCTGTGCTCGTCGTAGCCGTACTCCTTCACCAGGCGCTCCTGCACGACGGAGATCTTCTGGCGCGCGTCATCATCCGGCCGCGCGGTCGAGGTCACCAGGCGCAGCACGTCTCGCCGCTCCTCGAACAGGTACTGCTCGATCGCCTCCCGCATGCGCGCGTGGCTCACGAGCTTGAACTTCTCCCCCGCCTTGAACGCCACCATAGCCTTGCGGACGACCTCCTGGCGGAAGGAGAGCTTGCCGGAATCGGACACCTTGATCTTCTCCTCCACCGACCTCAGGAATCGCTCATCGGCCGGCCGGGTCTCGCCCGTGATCGGGTCGGTGACCTGCCGGTGATCGAGCGAAGCCTCGACCTCATCGAGATACTTCTCGAGCAACTGCTGCGCTTCGTCCTCGAAGGAGGCGAACATCGCGCGGTGCACGTCCTCTTTCACCCAGCGGTTGTAGAACTCCTTGCGCGCCGTGACCAGATGGTCCACCCAGGACTTCTTCTGCTTCGCATCGATCCGCGCATCGCTGTCGATGCCGTCCTTGAGCGCGAGGAGCAGCTCCATGCTGGTGAGGCTGTGGGTATTTCCGCGGGTGATGGCATTGGAAATCGCATTGACGACGAAACGGGGGCTGACGCCCGTGAGTCCCTCGTCCGCCGACTCCTGCTTCAGGCGCGTCACCTCGCTCTCGGGGATGCCCTCGACGGCCTCGCCCGCATAGAGGCGCAGCTTCTTCGGCAAATCGAGCCCCTCGCGCTCGGGCTTCGTGAGGCGCGTCAGGATCGCGAACACGGCTGCGAGATCGAGCACATGCGGGTCGAGGTGCACGTCCCGGAACGCGGGCGCGCCCGAGACGAGCTTCTGATAGATGCGCGCCTCATCGCCATAGGAGAGCGCATACGGGACCTTGATGATGACCATCCGGTCGAGCAGCGCCTCGTTCTCCTTCTCCTGCAGGAACTTGTGAAACTCCGCGAGATTGGTATGCGCGACGATCGTCTCGTCCAAATAGATGAGCGGGAAGCGCGAGACCTTGACGTTCTTCTCCTGGGTCATGGTGAGGAGCAGATACAGGAACTCGCGCTTGACCTTCAGGATCTCGATCATCTCGAGCACGCCGCGGCTCGCGGCGTAGACGGCGCCCGACCACGACCAGGCGCGCGGATCCCCCTCGTCCCCGATCTGGGCGACCTTGG
>JBOHZR010000379.1:0-6641 GCA_050738595.1 Steroidobacteraceae bacterium | reverse complement strand
CCGCTGAGCCATGTTGAGCAGGCTTTGATTGGAGATGACACGCTCGATGCGCGTGATGCGCCCGTCGAGATCGGAGAGCTTCCCCTGCAGCACCGGGTCTTCCTCGGGAGTGGTCGCACAGCCCGCGGCCAGAAAGAGCGGGACGGCCGCGAGTCCCGCTGCGGCGGCGTGAACGATCGTCCTCACCATCGGTCGCACTCCTTACGCTTGCCTGCAGGCCCCGCTTCGGTCACTGCGCATAGACGATGTCGACGCGACGGTTCTTGGCCCACGCCGCCTCATCGTGCCCCGGATCGACCGGGCGCTCGGCGCCATAGCTCACGGTGCTGATCTGCGCGTCCGAGGCACCCTGAAGCAGCAGCGCCCGGCGGACCGCTTGCGCACGGCGTTCGCCGAGCCCAATGTTGTACTCGCGCGAGCCCCGCTCGTCCGTATTACCCTCGAGGCGCACCTTGACGTTCGGGTGAGCGGCGAGGTACTTCGCATGCGCCGCCACGATGTCGGTCCCATCGCCCTTGATCTCGCTGCTGTCGAAGTCGAAATAGATCGTGTGCTTGGCGAGCACGCCTTCCTGCGGTCCGCCCGCACCCTCCGCTCCGGCGTTCGCTCCGGCCGCGCCCCCATTCGCATTCGCGCCGCTGGCCCCGGAGGACTCCGCCCCGCCATTGGTCGGCACGGCCGTGTTCGCCGTGGGCGCGACGCGCGGCGGCTTGTGCGAGCAGCCCGCGAGACCCAATACGGCAGCGAGGATCAAGACCGATAGAGCGCTACGCATACATACCCTCCGTTTGAACGGGACCTTTTATCATAGATGACTACGGGTGCGGAAACGGGCCCCAGACCGGGTCGCGCACGTCACCCTGCTCGGACTCGAGCCGCTGCGAGGTGACGCCGTCGACCGACACGCGCTGCAGCACGCCCCGCCCGCTCTCCGTGGCCGCGTAGATCAGCGTGTTGCCGTTCGGCGCGAAGCTCGGGGACTTGTCGAGGTGCCCGTGGGAGAGCACACGCACGGTACCGCTCGCGAGGTCCATCACCGCGATGTGATAGCTGCCACCGTCCTGAGTCATCATCGCGAGCTGGGTGCCGTCGGGCGAGACCCGCGGGTCCGCATTGTAGCTACCCTCGAAGGTGATGCGCTTCGGACGTGCCCCCGGGTCCAGGCCGATCTCGTAAATTTGCGGGCCGCCACCCCGATCCGAGGTGAAAAAGAGCGACCGACCGTCCGGCGTCCAGACAGGCTCCGTATCGATCGCGGGATCATCCGTGATGCGGGTGAGCCGCTGCGTCGCGAGATCGAGCACATAGACGTCGAGATTGCCGTCGGTGCCGCCTAGGGTGAGCGCTAGCTTGCGGCCGTCGGGTGAGAACGAAGGGGCGGTGTTGGCGCCGAGGCGCGCCGAGACGAGCCGCCGTTCGCCCGTGCGCACCTGCTGGATGTAGATGGACTCGTGGCGGTTCTCGAAGGATGCGTAAGCGAGCCAGTTGCCATCCGGCGACCAGGCCGGGGACATCACGGGCTGGCGGGAATCGAGCACCACGCGCGGGTTCGCCCCATCGGCATCGGCCACGATCAGCTGGAAGTGCTGGGCCGGCGGGCTGCCCTGCACTGCGACGTACGCGATGTGCGTATCGAATGCGCCGCGGATGCCGAGAATCTTCTGGAAGATCACATTGCTCACGCGGTGCGCCGCATCGCGCATCGCGCTCGGCGGGCCGGTGAAGCGCTGGCTGGCGAGCTGCTCCATCGAGAGCGTCGAGAGCAGCTGGAAATCGACCGCGAGCTGGCCGTTGCCGAGCGGGCTCACAGTCCCCACGACGACGTAATCATTGCCGCTTGCATGCCAGTCCGGGAGCACGACATCGGCGGCTTTCGAGGGCTTCGCGTGCATCTCGTTTCGGGGCATCGTGCGGAATCGACCGCTGCTCGCCAGATCGCTGTCCACGACGCTTGCGACGTCCAAACCCGCTCCGGGCGAGCCCGGATCGGTGCCCCCGAACGGTACGATGGCGATGTGGATCGGATCGGTGACCCCGGAGGTGATCAGGAGCTTCAGGTCCGCTTGCGCTGAGAATGCCGCACAGACACCCGCCACCGTTGCGATGAGCGCGGCTGCGCGCCCGAAGAGTGCGCGTGCGCGCGTCCGGGTTGCCGCCGGCATTGACTGTTCGTCTCTCACTCTCACTCCGTAGGCTTGAATTCGACCTGAAACTCCCGCTGGAACAGGTCGGGGTCGGAGGGCTGCGGGAGCGGTGAGGCGCGGTAGGCCGCATCCTGGATGGACTGGCGTACGGCCCCATCGCCGTTGCAGGTGCCGACCTTCACGTTCACCACCTGTCCGCCCGGCACCTGTGTAATGTCGATGATGCAGTCGAGTCCCGGCCGCGCCGTCGGCGGTCTGATCCAGGCGCGCGTGATGCGCGCCGTGACGAGATTCGCCCAGGTCGTCATCGCAGGCCCCGTGCGTTCGGCGAGCAGTCGCTCATCGGCGTTGACGCCCTGTGCGAGCTCCGCCTGGCTGGCCGCGAGCGCCTTCGCTTCCGCCGCCCGGCGCTCCTGCTCAGCCTTGCGCGCGGCCTCGAGCTTGCGCTCCTGCTCTGCCTTGCGTTTCTCCTCAGCCTGGCGTTTGGCATCGGCGAGCCGCTGCTGCTCGGCGCGCTGCTTCGCCTCCTTCGCCTTGCGTTCGGCCGCGGCTTGCTCGACCTTGCGCTCGGCCGCTTTCCGTTGGGCCTGCGCTTCGGCCTTTTGTTCCGCCAGCTGCTTGGCCTTCTGCTCGGCCGTGTGATCGACCGGCTTCGGTTGCGGCGGCGGCACGATCTGCTCGTCGGGAAGCGGGGACGTGGCTGGCCGAGGCGGCGGGGTCCTCTGGAGCGGCGCTGTGAGGGTCTGCGGCTGCGGCAGTTGGGCTGGCGCAGGGACGGTCTGCAGCGGGGGCGGGAGCTGCGACTGAGGCTTCGGATGCTCGGTCCCGGTCGTGGAGGTGGCTCTCAGCGTCTTCGAGCTCACCACCATCGCGTCGATGGCGGGCGTCGGTGGCGTTGAAGGCGGACTGCGGAAAGCCCACCAACCGTAAATCAGAGCGCCAATCAGCGCGCCGTGAAGCAGGACGGACAGGCCTGTGGAGACCCAGCGGTCGCTGCGCCGTTCCAGCTGCTGCATGCGCGCTGCCGTTCCGGACCCGTCAGCCGTGCCGGTGCGGCTCGGGCAAAGGCTGGCTGACCAATCCGACCTTCGGGGCGCCGGCGCGCTGCAGGATGACCATCGCACTCATCACCCGGCCGTATGAGATGCGGTAATCGGCCTTGACCAGCACCGGCAGTGCGGGGTTGCGGCGCAAGGCAGCGGCCGCGCGCACCTCGACCGTCTGCTCGTCGAGAGGTTGCCGGGGATTGCCGCCGACGTTCAAGTACAGCCTGCCCTCCTCGTCAATCGACAGCACAAGTGGGTTGGAGTTCTTGGTGAGCGAGGGATCGAGCGGCTCGGCGCCGGCCCGGGGCAGCTCGACCTTCACGCCTTGCGTGAGCAGCGGTGCGGTCACCATGAAGATGATGAGCAGTACCAGCATGACGTCGATGTAAGGAACGACGTTGATCTCACCCATCAAGCGGCGCCCTCGATGCAGCTGAGCCATCAGCGCGACCCTCCGATGCTCGCTCCGGGTGCAGCGCCCGCCGCCCCCGTGGCCGTCGCGTGCACGCCCGAGCCGAAGCTCGGCAACCCCGCGGTCCCGGCGCTGCCGGGTGCCGCCGACGATGACCCATGTCCACCGGCACTCCCGGTGCCTGGGCCACGCTCGGGCACCCGTGCCGCGTGGCGCTGAAGGATCGAGGAGAACTCCTCCATGAACCCGTCGTACCGCACCTCGAGCCGACCGACCTGGTCGGCGAACCGATTGAAGGCGACCACGGCGGGAATGGCGGCGAACAGGCCAATGGCGGTTGCGACCAGCGCCTCCGAGATGCCCGGCGCCACCATCGAGAGCGTCGCCTGCTGAACGTTCCCGAGCGAGGCGAACGCGCTCATGATGCCCCAAACGGTACCGAAAAGTCCGACGTAGGGACTCGTCGACCCGACGGTCGCGAGCGTCGCGAGACTGTATTCGAGGCGGTCGACTTCCTTCAGCTGCGCGACACGCATCGCCCGCCGCGCCCCATCGAGCAGCTGGTCGGCCGGCACCGAGCCCTGCTGCCTGAGGCGCGCGAACTCGCGGAATCCGAACTCGAAGATGCTCGCTATCCCCGTGGCTCCCCCGCGCGCCTCGATGCCGCGATAGAGCTGCGCGAGATCCCCGCCCGACCAGAAGTTGTTCTCGAATTGCTCAGCTTCGTGCCGCGCCCGGCGCAGGAGCGTCCTCTTCTGAAAGATGATCGCCCACGACAGGAGCGACGCGAATGCGAGCAGTGCGAGCACGAGCTGCACGATCAGGCTCGCTTGTATGATGATACGGATGATCGACAGATCGTTCGGCATCTTCAGCGCCCCCCCTCTTGGTGAAGAACGTCTTGGTGGAGAACGTCGATCAGGAACCGCGGCAGCCGCTGCGGCCGAAAAGTGTGCGCATCCACGCAGACGACACGCACATCGGCCTCCGCGAGCAACCCATCCTCCACAGGCGCCGCACGCGAGCCGGCTGCCCCATCGAGCGGCTCGCCGAGCCCTTCTGCAGCCCCGGCGGCTCGGAGAATGCGCTGCGCGAACGACACCGATGCCGCTCCAGAGCGCTGCGGCGAGCACGTCACCAGCAGCTCATCGTCGAGCCGCGCCGGGCGGCGGTAATGCACCTCGACGCTCGTGACGGTAAAGACGATGCCCTGCTCCCTCGCGAGGGCCTGCTGGGAGATGCCCGCGGCGCGCAGCCACTCCGTACGCGCCCTCTCCAGGAATCTCAAATAATTTGCGTAGTACACGACACCACCGCCGTCCGTGTCCTCCCAGTACACGCGCGCCGGAAAGCAGAACGGCTTCACTTGCCACTCTCGAGCGGCAGCGCGAGCGAGCCGGCGCCGCTCTGAGGGGCGTGGCGCCCGAAATGTTGCCAGGTCTGCGCGGTGGCCATCCGCCCGCGCGCTGTACGCATCAGGAAGCCCTGCTGAATGAGAAACGGCTCGACGACATCCTCGAGCGTACCGCTGTCCTCGCCGATCGCCGCCGCGATGTTCTCGATCCCGACCGGACCACCCCCGAACTTGTCCATGATGGTCGTGAGCAGCTTCTGATCGAGCGTGTCGAAGCCCTGGCGGTCGACCTCGAGCATGTCCAGCGCGTCCTGCGCGATGCGTCCGTCGATGCGTCCGTCGGCGCGCACCTGAGCGTAGTCGCGCACCCGGCGCAGCAGCCGATTCGCGATACGCGGTGTGCCGCGCGAGCGCTGTGCAATGCCGCGCGCCCCCCCATCGTCGATCGGCACGCCGAGTATACCGGCGGAGCGCCGTACGATCCGCTCGAGATCCTCGATGCCATAGAACTCGAGCCGCTGCACGATGCCAAATCTGTCGCGCAGCGGCGACGTGAGCAGCCCCGCGCGCGTCGTCGCGCCGACGAGCGTGAAAGGCTTGAGATTGAGCTTGATCGAGCGCGCCGCGGGGCCCTCCCCGATCATGATGTCGATCTGGCAGTCCTCCATCGCCGGGTACAGGACCTCCTCGACGATGGGGCTCAGCCGGTGGATCTCATCGATGAAGAGCACGTCGCGGGGCTGAAGCTTGGTGAGCTGCCCGGCCAGATCGCCCGGGCGCTCGAGCACCGGACCTGAGGTCTGCCGCAGGTTCACGCCGAGCTCCGCCGCGATGATGTGGGCGAGCGTCGTCTTGCCGAGGCCCGGCGGGCCGAAAATGAGGACATGATCGAGCGCCTCGCCGCGCTGTCGCGCCGCGCTCACGAAAATCTCGAGCTGCCGTTTCATCTGCGTCTGCCCGATGTACTCCTCGAGGCGGCGCGGACGGATCGCGCGCTCTATCGCCTCGTCCTCGGGACGCACGGCCGGTGCAACGAGTCTCTCCGGTTCCAAGTCGCGGACTCCTTATCGATCGCGATCAATCACGCGCGGCGCTCTGCAGCGCACGCCGGATCAGCTCCTCGGTCGAGTGTGTACCGGGACCGATCGCCCCGAGCAAGCGCGACGCCTCGGCAGGCCTGTATCCGAGCGCGACCAGCGCATCGAATGCCTCACCGGCGGGGCTCGCCGCCGGCGGGCGGGCCGCCGTGTCCGACGCTGCTCCGGGGACGCCCAGCCGATCGCGCATCTCGACGAGCAGCCGCTCGGCGGTCTTGCGTCCGATGCCCGGCACGCGGGTGAGCGCCGCGGCATCGCGCTGCTGTACGCAGTGCGCGAACGCTTCGACGGTGAGCCCCGAGAGCAGCGCGAGGCCGATCTTCGGCCCGACGCCCGAGACCTTCAGAAGGCTGCGGAACAGCGTCCGCTCCTCCTCGGTGCCGAATCCGTACAGGATGTGCGCGTCCTCGCGCACCACCAGGTGCGTGAGCAGCCGCACCGCGCCTCCGACCGCCGGCAGGTGAAAGAAGGTCGACATCGGCGCCTCGACCTCGTATCCGACGCCGCCCACCTCGATCGTGAGCTGCGGCGGCGCTTTCGAGGCGACGCGGCCTTCGAGGAAGCCGATCATGGAGAGACGATGTCCGC
>JBOHZR010000378.1:0-5309 GCA_050738595.1 Steroidobacteraceae bacterium | reverse complement strand
TGACAGGCTAACCGCTAAGCAGAACGCGTTCTGCTCAATGGCGGTTAAACGCGGGGAATTTGCCGGCTTTTCTGGCTCAGCCGCGCCGTGGTGTTAACGGAAAAGCTAACGTGGGCTTCAAGGCTAGTCGATCACCACAGCTCTGCTGCTGTCGATGTGTCGGTCAAGCTGGTGGGCTCCCGGACGAACGAGCCGTTAATTCCGGCACCGGGCGGTAGCAGGCCAGGATTCGGGTATCGTACGTCAGTCGTGCCGCCACGCTTCGGCGCAGCGGCTCGCACGGGATGTCGGGGCGAATATTGCTGAGCGAGCTGGCCGGGTGGACGCCCGAGCGGGAGGTACTTGCAGTGAATGCGGAATCGTTGCGGTCGAGTACGGGCGTACCGGGGCTGGACGAGGCGTTGCACGGGGGTCTCATCCCGCACCGAGTGTACTTGGTCGATGGCAATCCCGGTGCGGGGAAAACCACCCTCGCCTTGCAGTTCCTGCTCGAAGGGGTGCGGGTGGGCGAGAAGTGCCTTTACGTGACCCTGTCGGAGACGAAGCAAGAGCTTCAGGCCGGAGCGCACTCGCACGGCTGGTCGCTGGAAGGGGTCGAAATCCTGGAAGTCATTGCCGATGAGCAGCAGCTCGAAGGGGAGGAGCAGCTTACGATGCTGCCCCCTTCCGAAGTCGACCTCCATGAGACCACCCGGAAGATATTGGCCGCTATCGAGCGCCACTGCCCGTCCCGGATGGTGCTCGACTCATTGGCGGAGCTGCGGCTGCTTGCTCAGACTTCGCTGCGTTATCGCCGGCAGATCCTCGCGCTCAAGCAATTCTTCACCGGGCGCGGTTGCACGGTCCTCCTGCTCGATGACCGGACCTCCGAGGGCCCGGACCTTCAGCTGCACAGCATCGCCCACGGCGTCATCGCGCTCGATTCGAGCTCTCCGCCGTACGGCCAGACGCGCCGCATGGTCGAGATTCGCAAGTTCCGCGGCAGCGACTTCGTCAGCGGCTTTCACGACTTCGCCATTCGGAAGGGCGGTTTGAACGTATTTGCGCGGCTGGTGGCTGCAGATCATGAGGTCTCAGCCATGCGCGGATTGATCGCAAGCGGTATCGTTTCACTCGATGCGCTTCTCGGGGGGGGTGTCGAGCGCGGCACGAGCACTTTGCTCGTCGGCCCGCCGGGCTCTGGAAAGTCGACGCTCGCCATGCACTACGTGGTGGCCACGACACGCCGGGGCGAACATGCAGCGGCATTTCTGTTCGATGAAGCCAAGATCGCGATGCTGACGCGAATGAGCGGCATCGGAACACATGTTACGGAGGGAACCGGCGCCGGCGAGACCGATGTGAGACAGATCGATCCGGCCGCGATCTCACCCGGAGAGTTCGCCCAGATGGTGCGTGACAGCGTGGACCGCGACGGCACGCGCGTCATCGTGATCGACAGCCTGAATGGTTACTTGAATGCGATGCCGCGGGACGCCTTTCTCACCGCGCAGCTCCATGAGCTGCTTGCGTACTTGAATGCCCGGGGGGTTGTGACGTTCCTGATCGTCGCTCAGCACGGAATGATGGGCGCCAACATGATTTCTCCCGTGGATTCGAGCTACTTGGCCGACTCCGTCGTGTTGCTGCGCTACTTCGAGCATGCAGGCACCATCAGGAAGGCGATCTCCGTGCTCAAAAAGCGCACGGGTGATCACGAAACCTCCATCCGCGAGCTCAGATTCGATCGCAACGGAGTCCACCTGAGCGAGCCGCTTCTGATGCTCAGGGGAGTGCTCACCGGCGTGCCGGTCGAGGTTCGATCTGCCGAATGGGAGCGCGGCGGGGCGCCTCGAGAACATGCGGACTGAACTCGGCGATTCCAGCGGCTCCCGAGTCTTGCTGCTGGCGCCGACGCGCCGCGACTGCGAGGTGACCCGGACACTGCTCCAGCGCAGCGACCTGTCCTGTACTGCGTGCGCGGGGGCGCGCGAGTTGGCCATCGAAGCCGACCGGGGCGTTGGCGCCATGCTCCTGACCGATGCGGCCGCCTCCGACCCTCACCTTGGAGAGCTCCTGGCGGTACTTCGCGATCAGCCGCCATGGTCTGACATTCCTATCGTCCTCCTATGTGGTCCCGATGCTCGGTCGATGCATGCCGGGCTGCTCGGCGCCTTGCGCAATGTGACCGTGCTCGATCGCCCGACCTCATCGCGCACCCTGGTCAGCTCCGTCCAGGCCGCACTGCGGGCGCGCGAGCGCCAGTATCAGATGCGGGAGCAGTTCAACGCCCTGCGCCAGTCCGAGGCTGCACTCCGGGAACGCGAGCGGCACCTGCGTTCGCTAGCGGAGAACACGCCCGATATTCTCAGTCGCTTCGACAGGAATCTTCGCCACGTATTCATCAACAGGGCCGGTGCCGATGCGCTCGGACTGAGCCATGCGCAGTTCCTCGGCCGGACAAGCCGGGAGTTGGGCTTGCCGGCGGCTGTTTGCGATCGGTTAGAGGAGACGCTCAGAGAGGTCTTCGAAACCGGGCAGCAACGCTCGCTCGAGCTCGTCCAGCAGTCGGCGCATGCCCCGCGCTATTACACGCATCTGCTCGTGCCCGAGATCGGAGAGACGGGAGAGATCGAGACCGTCCTCAGCGTAGCGCACGATTTGACCGAGATCAGGCAAGTGGCGGATGCGCTGGATGCCGCCAACCGCCGCAAGGACGAGTTCCTGGCGATGCTCGCCCACGAGCTGAGGAATCCGCTCTCGCCCATCAGCAACGCGGGCGAGATTCTTTCGCGAATCCTGGCCGAGGACGCGCGTGCGCAAGTCGTCGTCGGCATGATCAAGCGCCAGGCTGCGCACCTCACGCGCCTAGTGGACGATCTGCTCGATGTTGCGCGCCTCACCCAGGGCCGTATTCAGCTGCGTCGCCGTCCGATCGAGCTTGCGAGCATCATCACGCAGGCCGTCGAGACGATCGAGCCGCAGCTGCGCGAGAAGCGGCACGAGCTTTCCGTGACGACCTCCATCAGCCATAAGCTCGCGTATGTCAGTGGTGATTCCGCGCGTCTCGTGCAATGCGTCGTCAATCTGCTCACGAACGCCGTAAAATACACCGACCCCGGAGGAGAGATTTGGGTACGCACGCGAGCGGACGATTCGCGCGTCCTGATCGAGGTCACCGATAGCGGCGCCGGGATTTCTCCGGAGCTCATGCCGAGAATCTTCGATCTATTCGTGCAAAGCGACCGCACACTCGACCGGTCCCAAGGAGGCCTCGGGATAGGACTCGCCGTGGTCAGGCGCCTGATCGAGATGCACGGTGGCGAGGTCAGCGCTCGCAGTCCGGGCGTAGGGCATGGCTCGACGTTCGAGATCCAACTGCCGCGCGTCGCCCGGCCGCAAGCCCCGAGCCCGGAGGGGACAGAGATCAAAGCGCCACGCCGCCGCGTGCTGATCGTCGACGACAATGCGGATGCGGCGAACTCCCTCGCATTTCTCCTCAACATGCAGGGCCACGAAGCTGAGGCGGTCTACGGCGGCAAGGACGCCTTGGAGCGCATAGCGTCGTTCCGACCGGATGTGGGGCTGCTCGACATCGGTCTGCCTGAGATGGATGGGTATGAGCTCGTCAGACGGTTGCGTGAAATGACCCAACTCAACGGCATCAGGCTCATCGCGGTGAGCGGCTATGGGCAGGCCGAAGACCTTCAGAGAACGCGCGCTGCGGGGTTCGACGATCATCTCGTCAAGCCGGTAGACTTGCCGTCGCTCGAGCGCGCCCTCGCTGGAATGCCTGCGGCGGGATTTAGAGAGCGAGAATGAGTAGGCGTGCTGCGGGCGATCCTGGATCGCTGGGAAGCATGTTGAGTTCGACTGGGGCGTGCTCCCCATAGGCAGTTCCACATCGTCGCAAGTCTCGGGCGATCATTCCCTCGAACGACCCGAAATTCGCACCCGCGGGCGTCGGGCCGGGCGCCTAGGAATTGATCGATACCGAGATCGGAGTGAAGTCCATGCTCGAAGGTCGCCCCCCCGCTTGCCGCACGCGACGCCTCGCGCGCGGGCTTGGGATCGGTTGTGTGCTCGTGCTGAGTGGCTCAATGCTGAGTATGTCTAAGCCGAGCGCCTCGGCGCTGGCGCAGCCGCACCGGAGTTCGAGCCTTGCTCCGCAGGCACTCGCGCGCCGGCTCCGCGCAGGCGGCTACGTGCTCGTCATGCGCCATGCTCACTCGCCACTCGAGCCGCCGAGCGCGGCCGAACCCGGCAACTCGCAGCACGAACGGCAGCTCGATGCAGCTGGCAAGGCAAGCGCACGAGCGCTGGGCGCGGCGTTGCACGCGCTGGGCATCCCCATCGGTCCTGTCTACTCGAGCCCAACGTTCCGCGCGCGCGAGACGATTAAACTCGCCGGGCTTCCGTCACCGACGCTCGTTTCGCAGCTCGCCGAGGGGGCGCACGGCATGGGGAGCTCGGCTGAGGAGTCCCATGCGGCATGGCTGCGGGAGGCCGTCGATCGCCTTCCGCCGAGCGGGAGCAACACCCTCATTGTCACGCACACGCCGAACATTGTCGGTGCATTTGGTCGGCGCGTCGCAAATATCCAAGGAAGCGAGATGCTGGTTTTTGTGCCCGAGGGCGGCCGCCCCGCGCGGCTCCTCGGCTGCATAACGGTTGAGCCTCCAACTACAAGCCCGTAGCAGACCATGTGGGTATGTGCTCGTCGGTCGCGTCAACGAGCACTGCGGTTGTAGCGAATCGAGCCGATCGGGCAGGAGCACCCGCGCGAGGCATTGACGATCTTTACGACCGAGAGCATGACAGGGACCTCGATGAGCACCCCGACGACCGTGGCCAGGGCAGCCCCGGATTCGAAGCCGGACAGGTCCAACAGAGTCACCCCGATGCCGCGCCAGTGCCGGCGTACCTCCCCCAGCGGGGCGAAGTCGATCTTCATCAGCATGGGAATGATCATCAGCCAGATCAGCACAGCGACCGCCAGATTGACCTTGGCGATTTCTGCGGCGCCAATGATGATCGAGCCGTTGAATGGAAGTTGGTTTTCTCTACCCACTCATTCCACGCGTACCTCCGGATAGCGGCCTGCCAGAGCGTCGAGGGTGGCCGGCGGCTTGCCCTTCAGATACACGTCGAAGAAGGCGGCCACATAGTTCGTGGTAATCGCAAGCCCGCGAGTCCCTTCCAAGCCCCCGATGATGTGCAGTCTTCGCATCAGTCCGAGCAGCAACTGGCTCTTCAGGAGCATCTGGTCACTGAAGCTGAAGTGGTTGGAACCGGCAAGCGAGATCTTCAGTCGCGATTGTGTTGGAAGC
>JBOHZR010000377.1:0-24654 GCA_050738595.1 Steroidobacteraceae bacterium | reverse complement strand
CCGCTGGTCTTCCTGCAAAACATCACTGGGTTCATGGTCGGCCGCGAGTACGAGAATGCAGGGATTGCGCGCGATGGCGCCAAGCTCGTTACGGCAGTCGCCTGTTCGGTGGTGCCCAAATTCACGGTTATCATCGGGGGCTCGCACGGGGCCGGGAACTACGGCATGTGTGGTCGCGCCTACGATCCCCGGTTCCTCTGGATGTGGCCGAACGCGCGCATCTCCGTGATGGGCGGCGAGCAGGCCGCACAGGTGCTCGCGACCGTCCGCCGCGACAGCTTGCGGGCGCGCGGGGAATCCTGGCCGGAGGGCGAACAGGAAGCATTCATGCAGGACATTCGCGCGCAATACGAGTCGCAGGGGCACCCCTACTATGCGACGGCGCGCCTGTGGGACGACGGCGTGATCGATCCGCTCGAGACGCGGCGCGTGCTCGGGCTCGCGCTGCATCTCGCGATTCGCGGACCCGAACCCGAGCCCGAACGCTACGGCGTGTTCCGCATGTAGAGCTCGTCGGATATGCTCCGGCAACTCCTCGATGGATGAGACCAGTGAGCGCGAGCCCCGAACGAGACGTGATGGAATACGAGGTGGCGATCGTCGGCGCCGGCCCCGCCGGCCTCGCGTGCGCCATCCGTCTGAAGCAGCTCAAACCGGAGCTCACCGTCTGCCTGCTCGAGAAGGGCGCTGACATCGGCGCCCATGCGCTCTCGGGCGCCGTCATGGAGCCCGGGCCCCTCGATGCGCTCGCGCCTGAATGGCGGCAGACGCCGCCCGCCATCTGCGTGCCGGCGACGCGCGATGAGTTCCGCCTGCTCACCCGCTCGCGCAGCTTTCCGCTGCCGGCTCCGCCGCAGCTGCACAACCGGGGCAACTTCATCGTCTCGCTCGGGCTCCTGTCAGCATGGCTCGCCCACAAGGCCGAGTCGCTCGGTGTCGACGTATTCCCCGGATTCGCGGCAGCGCAGCCCCTCTTCGACGCCGACGAGCGCGTGACCGGGGTTCGTCTCGGCGATAGCGGCCTCGACAGGAACGGCGAGCCCGGCGCGGGTTTTCAGCCCGGCGCGGAGATCCGCGCGCGCACGACGATCGTTGCCGAGGGCGCACGCGGCAGCCTCGCCAAGCAGCTCATCGGGCGCTTCGGGCTCGATGCGCACGCCTGTCCTCAGAACTACGGACTGGGGTTCAAGGAGCTGTGGCAGCTGCCGAAGGGCCGCGCCGAGCCCGGTCTCGTTCAGCACACTTTCGGCTGGCCGCTCGACTCGCGCACCTACGGCGGCAGTTTCATCTATCACCTTGACGGCGATCGCGCGTATGTCGGCTTCGTGGTCGGGCTCGACTACGAGGACCCGCTCCTCGCCCCCTTCGAGGCCTTCCAGCAATTCAAACATCATCCGTCCGTCAAGCCGCTCCTGGAGGGCGGAGAGATCATCTCGGCCGGCTCGCGCGTGATCGCGGCGGGCGGCTGGCAGTCCATACCGCGTCTGGAGATGCCGGGCGCCCTGCTCATCGGTGATGCGGGCGGCGGGGTGAACGTGCCGAAGATCAAGGGCATCCACCAGGCCATCCGCTCCGGCATGCTCGCGGCCGAGCATCTCGTCGCGACCGGCACGCCCGAAGGGTTCGATGCGCGCTGGCGCGCCTCACCCGGCGGCCAGGAGCTTCGCGCGGTGCGCAACTTCAAGCCCGGCTTCAAACGCGGCCTCGCCTGGGGACTTGCGAATGCGGCGCTCGAAGTCGCAGCCCGCGGGCGCACGCCCTGGACGCTCCGCAATCGGGTGCCGGATTACGCGCGACTCAAACATCTCGATGACGGCGCCTCTGGCGAGCGCGCTTGGGTGAAACGCACGTTGCCGCCCCGCGACCGGCTCGCGTCCGTGTTCTTCGCGGCCACGACTCACGATGAGCGCCAGCCGGCGCACCTGAAGATCCGCGATCCCAGCATCTGCGTCGGCCGGTGCACGCGCGAGTTCGGCAACCCCTGCACGCGGTTCTGTCCCGCAGCCGTGTACGAGATGGTCGAGGACACGGGCGAACGGCGCCTGCAGGTGAACGCCGCGAACTGCGTCCACTGCAAGGCGTGCGACATCAAGGACCCCTACGAGATCATCGACTGGACGCCTCCCGAGGGCGGCTCCGGACCGAACTATCAGTCCCTTTGATGGATACCCCGACGGCCGCTCCCGATCTGCACGAGCTGTATGCGCGCGCGCTCGATGCGCGTGGATTTCAATCGGACCCGGCGCAGCTCGCCGCCGTCGACTGCTTGGACGATCTGCGCAAGCGGCTCATGACAGCGCATGGCCGGCCGGCGATCCGCTGGAGACTGCGCCGCAGCTCGCGGGCCGCGCTCGAGCGCGGCGTCTATCTCTGGGGCGGCGTCGGACGCGGCAAGACCTGGCTGATGGACCTCTTCTTTCAGAGTCTGCCGTTTCACGAGGCGCGGCGGCGCCACTTTCATCGCTTCATGCACGACGCGCAGACGGCGCTGCGAGGCATCGCAGATCGCACCGACCCGCTCGATTTGATCGCCGAGCGCATCGCCCGCGACGCCCGGGTGCTGTGCTTCGATGAGCTCGCCGTCGCCGACATCGCGGATGCGATGATTCTCGGCGGAATGCTCCAGGGACTCCTGCGCCGCGGGGTCGCGCTGGTCGCGACCTCGAACCTGCCGCCTCGCGACCTGTACCGCGACGGCCTGCAGCGCGAGCGCTTCCTGCCTGCGATCGAGCTCATCGAGCGCCACACGGCGGTGATCGAGGTCGCGGGCTCGATGGACTACCGCCTGCGGCGCCTCGCGCAAGCGGGCACTTATCTCTCCGCGGGCGCGCCCGATACTGGCGAGCGGCTCGAGCGGCTGTTCGGGGTCCTCGGCGACCATGGCGCGAGCAACGAGGATTCGCTCGAGATCGAGGGCCGGAGCATCCCGGTCGTCAGGTGCAGCGATGCAGCGGTGTGGTTCGATTTCGATGCGCTCTGCGCCGGTCCGCGCAGTACGCAGGACTACATCGAGATCGCGCGCGAGTTCGGCTCGGTCATTCTCTCGAACGTGCCGGTGTTGGATGAGATCCACGAGAACGAAGCGCGCCGCTTCATCGACCTCATCGACGAGCTGTACGACCGCAGCGTGCATCTGATCGTATCGGCCGCTGCGCCGCCCGCGGCCCTCTACCGGGGCGAGCGCCTCGCATTCGAGTTCCGCCGCACCGCGAGCCGCCTGATGGAGATGCAGAGTACCGACTATCTCGCGCGCGAGCACCGGCCCTGATGCGCTCGCGCCGGCATGCGTGCGCCGTAGGAGGGCCGATATGACTCAGAACGTCCCCGCCGAGCGCCTGAGACTGATCGAGAAGATCATCGCCGCAGCACGCCGCGCGGCAAAGCGCGGCCGGCTCGCACCTCTCGCGGAGGATTTCCTGCGCGCGTACTATCACGGCGTCGCCGAGGAGGACCTCGCGGCGCGCGACCCGCGCTATCTCGCCTGCGTCGCGCTCGATCACCTCGCCCGCGGACGATTGCGGCGCGCCGACCGGCCGCTCGTGCGTGTGTTCTCGCCCGATGCGCAGCGTGAGGGCTTCTCCTCCCCGCACACTCTGGTGGAGGTCATCGCGCGCGACATGCCCTTTCTCGTCGACTCGCTGAGCATCGTATTCAGCCGGGCCGCGATCGGCATCCATCTCATCGTGCATCCGGTCCTCGCGGTCGAGCGCGGCGGACGCGAAAGACATGGCGGACGCGGCGAGATCGCATCCGTGCGCCTCGCGGAACCCGCCTCCGAATCCTGGCAGCTGTACGAGATCGATCGGCAGCTCGATCCGCGTGCGGTGCGCGCGCTCGAACGCCGCCTGCTCGCAACGCTCGCGGATGTCCGCCTCGCGGTGACCGACTGGCCGCGCACGCTCGATGAGGCACGCGCAGTCGCTTCCGGCGTCGAGGAGCCCGACGCGCGCGCGCTGCTCGAGTGGATGGCGGACGATCACTTCACGTTTCTCGGCTATCGGTACTACCGTCTGCGACGCGGCGCACGCCGCGACACGCTCGTGCCGCAATCCGCCTCCGGACTCGGCATCCTCCGCGCGCCACGCCCCGGCGTCCGAGCGCCGGCCTCGCTCCTCCTCACGGGCGGGCTGCGCCGCCGCGCACGCGCGATCGAGCCGATCATCGTCACCAAGGCAAATTCCGTCGCGACCGTGCACCGCGCGACCTATCTCGACTACGTCGGGGTGAAGACGTTCGACTCCGCGGGCGAGGTGAGCGGCGAGCATCGGTTTCTCGGCCTGTGGACGTCCTCCGTGTATCACCGCAGTCCGCGCGAGATTCCAGTCCTCGCACGCAAGGTCGATGAGATCGTGCGGCGCTTCGGGCTCGCGCCCGACAGCCACGACGCGAAGGCCGTGATGCACGCGCTCGAGACCTACCCACGCGATGAGCTGTTCCAGGCGACCGTTCCCGAGCTCGAGGAGATCGTGCGGGGCACGGTGAATCTTTACGAGCGCGCGCTCGTACGCCTGTTCCTGCGACGCGACGTCTTCGAGCGCTTCTATTCCTGTCTGGTATACGTGCCCCGCGATCGCTACAGCACCGACGTGCGCATGCGGATCGAGGCGATTCTCCGCCGCGAGCTCCGCGGCCGCGAGATCGAGACCCAGGTGCAGCTCTCCGAATCGACGCTCGCTCGACTGCACGTCGTCGTGCGCACGGCGCCCGGTTCCACGCGCCGCATCGACGCGGCGCGCATAGAGCGCGAGATCGCCGCAGCTGCGACGACGTGGGTGGACGGGCTGCGCACCGAGCTCGCCAAACGCATGGATGAGAGCGCAGCGCTCGCGGCCGCGCAGCGCTACCTGCGCGTGTTTCCCGCGGCCTACCGAGACGATGTCGAGCCTCGCGAGGCGCTCTCCGACATTGCGGACCTCGAGGCGCTCGAGCGCGACCCGCAGACGCTGCGCCTGAACTTGCATCGTCCCGCAGGCCAGCGGCCCGAGCGGATGCACCTCAAGGTCGTGAAGCTCGGCGAGCCGGTTCCGATCTCGGACATCCTGCCGATGATGGAGAACTTCGGCCTGCGAGTGATCGCCGAGCACCCGTATCAACTCGCATGGAACCCCGTGGACGCGACCTCACCCGCTGCAGCGGTACGTGCCTCGTCGGCATCCGCCGCAGCACCGGCATCGGCGTGGATTCAGGACTTCGAGCTCGAGCACCGCGACGGCGGACGCATCGACATCGAGCGCGTCGAGCCCAAGTTCCGCGAGGGCTTCATCGCGGTCTGGTGCGCGGAAGTCGAGAACGACGGCTTCAATCGGCTGCTGCTCGGCGCGGGTCTCGCGGCGCGCGAGATCAGCGTGCTGCGCGCCTATTGCCGCTATCTGCTGCAAACGGGCGTCGCGTTCAGCCAAGCCTACATGGAGCGGGCGCTCGCCGCGAATCCTGCCATCGCGCGCAATCTGCTCAAGCTCTTCGCGCTCGCGCTCGGTCCGCGCCTGCCGCGCAGCGCACGCGCCAGAACCGAGAGGCTCGCGGCCTCGATCCGCCGCTCGCTCGATGCCGTCCGGAGCCTCGATGAGGATCGCATCCTGAGGGCCTACCTCGCGCTGGTGCGCGCGACCCTGCGCACCAATTTCTATCAAACAGGCGCGGATGGCCTATCGAAGCCGTACCTCGCCTTCAAACTCGATCCGCAGCGCCTCCCCGATCTGCCCCTGCCGCGGCCGAAATTCGAGATCTTCGTGTACAGCCCGCGGGTCGAGGCGGTGCATCTGCGCATGGCGTACGTCGCGCGCGGGGGCATTCGCTGGTCGGACCGCCGCGAGGACTTCCGCACGGAGATCCTGGGCCTGATGAAGGCTCAGAACGTGAAGAACACCGTGATCGTGCCGATGGGCGCGAAGGGCGGCTTCGTCGTGAAGCGCCCGCCGGCGGGCGGCGGCCCCGAGCTGCAGCGCGAAGTCGTCGCGTGCTATCAGACGTTCATGCACGGCCTGCTCGACCTCACCGACAATCTCCTCGCGGGGCGGATCATTCCCCCGCCCCTTGTGGTGCGCTGCGATGGACCGGACCCGTATCTCGTCGTCGCCGCCGACAAGGGAACCGCTACGTTTTCCGACATCGCAAACGCCATCTCGCGCGAGTATGGCTTCTGGCTCGACGATGCGTTCGCCTCGGGCGGCTCGGCCGGCTACGACCACAAACGGATGGGGATCACCGCGCGCGGTGCGTGGGAGTGCGTCAAGCGGCATTTCCGGGAGCTCGGCCTCGACATCCAGCGCACGGATTTCACGGTGGCCGGCATCGGCGACATGTCGGGTGATGTCTTCGGCAACGGCATGCTGCAGTCGCGGCACATCCTGCTGAAGGCCGCGTTCGATCACCAGCACATCTTCCTCGACCCCGCGCCCGAGCCGCGCCAGGCGCACGCCGAGCGCGAGCGGCTGTTCAAGCTCCCGCGATCGACCTGGGACGACTACGACCGGCGGCGCATCTCCCGCGGCGGCGGAGTCTATCCGCGCGCGGCGAAAGCGATCGCGCTCTCGCGCGAGGCGCAGAGCATGCTCGCCCTGCCGGACGCCTCCGCCACACCGCAGGACGTGATCCGCGCGATCCTGCGCATGCCGGTCGACTTGCTGTGGAACGGCGGGATCGGCACGTACGTGAAGGCCTCGAGCGAATCGAACCTCGACGTCGGCGACCGTGCGAACGACGCCGTGCGTGTGAACGGCGCGGAGCTGCGCGCGAAAGTCGTGGGCGAGGGCGGCAATCTCGGCTTCTCGCAGCGCGGCCGCATCGAGTACGCGCTCGCGGGGAGACGGCACAACACCGATTTCATCGACACCCCCGCAGGCGTCAACACCTCGGACGTGGAGGTGAACATCAAGATCCTCCTCAATCCCGAAGTCGCCGCGGGACGGCTGCGCGCGCGCGACCGCGACCGACTGCTCGCGGGCCAGACCTCCGAGGTCGCGGCTCTCGTACTGCGGAACAACTATCTGCAAAGCCAGGCGCTCAGCATCATCGAGCTGAACGCCGCAGAGCGCATCGCGGAATACCAGCACCTGATCCGCCTCCTCGAGCGATCGGGCGATCTCGTGCGTGCGATCGAGTTCCTGCCCGATGATGAAGCACTCGCGGAACGGCGCAAGGCGGGCCTCGGCCTCACGCGGCCCGAGCTCGCGGTCGTACTTTCCTACAGCAAGATCTGGCTGAGCCATCACCTGCTCCACTCCGACGTGCCGGAGGATCCGTATCTCTCGCACGAGCTCGAGCGCTATTTCCCCGCGCCGATCCGCCGGCGCTTCGCCGCGGCCATCCGGCGCCACCGACTGCGCCGCGAGATCATCGTGACCGCGACCACGAACAGTCTCGTCAACCGCATGGGCCCCGCGTTCGTACTGCGCGCGCAGGAGGATACGGGCGCGGAGCCCGCCCGGATCGCGCGCGCCTACACGGCCGCTCGCGAAGTCTTCGACATGAGGCGGCTGTGGGCGCAGATCGAGGCGCTCGACAACCTCGTCCCGGCGAAGCTGCAATACGCCATGATGTACGAGACGATTCGGCTGCTGCGTCACGTGACGTATTCGCTGCTCGCCTCCGCGCGCCGGCCGCTGTCGATCGAGCAGGCGGTGGCCAAGCTGCGCGAGGGCGTGCGTGAGCTCGCGGCGCACATCGCGGGCTGCCTTGCCGGCCTTCCGCACCAGCGCTTCGAGGCGGCGCGAGCGCAATACGTCGCGGCGGGCGTGCCGTCGGCCCTCGCCGCGGCCGTCGCGACTCTCGATGCGCTCGATACGGCGCCCGATATCGTGGAGATTGCCTCCGAGTCCGCAACCGCCGTCCGGAGACACGCGGCATCGGTGCGCGACGTGGCCCGAGTTTATTTCGAGGCGGCCGCGAGCGTCGGCCTCGACTGGCTGCGCGGGCAGGTCGAGCGCTTGGCCGTCGACGGCGCTTGGCAAGCGATCGCCCGCACGGAGCTGCGCGAACGGGTCCAGCGTGCCCATCGCCGCATCGCCGAGCAGGTGGTGCGCGGACCGTGGGGCGGCAGCGCGACCGCTCGGGTCGCCGCCTGGAGCGAGTCGCGCGCCGAACCGCTCGCCCGCTGGCAGCAGACGCTCGCGGAGATGCGCGCCGCGGGCGAGGCGGACTTCGCGACGCTCACCGTCGCACTCGAATCCGTCCGCAAGCTCGCGGAGTAAAGACAGGATGGCTTGGAGCCAGTGAACGCTCGATGACCGTCTCGTCACGGCATCCGTAGCACGATCTTGCCGACGAAGCTGCCAGACTGAAGGTATTTCAGCGCTTCCTCATAGTTCTCAAGCGGAAACACCCGATCGATGACCGGGTGCAGGTGATGGCTGACGATGAAATCATCCATACGCTGGAAGTCGGAACGCGAGCCGACGTACACCGCTTGTGCTCGCGCGTCCTTCGCGAGCAGACCCGCGGCCGGGATGACACCATCGTAGCCTGTGAGGCCACCGACGACTGCGAGCGTCCCCGCATCGGCGAGGCACTGCACGGACTGTTCGAGCGTTGCTTTACCTCCAACATCGACCACGAGATCCGCGCCGTGAGAGTGCGTGAGGTCGCGTACGCGACCAGCCCATCGCGGCACGCTACGGTAATCGATGCCGTCGCTCGCGCCGAGCGCGAGCGCTCGCTGCAATTTCGACTCGGAGCTGCTCGTCACGATCACGCGGGCGCCCATCGCTGCCGCGAACTGCAGCGCAAAAACTGAAACACCCCCCGTGCCCTGAACGACCACGACATCGCCGCGCCGCAGCTGCCGTCCGGTGGTTACCGCGCTCCAGGCCGTCAGAGCCGCCGTTGGGAGCGTCGCGGCCTCCTCATACGAAAGTCCATCCGGAATCGGTATGACCGCCGTCTCGGGCAGCGCGATGTAGTCGCGGAACAGCCCGTTGAGGGTCGAGCCGAACATGCCGGCCAAAGACTTCGAGGAGAATGGGCCTTCAGTCCAGTCGGCGAAGTACGTGTTCGTGACGCGCTCGCCTCGATGAAGGCCGGTAACGCTCGCGCCGACGGCGACTATTTCGCCGGCGGCATCGCTCCCAATGATGTGTCCGCTGTGGTCGTGCCGCGGGTCAGGCGCAAGCAGATTGAGATCGTCGTGGTTGAGCGCGGCTGCGTGGACCCGAACGAGAACCTCATGTGGGCCGACTTCAGGCACCGCCGCCACAATGAGCTTCCATCGGTAGCCGGTAGCTGCCTTCTCGACTACCACCTCACGATTCGTGCGCGTGGGCGCCTGCGCGGCGGCGGTCAGGGACAGCACCCCCGCACAAAGAGCGCACAGGGCAATGAGGGTGGAGCGCCCGAATTTCATGTGACCTCCCGGGCGTCGTCGATTGGGCCAGGGAAGTTATAGCTTGCGGTCCGGCGACGACACCGCCCGATCCGAGGATGTCAGCCCGCTGCGCTGATCACGATGTCCGAGAGGCGCTGGAAGCGCTCGACGTTCGCGTTGCTCTCCATGACGCCGGCGGAGAGGCACACGAACGTGAGGTCGCGCTCCGGATCGATCCAGAAGAGCGTCGTGCCCGCCCCGTAATTGCCGAACGCGCCGGGCGAGGCGAGCGTGCCAAAGAGATGATGGCACAGCGCCGTCCCGCGCATCGCGAACCCGAGCCCGAGCGTCGCCGGCGCGACCTCCCAGCCGAGATCGCGGCGGCGCTGCATCTCGAGCTCGTTCGGCTTGTCGCCTGTCCAGTTGCGGCGCGCGATCTCGAGGATGGCGGGCGAGAGAATTCTCCGCCCATCGAGCTCGCCGTCCCGGCGCAGCATCTCTGCGAAGCGAAACATATCGGGAACCGTCGAGACGATGCCGACCCAGGGCATCTCCGCGTGCTCCTCCTCGAACGCCCCATTCGGCCCCAGGTTGCTGTGGCCGCGATGACCGATCGGATAGTTTCCGCGGAAATCCGGCACGACTTTGCGCTCCCGCAGGTCGGCTCTCAAACCCACCGAGGTGTCCCGCATGCCGAGAGGATCGAGAATCTCCTCCTGGACGATGGCGCGATACGAGCGCCCCTTCGGGTCCGTGCGCCGCACCGCTTCACCGAGCAGCACGTGGTTCACGAGCGGCGAGTACGAGACCTTCGCGCAGGGCGGATCGACCGGCTTGACGACCTCGATCGTGTCGGCGACGACCTCCTCGAAGCGATCGATGTACCAGCCGGGCTTCACCTCGAAGATGATCGGGAACCCCGCCTGATGCGACAGCAGATGCCAGATCTGAATCTTCTCGCGGCCGTGGCCCGCGAACTCCGGAATCACGTGCGAGATGCTGCTCGTGAGCGTGAACTGTCCGAGCTCGATCGCGCGCAGCGCGAGGACGTTGGTGAACGCCTTGGTCACCGAGAAGATGCTGAATACCGAGTGCTGGCTGAGCGGTGTCGTCTGCTTCGCGTCGGCGGCGCCGATCGCGATGTCGAGCCCCACGTTCCCGCCGCGTGCGACGCGAAGCACTGCTCCGTGATACAGGCCGCGGGAGATATCCGCCTGGATCACCTCGGTCACGCGCGCCAGCAGGCGCTGATCGAACCCGTTGCTGCTGCTCATGATCGTTTCCTCATCGCCTGCGCAATCGTATTCGCGCCCATCGTATTCGCGCCCGGGCGCGCGGACAACCGGCGGCCACCGTATCATGTCCCCTACGCGCGCCCTCGCGCTCCGCTGAAGGAATACGGAAGTGACCGGCAAGCTCGTCCTCGTGCGCCACGGCCAGAGCATCTGGAACGTGGAGAATCTCTTCACCGGCTGGACGGACGTGGACCTCGCGGAGCTCGGTCGGACCGAAGCGGCGAGCGCGGGTCGGCAGCTCCTCGCCGAGCGCCTCACGATCGACGTCGCGTACACGTCGGTCTTGAAGCGCGCCATCCGGACGCTCTGGATCATGCTCGATGAGATGGATCGGATGTGGATTCCGGTCGAGCGCTCGTGGCGGCTCAACGAGCGTCACTACGGCGCGCTGCAGGGACTCAACAAGGCCCAGACCGTCGAGCGGCACGGCGAGGGGCAAGTGAAGGTCTGGCGGCGCAGCTACGACGTGCCGCCCCCGCCGCTCTCGCCCGACGATGAGCGCCATCCGCGCTTCGATCCGCGCTATACCGGCGTCGATCCCGCGCTGCTCCCGTCTACGGAATCGCTGAAGGACACGCTCGCACGAGTGCTGCCGTACTGGCATGAGCGGATCGCGCCGGGACTTCGGTCCGAGCGCAACGTGCTCGTCGTCGCCCACGGCAACAGCCTGCGCGCTCTCGTGAAGATGCTCGATCAGATCTCGGAGTCCGAGATCGTGGAGCTCAACATTCCGACCGGCGTGCCACTGCTCTACGAGCTCGATAGCGAGTTGAAGCCGCGCGCGCGCCGCTATCTCGGCGATCCCGCGGCGATCGCCGCCGCGGCGGAAGCAGTGCGTCGCCAGACCGAGCGGCGCTAGCCAGCGACGAACTCAGCCGCCGCCAGGCCGCTGCGGTACGATGCCGGCGGTCCAGCCGTCATAGCGCCCGCCATGCGCGAGGGCGAGCTCACGGAAGCGCCGGCTCAGCTCCTGCATGTCGGGCACCGAGAGCCGCAGCGACTTGCGCGCATGCAGGCTGATCACCTGTTCCACACCCTCGGGCACCGGCTTGGTATCGATGGTGAAGCCTTCGGCTTCGAGCTGCCGCCCTACGCTCTCGCAGGCAGCCTCGCTCGGTACGCCGAAGAAAAAATCCACCTCGTGAGGCTGGAAGGGATCGGAGCCTCGCGAGCGCAGCAGCGCGATCTGCTTCGCGTCCCAGTCCTCGCGCAAGGTGGCCGCGCGGACCTCGCGCAGCTTGAAGTAGATGCGCGCGAGCAGCGCGGCCGCCGCGATCGCGAGCACGATCAGCAGCCAGGTCATGGTGCTCCGGGACGCAGCGCGTCATTCGTCGGGCGCAATGGTCACCTTCAGCCCTGCGAGGGCGTCCGTGAACTCGATCTGACAGGACAGGCGCGAATTGCGCTCGTGGTGTGAGAGCTCGGCCAGCAGCTCGCGCTCGTCCGACATGGCTGACGGGAGCTTCTCGAGCCACTCCGGATCGACGTACACGTGGCACGTCGCACACGAGCACATCCCGCCGCAGATTGCCGCGACACCATAGTCGAGCTCGCGCAGCGTCTCCATGACCTTGAGTCCCGCTTTGGCATCCACCTCATGCTCGATTCCATCCCGATCGACGACTCGCAGCAGCGGCATGTATTCGCTCCAACCCCTTGAGGCCCACGCGAAAAGTCGCAGAGTTTGCCGGGGTTCGCGTCCGAGCGCCAGCGCGAGCGCGGGCGCAGAGCGTGGGCCGGACGGCAGGCGTGGGACGTCAAGCCCGCGGCGGCGCAAGCGGGCCGAAAAGCTTGACGAGAAACACGGCCTTCCCCGCCCCTTCCGCGCTCTCGCCGGTGCCGCCCTCCGCGAAGACGGCGCGCATCTCGCGCGTGAGCGCCGCGACCACCTCGTCGTACTCCCCGAAGAGCTGGGTACTGAGACTCGTCGTGACGATCTTGAGCCGGCCGGCCGCCCTCAGACGATCGAGGAAGGCCTTGATCCGCGGAGCGAAATTCGCCTCGAGCGGATACAAGCTGATTTCGACTCCGATCTCCATGGCAATATACCTCCCCGGGGCGATTGCCGTACCCTTGACGACGATGGCGCGCAAGATCGAGATCCATCAGGTCGATGCCTTTACCCGCACGCGCTTCACGGGCAACCCGGCCGGCGTCGTGCTGAATGCCGACGGTCTCACCGACGCCGAGATGCTCGCGATCGCTCGCGAGCTGAACAACGCCGACACCGCCTTCATCCTACGGCCGGATGGCGCCGATCACGACGTCCGCGCGCGCTTCTTCACCCCGCGTGCCGAGGTGGGATTCGTCGGCCATGCGACGGTCGCCGCACATTACGTGCTCTCCCGCGCGGCGGGAAGCACGCGGCGTCGCCAGCGATCGCGTGCGGGACTCGTCGAGATCGAGATCCGGGGAGACGGGCAAGAGCGGCGCATCGCGGTGCGCCAGAGCTGCCCGCCGCTCGGCAGAGAGCTCAACGACCGTGAGCGGCTTGCCGTGCTCGATGCGCTCGCGCTCGCATCCGACGACCTCGACACCCGCTGCCCTTTGCGGATCGTCGGGAGCGCCGGAACGCGGCTCATGGTCGGCGTGCGCGGGCCGGAGCAGTTGAAGAACTTGAAGCCGGACTTCGCCCGACTCACGACGCTCTCCGCGCAGGTCGGCGCAGCCGGCTACTTCGTGTTCACGCTCGCGGCGCACGTTGAGGGTTGCCTCACCGAATCGCGCATGTTCTGCCCGGCGCTTGGCATCCAGGAGGACCCCGTGAGCGGGAATGCGCACGGTCTGCTCGGGGCCTACCTTGCGCGCCACGATCTCCTCGCGCACGAGGGCTCGCGGGCTTCGTTCTCCGGTGCCCAAGGCCATTTCATGGGGCGCCCCGGACGAGTGGACGTCGAGCTCGAGCTGCACGACGGCACGATTGACGGGGTATGGATCATCGGTCAGGCCGTGCAGATCTTCGAAACCCAGATGGCGCTCTGATCGACAGGTCAGACACGCTTTACAGCGGCTCGGACGTCGCACACGCGACCGATTCGGCCTTGGCCCGGTCGAATATCTTCGAGTCCACCTTGAGATAGGCAAGACCTTCCTCCGCGACGACTGCCGCTGCGGCGACACCCGGCACTTGCTCGAGCCGCAGGGCCAGCCGGTCTGCGTCCGCCGCCGAGAGCTTCCCGATGCGCACCACGCGCGTCGTCAGATGGCTCGGCGGGCGCATGGTGGCCGCGGCGAGCAGCCAGAGCACGGCAAGTGCGCCGGCGAACCAGAACACGGCTGCGCCGCTCGCGACCTGATGGACCCAACCGCCGACCACGCCCCCTACGAAGATGCCGAGGAACTGCGAGCTCGAGTAGATCCCCGTCGCTGTGCCCGTCGAGCCCGGAGGCGCGGTTTTGGTGACCAGCGAGGGTAGGCTCGCCTCCATGACGTTGAATGCGGCGAAGAACAACGTGATCGCCGCCAGAAGCACGTAGACGTCGCGTCCGGCGGCGGCGAGCATGAATTGACTCGCAGCGAGCACCGCCACCGAGCCGACCAGCACAGGCTTCATGCGCCGGAACCGCTCCGCGAAGATGATCGCCGGCACCATCAGCCCGACCGAGACCGCAAGTACCGGAAGGTATACCAGCCACTGGTTGCGGCTGCTCACGCCGAGGGCTCCGTGCAGCAGAGCGGGCACGACGAGAAAGCTGGCCGTGAGCATCGCGTGCAGGGAGAAGATTCCGAAGTCGAGCCGCAACAGTTGCGGATTCCTGACCGTCGAGCCGACGAGCGCGGGAACCGCTTCCGCTTCCCGGTGCAGGCGCACGCGCCTGGGTGTCGGTACGAGGAACGTCGTGATACCGATGCCGACTAATCCTAACGCGGTCATCAGCCAGAAGATGCCGCTGATTCCCACCCAGCCGGCGACGATGGGCCCTACGACGAGCGCCACGAGGAAGGAGGAGCCGATGGTCATGCCGACCAACGCCATGGCGTGAGTTCGGTTCTCCTCCGAGGTGAGATCGGCGACCAGCGCGAGGATCGCTGCCCCGACTGCACCCGCACCCTGCAGCGCCCGTCCGATGATCATGCCCTCGATCGAGGTCGCGAGCGCGGCGACGGCGCTGCCGGCAGCAAATATCAGGAGGCCCGACACGATCACGACCTTGCGTCCGATCCGGTCCGACAGCAGGCCGAATGGCATTTGCAGCAACCCTTGAGTCAGGCCGTAAATGCCGAGCGCCAGTCCGATCCTGTACGGGGTCGCCCCGGCGAGATTGCGCGCGAGTGCGGCGAACACCGGGTAGATCATGAAAAGGCCGAGCATCCGGACGGACAGCACGGCGGCGAGCGAAGCGGCGGCGCGTACTTCTCGCTTCTCCATGGTCACCTCGCTGCCGGCCCGCAATAGCGCACGCGACCCTCACGCAGCTCGAGCTCGCGCGTCGCGCAGGGCGGCCACTCGTGGCGGTGGTGCGTCGCCATCACGATTGCCGCGCCGCGAGCTGTGATCGCTTCGAGCTCGCGCTTCAGGTCCTCGCGCGTGGCGGCATCGAGCCCGCAGAACGGCTCATCGAGCAGCAGCAGCGCGGGGCGATTGATCCAGGCCCGCGCGAACAGTACGCGCCTCAACTGTCCGTACGAGAGCTCGGGCAGCTGCCGAGCAGCGAGCCGTGCGAGCCCGAAATCGGCGAGCGCGCGCTGCGCGGCGCGGCGCTCCGCACGGCTCGGCGGCTCGCCGGGCCCGAAACTCGCGTTGAGGCCGGACAGAACGGTCTCGCCGACCGTGAGCTGCCGGGGTTCGGCGAAGCCGCGCGACGCGCCGCTCCGGACCGCGAGCGCCGACCGGCCCGCCGCGCAGCGCCGCTCTCCGGCAAGCAGGCTCGTCGTGGCGGCGAGCGAGGATTGCAGGTGCGGAGCGACGAATCCGACGCGCCGTTTGAATGTATCGAGCGAGACCCCTGACTCGATGCCCGCCCGCACGATGAGTCCCCCGGCAGCGACCGCATGATCGCCGTAGATCGTCCTGAGCAGAGTCGACTTCCCGGAGCCGTTCGGCCCATGAACGATCCAGCACTCGCCGCGTGCGATCTCGAGTGAGATTCCTGCGAGCACGCGACGCCCCTCCAGATAGACCGATGCGCGCGCGAAGCGCACGAGACTGTCCGCCGCGGCGGCGCGCCGAACACCCGCAACTCGCCGAACACGCGGCGCACGCGCTGCCTGCGAAGCATCGTGCTCTGCGGCTCGGGCTGGTGCTTCGGCGGAAAGGCATCTCGCAAGCGGCGCGCGCTCGATGCGGCCGCGGTAGACGATGCGGCCGCGCTCGAGCAGGAGCGCATGCGTCGCGGTGGGAGGCACGTCCTCGATGCGATGGGTCGTGAGCACCCAGGGCAGCGCGGAGCGGCTCGTGCGGGAGAGCCAGCCGAGCGCGACGGCGCGCCGCTCGGTATCGAGCCCGCTCAAAAGCTCATCGAGCAGCAGCAGCTTCGGCCGGGCGGCAAGTGCCCGCGCGAGCAGTGCAAGGCGTCGCTCCCCGTAGGAGAGCGTAAGGAAGCGCTGCTCGGCGAACGCGCCGAAGCCGAGCCGCTCGAGCACCTGCGCGATGCGGCGCCGGTCGGCGCGTGTGAGTGGATCGAGCGGAATGTCCGTGCGATACAACCCCGTTCCGACGACCTGCTCGACGGTGGGATTCCACCCGTAGCGCTCGTAGCGATCCTGCCGCTCGGGGCCGATATAGCCGATCTCTTCCCGTACTTCGGCTGCGGTGACGTGGAGCTCACCGCGCCAGCGATAGCTGCGGACGGTCCCGGCGCGAGGTTCCGGCCAGACGCTGCCCGCGACGAGCTTCAGAAGCTGCGTCTTGCCCGCACCGTTCGGTCCCGCAACGATCCAGCGCTCCAATGGCCGGATCGTCCAATCGATGCCTCGCAAGGCCTCGCGCCCGCCGCGCCGCAGATGAACGTGCCGCAGTGTCGTCTCGATGTATCGCTTGAGCATGTCTCGCGAGGGTCGAACGCCGGGATCGTGATCGCAGGGCGATGATAAATGACCCGCAGCGCCGCTGCTTGCTGCATTCTCCCGGCCCCCGACGCGCACTGCCGCCGCGGCGTGGGAACCCGCGCAACCCACATGCCGTTGGGCTTCGAGCTGCGCCGGCGCAAGCTGAGCGCACTCGAGGGCGTGCCCCGTGCTCGTTCTCATCGACTCGGCCGGCGAAGTTCCCGGATCCAATAGACGAGCACCGCTGCCGCGCAGAGCGCGCCGAGGCCGATGTGATCCTGCCCAGAACCGGTTTCGACGATGAGAGCGGCATTGAGCACGCAAGCCGCGAGGGGCACCAGCGGCCCGCCGGGAATCACGAACGGCTTCCCGTCCGAGCGCACGTCGAGGCGCCGCAGCCGCCACACCCCGATCGCACAGAGAATGTACAGCGCGAAGGCGGCGAGATTCGAGAGCACGGCGAGCCGCTCGAAGGTGCCGGAAAGCGCGACCCCCGCAACCATCACGGCGTAGAGCGCGATCGCGAAATGCGGCGTGCGAAAGCGGGAATGCACGGTCGCGAGCGCGCGCGGGAGGAAACCATCGCGCGCGAGCGCGAACAGCGATCGGGGCACCGCGAGCATGTTGCCGGTCATATACCCGAGCATCGACACGATCGCGCCGGCGATCAGTAGCGCCCGGCCGGAAGCTCCCGCGAAAACCTGTGCAGCGGCCGCAAGCGGCGTTGCACCGGTTCGCGCAAGGGCCCCGCCCACGGTGCCGAGCGCGACCCACTGGATCATGAGATAGAGCACCGTCACCGCGCCGAGCGCGAGGAAGGAAGCGCGCGGCACCGTGCGCGCGGGAGCGCGCACCTCCCCGCTCGGCGCGAGCGCCGACTCGATGCCCGAGAAAGCGAAAATCACGACGCCCGCCGTCCCGAGCACGTCCGCGAGATGCGGCGCGGCGCCCCACGCGAGATTCGTGGGCCGCACGAAGAAGGCGCCCACCACAACGAAGGCGATGAGCGGGAGCAGCTTCGCGACCGTGACGAGCTCCACGGCGCGTGCGCCGCGGCGCACGCCTCGGATATTGAGCAGCGCGAGCGCGCAGAGGGCGAGCAGGACGAGCGCCGGCGTGAGAGCCGCCCGGATGGGCCCAGGTGGCGCAACCGAGGCGAGCGACTCCGCGAACAGCACAGTGACCGCGGCGCCCGCCGTGAGGCCAGTCACGCTGAGCAGCACACCCGCGACGAAACCGGCGAGTGGCCCGAGCGCGACCTCCACGTACGCGTAAGGGCCCCCAGTCGCCGACACGCGGCTGCCCGCCTCCGCGAAGCACAGTACGACGCATGCCATGACGATCGCGCAGGCGAGGTATGCAAGCGGCGCCGCCCCGCCGAGCCGCGCGACGGCGACCGCCGGCAGCGCGAAAATGCCGCTGCCGACCGTGTAGTTGAATATCGTCGCGGCCAGCTCGCGCACTCCGAGCGCCCGCACGAGCAGCGCGTCGGGATCGCGCGAGCCGTCCATCAATCGAACGTCTTCGCGACCGTGAAGCGCACGGAGAGCGGCTCGAGCGGATGAATGTGCACGTCCGGCACACCGTCCGCCGGCTCACCGGGCAGCCGATCGATGTACCAGAACTCGGCCGCGTCCGCTTTTTTGTCGAGGATGTTGAAGAGCCCGACTCCGCAGCCCCATCCGCTCGCGAGCGCGTAGTGGATCTCGCCGTCCCACTCACCGTATCCGTGACCCTGGACCACGTTGTCCGACGACAGCGGAAAGGCACCCACGTAGCGGTATTCGAGCCCGCCGGACCACGCTCCGAGACCCTTCAGGTACATGTCGAACGAGCCCGCGGCGAAAGGCGCATTGGGCAGATAGGTCCCGATGTGGCCGGTGCCGTCGTCAAACGGGGTATCGAAGCGCGCATGATTGTGAGAGTACGTGCCGTAGAGCTCCAGCCACCTCGAGGCCTGATAGGTGACATTCAGCTCCCATCCATAGCGCGTGCTCGCGGGTCCGGCGGTGTCCTGCCCCGCGTCCGGGTCGTAAGTCGTCTCCGACTGCGCGTCGAGCTTGTAGAAGGCCAGCGTGAAAGAAAGGTTCGGCAGGGCATTCTCGCGGGCGCCCACTTCCTCGCCGGTCTGCCTCGCGATCAAGGGGGCCCCGGGGATGCCGGCAATCCTCGCCTGATTGACGCCGCGCAGATCGTCACTGTGAAAGCCGCGCCCCCAGCTCGCATAGAGCTCCGTCGTGGCGAGCGGGGTGACGATCAGGCTCGCCTTCGGCTGAAAGAGTGCGCTGTGCGCATCCCCGTAGTTCGTGCCGGAGTCGCTGCCGTACATGTAATCCTCGCGAAGCCCGAATACGGTCCGCAACCAGGGCAGCCAGCGAGTGGTGTCCTGGAGGTATCCGGCGACGCTGCTCAGGCTGACATGATCCTGCTCGGAAAACGAGGCGGGATAATCGACCGCCGCGAGCTCCTCCGGCGTGAGCAGCACCCGATCCTGGGTCGGCAGACGAAGGACGTCGTTGTAATCGACGCGGGTATGAAAGCCGATCAGCACATCGTGGGAGACGCCGGCGATGCTTACCTCGCGCGCATAGTCCGCATCGGCTCCGAGCGTCTCGCGGTCCTCGTGCTGCTCCTCCTGATCGCCGTTGACCGGATCGACGGCAAAGTGTGTGAAATCGTTCCACAGCGTGAGGCGATTGCTGATCACGTAGCCGCTCGCCGAAAACTCGCCGCCCGCGACCGCGACGTGGTACTGGGCCGAGAGGCTCGTACGCTGCGCGTAGCCCCCGTCGGAGGGATCGAGCGATCCGAACCGGTCGATCAGCCCTTCGCTGATGGCACGGACCGGCTGATCGGTCGTGGCACTCCAGAGGTCGTGATAGAACATCGCGGTGAGCGAGAGGCCGTTCGTCGCATCGCCCGCGCTGTAGCGCAGCGCGGCATTCGCCTTCCTCTGGTCGTCTGGATGGACCCACGGACCGTCGTAGTGCTGCAGCTCGAGCGCGCCGAGCAGGTTGCCCCCGGCGATGGGCGTGGAGCCCGCTGCGAAGACGCGCTGGAAACCGAGCGTCCCCACAGTGGCCAACGCCTGGTCCTCGATCGTGTCGCGATAGCTCACGTGCACCGATCCGACGGAGGCGAAGTCGCCCTCCTGCGCATAGTACGTGCCCTTCGTATAGGTCACGTTCGTCGCGAGCTCGGGAATCATGAAGTTGAGGTCGGTATATCCCTGCCCGTGCGCATGCGTCGGCTCGTTGATCGGCATGCCGTCGACGTAGGTTGCGAGGTCGGTGCCGTGATCCAAGTTGTAGCCGCGCAACATGTACTGGTCTGCCTTGCCCTCGCCGCTGTGTGCCGTCACGGTGAGCCCGGGGACAGTCTCGAGCAGTGCGCCCGGCCGGTAGGCCGGTGTCAGCGCGAGCTCATCGTTCACCACGACGCCCTCGCTCGCCGTCATGGCCGTGCCGATGAGGTTCAAGCGCTGGGCTGTGACGGTCACTTGCTCGGGCGGGCTCGGGGACTGCGTCTTCGGGGACTCCGTGTTCGCGGAGTCGGATCGTTGACCCCACACGGTCCCTGTGCTGCATGCGAGGATGAGTCCCACGCACGCGCGGCTGAGTGCCGCGTACGTGCGGCGAGACTGCGGCGCTTTCGGCATCACTTCCCTCCCAGTCGAGCCGCCATGCTCGATGAGAGCGCAAGCGAAGTCTCGTAAATAACGGTTTCAGTACGTGTTCACGAACGTTGAGGGGCGTTGCGGAACGCCTCACCCGAACCAGTACGCACAGGCGCGCATCTCGATGCTGCAGCGGGGAGACACGCCGCTCGGGCACGATGGATCATCGAACGCGCTGTGCGGGACTTGGCTCGGCTCGTCCGGCGAGGAGTCGTGAGTCTTGAAGACGATGACCTCCTCGCGCGTCATGCGCGAGAAGTACAGCCACCGATGGCGCGGATTGAACCGGACCACCAAGCCCTCGAACGACCACTCGGGCTGGCCGGCGACATCGAAAACGGCATCGGCAGGAACGAGGTCTCGCGGCTCGACGCTGCGCGCGTCGCAGAGGGCGAGCGGCACATCCTGCGGCGGCGGTGAGAACGCCCGCCAGACGTTGTAGTGCGCGAACCGGCGGATCGGGCGCGCGGTGCCCTTCGGGCGTGACCGCTCCGCGAACCCCGCAGCCGTCGTATTCGAGCAGTCGATGTGAATGAAGCGGGCGGGCCGCGAGTTGTTGAGGCGACCCGAGTCCGGCGATTTCTCCCCGAAACGCAGGACGCCCGTGCCCGTCACGCTCACCGCATCGGCTCCCGAGAGCTCGAGGATCAGCTGCTCGATCTCCGCCGGGTGATGCGCGGCGAGTTCTCCCGCCTCGCGAAAGTCCCCGATGCGGCTCGAATGCGGCACGATCGCGATACCCTCTCGAGCGAGCGTGGGAGCCACGTCCCTCGAGCGCGCATCCTCGATCTGAACGTGCCGCGGATCGAGCACGAGAACATCGCGCGAGGTATCGTTCGCGTGATAGCGCGGGCGCGCCGACATCTCGCCCGCGTAGTTCACGACCCCCTCGACGAACCGGACCGAGCCACTCGAGATCGCAGCAGCGGGAGGAGCCATGACGGAGGACTATCGAGACGCTCCGGATCGATGTCAAGCTGCGGCGGCGCCATGGACGGAGCACGTCCGGGCGCGCGCACGCAGCCCCCACTGATCAGCGCCCGCTTCTCGGGACCCCGGGGTGCGACCGCAGACGCGGCGCGGCCAGTGTCGCGCGGAGGAACTGAAACGCCTCCGCGGCCGGCATCGGCCGCGCGAAGAGGTAGCCTTGAACCGAATTGCAGTGCTCCTGCGCGAGGAACTGCCACTGCTCCTGCGTCTCGACGCCCTCGGCGACGACATCGAGCCCGAGCGCCCGGCCAAGCGCGATCGTGGCGCGGCAGAGCGTCGCATCGTAGGCATCGGCGGCGCAGTCGGTGACGATCGTGCGGTCGATCTTCAGCCGGTCGACGTTGAACATCTTCAGCCGCGCGAGCGAGGAATGGCCCGTACCGAAGTCATCGATCGCGAGCGATACGCCGATCTGCTTGAGGCGCGCGAGACTGCGGGCCGCGAGATCCGGTGCGCTCATGGCCGCGGACTCGGTGATCTCGAGCTCGAGGAGCTCGGGCGGAAGGCCCGTGGCGGCGAGCGCCCCTGCGACGCGCTCGGCCAGATCTTCGCACGCGAACTGGATCGGCGACAGATTGACGGCGACGGTGAGCCGCTCGCCACCCGACTCGAGCCAGGACTTCATGTCGCGGCACGCCGCCTCGAGCACCCACTCGCCGATAGGCTCGATGAGCCGCGACTCCTCGGCGATCGGGATGAAGAGCGCGGGCGGAATGAGCCCGCGCGTGGGATGACGCCACCGCAGCAGCGCCTCGAGGCCGATCGGCCGACCGGTGAGCGTGTCCATCTGCGGCTGGTAGTGCACGACGAACTGGCCTGCTGCGAGCGCATCGCGCAGCTCCGTCTCGAGCGCGAGGCGCTGGTCCGCCGCCTGGGTCATTGCGGCGCTGTAGATCTCACAGCTGTCGCGCCCACGCGCCTTGGCGGCGTACATGGCGATGTCGGCCCGCTTGAGCAGTGTCTGCCCGTCGGGCCCGTCATCCGGGAAGACGCTGACGCCGGCAGACACGGTCATGTGCACCGCGCTCCCGTCGACCTCGAAGCGCCCGCGCAGCGGTGCGAAAATGCGCTCGATCACCGACTCGATCCGCGCGCCCGCCTCGAGCCGGGTCAGCACCACGACGAACTCGTCACCACCGAGCCTCGCAACGATGTCCGCCTCGCACACGGCCGCGCGGATGCGGCGCGCGAGCTCCGCGATCACGCGGTCGCCCGCATCGTGCCCGAGCGTATCGTTGATCGCCTTGAAGCGGTCGAGATCGACCATCATCAACGCCATCCGGCCGCGGCTCTCCGTGGCGGCCGCAAGCGCCTCGGTGAGCCGAGTGCGCAGGCCGAGGCGATTGTCGAGCCCGGTAAGCGGATCGTGGTAGGCGAGAAACGAGATGCGCTGCTCGGCGCGCTTGCGGTCGGCGATGTCCTCGAGCATGGACCACATGAGCTGCGTGCCGTCGCTCGCCGTGACGCGGATGCCGGTGATCTGCACCGGAACGCGCGCCCCGTCCTTGCGCTTGAGCTCCTTCTCCACCGGCCCGAAACGGCCGCTGCGCATCAGCCGCTCGAAGCGCCCGCGCTGCTCGTGTTCGCCCTGGAGGATGGAGTCCCACCAGCTCATGCCTGCGAGCTCCGCACGTCCGTAGCCCGTGATGATCTCCATCGCCTGATTCGTCTGCAGGAAGCGCCCGTCGCTGTCGGAGAGCGCGATACCGAGCGGCGAGAGATCATAGAGGCTGCGCAGCTTCTCCTCGCTCACCCGCAGTTCCTGCTCCGCGAGCTTGCGCCGCGTCACATCGTTCACATAGCCGGTCCAGGTCGTGCTCCCGTCCGCATTGCGTTTGGGGATCGCATTCGCCTCGAGCCAGCGCAGCTCACCCTCCGCCGTGATGAGGCGGTGCTCTGCGTGCCACGGAGTGAGCGTCGCGGCCGAGTGCAGCATCGCGGCGTAATCGAGCGTGTTCTCCTCGGGATTGACGAGGAAATCCGACATCGTGCGCTCATCGTTCATCAGCTCCGCGGGATCGACGCCGTACAGATCGCGTGCGCCCGGGCTCGCATAGAGGAAATGCGTCCTCCCATCGGTATCGAGCCGCCATTGAAAGATCATCCCGGGCACATTCGCCGCGATCACAGCGAGGTTCTCCGCCGCACGGACCTGCTCGGTCACATCGCGATGGACGGCAATGTAGCCTTCCACGTCCCCGCTCGGACCATGCAGTGCCTGCACGTCCGCTTCGAGCCAGCGCTCAGCGCCCGCTTTCGTCCGCACGCGCACCCGGAACCGGGCGCTCGCCTTGCGCACATACAGCTCGCGGGCCCGCTCGACGGTCGCCATGTCGGTGCGTTCGTAGAAAAGCAGCTCCGCCGGCGTGCGGCCCCGCGCCTCGACCGCGCTGTAGCCGGTGAGCTCCGTGAATGTATCGTTCACCCACAGCACTCGGTGGTCGCGGTCGGAGATCACCACCGAGATACCCCGGTGGCGGGCGACGAGCGCGGCCCAGCGATGTTCCGTGTGGGCATCGAACTTCTCGCTGTCCGGATACCGTGCTCGCGC
Source organism: Steroidobacteraceae bacterium (assembly GCA_050738595.1). GTDB lineage: Bacteria > Pseudomonadota > Gammaproteobacteria > Steroidobacterales > Steroidobacteraceae > JASHUC01. The sequence continues at coordinate 856 of JBOHZR010000377.1, read as the reverse complement.
GCGCGCGCCGGCGTCCCGGCCCGCGGCGGCGCCCGCGCGCATGGATCGCCGGCCGAGCCAGTAGCTGGCCGAGACCACGGGAAGGAGCAGCGCAAACCAGGCGACACTCGTCGAACCGGAGAACGTCGGAGGAATGTCAAATGCCCTGCAGCGGCCGAACTCGCCCGAGTGTACGGTGGCATACCGCGGGCAGACCGGCGATCTGGTCTCAGGATCGCAGTCGATGCTGAGCGAAGCTTCCAGGAAACGTGAACATGCTCATAGTCTCGATCGGTGAATGTATGCTCGAGCTCACCGCAATGGTGGGCGGCGCGGCGCGCCTCACATTCGGGGGCGATACGTTCAACACCGCGCTGTACCTCGCGCGCCTGAAGCTCGCGCCCTGCTTTCTCACCGCGCTCGGCGCCGATCCGTTCTCGCAGGAGATGCTCGCCGGCTGGCAGGCCGAAGGCGTGCGCACGCACCTGGTCACGCGGACCGCGGGCAGGCTCCCGGGCCTGTACGCCATCCGCACCTCGCCGTCGGCAGAGCGCAGCTTCTTCTACTGGCGCAGGGAGAGTGCGGCAAGAGCTCTGTTTGAATCCTCCGCTTGCAGCGCCGCGCTCGAGCCCGCCGCCGAGGCGGACCTGCTCTACTTCTCAGGCGTCTCGCTGTCGCTCTTCGCGCCCGCGGGCCGCGCGCTGCTGCACGACATCGCGGCGCGCGTGCGCCGGCGCGGCGCAGAGGTGGCGTTCGATCCGAATTATCGCCCGGCCTGCTGGAAGTCGGCCGACGAGGCGCGGGCGGCGGTCGCTGAGATCGCGCCAGCCGTTTCCATCGCGCTGCCGACGCTCGAAGACGAGCGCGCGCTCTGGGG